>NZ_JAPDIQ010000019.1:0-36213 GCF_029872515.1 Pseudomonas flavocrustae | reverse complement strand
ATCCTCCACTGCTGCAATGGCTGGCCCTGATCCTCTGCTCCGCCCTGGTCGGCGGCGGACTCAGCTGGCTGCAAGTTCCCGCGGCGCTCTTTCTCGGCCCCATGCTGGTGGCCATCGGCTTTGGCGTCTGCGGCGCCACCATTCGCCTGCCACGGCGTCTGTTCCAGACCGGCCAGGGCGTGGTGGGCTGCCTGATCGCCCATGCCATGACCGCCGCGGTGCTGCTCACGGTCGCCGAACACTGGCCGGTGATGCTGCTGGCCACCGCCCTGACCGTGCTGCTCAGCCTGCTCACCGGCGCCCTGCTGGTGCGCTTCGGTGGTCTGCCCGGCAGTACCGCTGCCTGGGGCACCACGCCTGGCGCCGCGGCCGCCATGGTGGCCATGGCCGAGGAATACGGCGCCGATCCCCGCATCGTCGCCACCATGCAATATGTCCGGGTGGTCTGCGTGGTGCTGATCAGTGCCCTGGTCGGCCGGTTGCTGGGCGCCGAAGGCAGCGGCACCGGGCATCAGGCGACGGTGGTCAGCCTGGACGGCCACTTCGCCTTCAACCTGGCCCTGACCCTGGCGGTGGCCCTCGCCGGCAGCTGGCTGGGCGGCCGGCTGTTTCCTGCCGGTGCCCTGCTGCTGCCGATCGCCCTCGGCGCCCTGCTGCAACTCAACGGCTGGCTGGACATCACCCTGCCCCATCTGCTGCTCGCGGCGGCCTATGGCGCCATGGGCTGCTATGTCGGCCTGAGATTCGACCGGGCCACGGTCGCCTATGTCTGGCGCGCCCTGCCCAAGTTGATCTTCGCCTCACTGCTGCTGATCGCGCTCTGTGCCTTCTCGGCCCTGCTGATGGCGAAGCTGATGCACGTGGAATTTCTTACCGCCTACCTGGCGACCAGTCCGGGCGGACTGGATTCCATGGCCATCATCGCGGTGGATGCCCATGCCGATGTCGGCCTGGTGCTGGCCATGCAGGCGCTGCGCCTGATCGGGGTGGTGCTGACCGGGCCGTTGCTGGCCCGGCAACTGGTCAAGCTGGCCCCCAGCTAGCACGAGCCGAGGGCGCGGCCATCAGGCCGAGCGGCGACGCTCGACCTGGGCGGTGATGTTGTAGCCCTCGGCGGCATGACCGCGCACTACTACCCGGGCATCCGGATAGAACCCCTTGAGGCGCTGTTCGAAGAGAAAGTAGATTTCCGCACCGACCCGGATCTCCGCGGGATCGGTCAGGGTCAGGGAAAAGTTGCGCACGGGATCGGCGGCATGCTGCGGCTCGTTCTCCTCGATGCGCTGCATGGCGTCTTCGACGATCTGTTCGGCGATCTGCGACATCTTTGACCTCCCGGTCGGGCAGTTGGCTGGGCGCCATCTCAAGGACAGCTATATCGCTAGTGACCACGGCTGTGACGCGAGGATTCGTACGCTCTGCAAGATTCCGACGAAACTGTAGACTTGTCTGACTTTTATCCCCGTGTAGTGGCCTGAATCGCCCGGCGCGCGGTCTCCTGCACACCGAGGACGAGGAAGCTTTCCCGCCATGGTCGACGCCGACGATACTCCCCTCCCGCCGCGCAACCCGGCCACCCAGCGCCGGGCGCTGTGGCTGCTGGTCTGTGCCGTCGCGGTGATCCTGGCGCTGGAGTCCTGGCAGGTATGGCGCAATTACCAGAACGCCTTCGCCAGCGCGCGCAGCGACGTCGGCAACATCGCCCTGGCGGCGGCGCAGCATGCCGACGACGCCATCAAGGAAGCGGATTCGCTGCTGGTCAGCATCCGCGACCGCCTGGAGGATCAACCCCTCGATCACCTGGACCGCCCCCGGGTGCATCGCCTGCTGGCGCGCCAGGCCGCCCTCCTGCCGCAACTGCACGGGCTGTTCATCTACGGTCGCGATGGCGAATGGCGGGTGACCGACAAGAGCAGCGAGCCGCCCCGGGCCAACAATGCCGATCGCGAGTATTTCCAGTTTCACCGCCAGCACGCCGCCGACGTGCTGCACGTCGGCACGGTGATCGAGAGTCGCAGCACCCACGAGTTGATCATCCCGGTATCACGCCGGCTGGAAGACCGCGACGGTCGCTTCGCCGGTGTCCTGCTGGCCACCATCCGCCTGCAGTACTTCGTCGACTACTACGAGCGCTTCAAACTGGACGCCCGCGGCGCCATCACCCTGGCGCAGGACGATGGCACCCTGATGGTCCGCCGGCCCTATGTGCCCGAGCACGTCGGCACCCCGCTGGCCAGCAGCACGCTGTTTCGCCAGTACGTGACCCAGGCCCCCAGCGGTACCGCCCTGGTGCGCGCCATGCTCGACGGCCGCGAACGCCTCTATGCCTTCCAGCATCTGGAAGGCTATCCGCTGGTGGCGCTGGCCGGTATCTCCCGGAGCGACATCCTCGCCAGCTGGCGCCAGGACATGCTGAGATCGGTGACGGTGGTGGGCCTCATCATCGTCGGCATGCTGGTCTTCGGCTTCAGCCTGCTGCGCGAGATCCGCGCCGGCGAACGCAGCGCCGTGGCCCTGCGCCAGGCCCATGACGAGTTGCACCTGCTGACGCTCAAGGACAGCCTGACCGGGCTGGGCAATCGTCGGCAGTTCGACAACCTGCTGCCGGTGGAGCTGGCCCGGGCGCAACGCAACGCCCAGTCGCTCAGCCTGCTGATGATCGACATCGATCACTTCAAGGCCTACAACGACCACTACGGCCATCCCGCGGGCGATCGCTGTCTGCAGGCGGTGGCCGGCGTGGTGGCCTCGGCGGCGCGCCGCCCGGGCGACCTGGCGGCGCGCTACGGGGGTGAGGAGATGGTCCTGCTGCTGCCCAACTGCGACGAAAGCGGCGCCCAGCGGGTGGCCGCCACGGTCCAGGAACGCCTGCAGGTACTGGAGGTGGCCCATGCCACCAGTCCCTTCGGTCGCATCACCGTCAGTCTCGGCATCGCCGTCCAGCCGCCCGGCCAGACCCCGCCGCCCCAGCCCGCCGACCTGCTGGCCAGCGCCGATGCCGCGCTCTACCGCGCCAAGCACCTGGGCCGCAATCGCACCCATCCGCCGCTGGCAGATCAGGGGCTCTAGACGTAGCCAGGGCGCCGTGCGGACGGGCCTAGCCGCAGATCATGCCGCCGCGGTAGTGCACCCGGTCCTTGCCGGCGCGCTTGGCCTGATAGAGCTCGCCATCGGCCTGCTTGAGCAGCTCCGAGGGCTGATAGCCCGGGGCGAGGCGCGCCACCCCGGCGCTGAAGGAAAAACAGCTGCCGGTACAGGTGCTGCTGCGGATATCGTCCAGCAGCGCCTGCAGTCGCTGCGCCAGCTGGCGCTCATCCTCGGCCTGCAACAGCACGCCGAATTCCTCGCCGCCCAGGCGCCCGAAGCGTCCACCCGGGAAGTGCCTGCCCAGGGTAACGGCCATCTCCTTGAGCACCTGGTCCCCCACGTCGTGGCCGAATCTGTCGTTGATCCGCTTGAAGTCGTCGATGTCGAGCATGACGAAATACCAGGACGGCGATCCCTCTCGGCAGACCTGCTCCATGTCCAGCATTAGTGCGCGGCGGTTGCTGATCCCGGTGAGGGCATCGGTTTCCGCCTGCAGCCGATAGCTTTCCTTGAGTTCCAGGGTGCTGGCGACGATGCGGACGAAGGTGGCATTGAGCAACAGCCCCAATGCCAGGCTGGCCCCCAGCATGACCACGAACAGCGGCAGGGCCGCCGCGGTGATGGTGTCCAGTTCGCCATAGAACAGCAGCAACCAGACCGCCGCGGCGGCGATGCCGTAGTCGAGCACATGGGAAAACAGAATGGTCGAGCCGAGGATGATGACGATGGCCATGGGAATCATCCAGGCATGGCCAGCCTCGCCCATGCCGAGGATCTGGAAGCGAAAGGCCAGGGCCTCGAACAGCACGAATACCAGGGCGAACAGGCGCCAGACGGCGAAACGCCGGGCAGTGGTCATGGCCAGGCAGGAGCCGATCATGCCGGCAAAGGCCAGCCAGCCCCAGGCCGGCACCCCGGCGGTCAGGAAGGGGTTGATCAGCGTGCTGATCAACCAGCCCAGGATGCCGGTGCTCTGCGCCAGCACATTGGGCAACTGCAGCATCTGGCGAATGTGAGTCTGATAAGTCATTGCACAACTCGAACGCCAAATTTAGTGGCCAACTGATATCACTGGATGCTATCCCATTCGTGGCCCGTCGTCGGCGGAAAGCGGACTCAAGCAAGACAATAGACGTCTGGTTATCGCTTCGCCCATCACTGGAACGCATAGGACCACGGCCACGCACGGATCGAGCCAACGGACGGCGGCGAAATGACGCCACCGGTCAGCTCATCCTGCAACCCGCAGCGCCCGGCCCGCTAAGCTCATCGCTGCGGATTCTCGGCTAGGCTTGGCAGCGCCCAGGCCGTCGTTCATGCTTTCAGCGACTTATCAGTTCCCACCTTCGGTATAGAACAAACCAGGCGCCATCATGGAAATCGATGCTCTGTTCGATCACCTGCATACCCTTCCCAGCATTCCCAAGGTGGCTCAGGAGCTGATCCAGCAGTTCGACGATCCTAACAGCAGCATCGAAGACGTCGCTCGCAACCTGGCGCTGGATCCGGTGCTCTCGGCCAAGGTCCTGCGCCTGGCCAACTCGGTGCGTTTTCGTGGCGTGCGACCGTCCACCAGCATCGAAGGCGCCGCCATCCGCCTGGGCTTCGACGCCCTGCGCACCCTGGTGCTGGCCTCGGCGGTGACCGCGGCCTTCCGCCACAACCCCAGCTTCGATCCGCGGGACTTCTGGCAGCACAGCTTCGATGTGGCCAGCATCTGCCGCGTCCTCGCCCGCCAGGCCGGTGCCGATCCCGAGACCGCCTTCACCTGCGGCATGCTGCACAGCATCGGCGAATTGCTGATCAGGACCGCGGCACCCGACATCGCCGTGCGCATCGACGCCGAGCAGCGCGCCCCGGTGCCGGCCGACCAGGCCATCGGCTTCGGCTATCCGGAGGTGGGCGCCGAGCTGGCCCGCCGCTGGCAGCTGCCGGTGGTGATCCAGCATGCCATCGCCTACCAGCTGCATCCCCAGGATGCGCCCGAGGATTCCGCTCCGGCGCGCATGGTTGCCCAGGCGCGCCTGATTTCCTTTGTCCTGCGGCGGCACGGCGGCATCAACGACCAGGCCAAGGCGGCGCTGGCCAATCCGCTGCTGGAAGGCGTGGATCTGGAGCTTCTGCTGGGCGAACTGCCCGAGGTGATAGAGGCGGACAAGGCCTTCGGTACCCTGATCAACTGACCGGCCGTCCCCTGCACGGGCAGCGCCACCGCCTGCATCACAAATCTGCCAGCCGGTCATGGCAAAAGTCGAACGGGTCGCCCAAGAATCGGTCGAAGCGTTATAGCTGACAGGAGTGATTGCGATGGCCGAGCCGCTGAAGTTCACGGATGCGAACACCATTATCAAGGGCGCTTTTCAACCGATGCTGTGCGCCATGACCGCCCAGGATCAGGCGACCTTCAACGTCGAGGTCTATGCGCCCAACGGTACGGCGCTCCTGCAACGCCGCATCGCGCGGGTCGATCTGCTGGACAACTCCCTGCTGGAAGCCTTCATCTGCGACAGTCGCGCCCGTATCGAGCGGGCCACCCATGAGCGACTCGACTGGCAGGTCCGCTACACCCGCGCCTGCTGAGACTTTTCCGCCGTCACAGGCTGCGATCGAAAAAAGGCGCCCTGAGAGGCGCCTTTTGTTTGACCATCAATCGTTAAGCACGCGCTTCTGCTGGCTGCCCTGGCCCTTGGTGGCAGGCGTCTTGTCGGCCTTCTTCTGGGTGGACGGCGTGGCGCTGGAGGTATCGTCCGCGCTGTCTCTGTTGCTGGTGTTGGAGCTGCCCGGGGCGCCGATGCCGTTGCCGGTCACCCCGGCGTCGTTGTTGCTGCTGGCGGCCAGGCTGGGACCGGCCACCAGGGCCAGGGCAGCGCTCAGGGCAAGGATCAGCGGGGTCTTGCGCATCTTGGTGTCCTCCGGCCGCGAAAGGAAGGGTGTCGCGGGCTGCACCCTGGTTGATTAGGCCAAAGCCCGGGCCAAGCGTTCCCGCCTTCCTATAGACTAACGGCCATCCCGCCGCACCCCGACAGGTGCGGCCGTCGCATTCAGGAGTTGCCGTGAAGCACCGTTACCTCATCGTCGATCGCACCGCGCTCGATACCCCCGCGCTGTTCGACTATCTGGCCGAGGCGCCGCAGCACCGCGTCATCGTTTCCGGCAGCACGGCCGAGCAACTGTTCGCGGCGGAGCTCTGGCCGCGCCTGCGCGAACGCCTGGCGCCCCACGCCGAGCGCTTCTTCTTCGCCGACTCCAGCGGTCCGTTGCTGCAGGCCGAGCTGGAAGGTCGCAAGCCCGGCCTGCTGGACCGCGAACTGACCCTGGCCTTCAAGCAGGCGGTGACCGCCGACGCCGAGGACGATCGCGTCCTGGTCCGCATTCGCCGCGAATTGCTCGATACCGACGACGATTACCAGACCAACCGCCGCATCTTCCTCAACAGCCTGCTCGGCCAGATGCGCCGCGCCCTGCCGGCGGGCGCGGTGACCGCCGGCAACTGGCAGGACGCCGTCCGCCAGGCCATCGCCGCGGCCCAGCAGGGCCTGGCCAAGGGTTTCGCGCCGGGACTGGCCGATGCGCCCTTCAAGGTCTTTCTCAAGGCCTATCCGCTGGCGGCGCGCTATGTCGCCCAGCTCGCCGTGCTGCTGATCACCGCCGGGCGCCAGGACAACGACGTCCTGATCGACCGCTTCGTCGCCCAGGATCCGGCGCTGGTCGCCACCCTGTTCGACGGCCTGCTGACCGAAGACGACGAGCAGCGTCAGGCTTACACCGCCCTCAAGCGCGCCCTGGATGCCCTGGGGACCGGTGGCCAGGCGCTGCACTAAAGGCTAGAGGCGCTCCAGCAGCGCCGGCAGAATCATCCCGGCTGCGCCCAGCAGCTGCCAGTCACCCTTGAAATCCGCCGCCGGCTGCGGATCGATGCGCACCACCGTGGCGCCCTGCTGGCGCGCCACCCCGGGCAGACTGGCCGCCGGCTGCACCAGCCCCGAGGTACCGACCACCAGGCAGAGGTCACAGCGCTCGGCCAGGGCCCAGGCGCTGGCCAGGGCCTCTGCCGGTAAAGCCTCGCCGAACCAGACCACCCCAGGCCGGGCCAGACCGCCACAGGCGGGACAGAGCGGCGGCGCCACGAGTTGCTCCGCCGATTCCGGCAACGCCGGCGCTGCCAAGGGCCGCGCACACGCGAAGCAGCGCGGCGCATGCAGGCTGCCGTGCAGATGAATCACCTCGCGACTGCCCGCGCGCTCGTGCAGGTCGTCGACATTCTGGGTGACCAGGCGCAACCGCCCGTGCTGCCGGCCCCAGTCCGCCAGGGCACGATGCGCGGGATTGGGCTGGGCCGCCAGCACCTGGGCACGTCGCCACTCGTACCAGCTCCAGACCCGCACCGGATCCTCGACGAAGGCTTCGGCCGTGGCCAGTTGCGCCGGATCGAAGCGCGCCCAGAGCCCGTTCAGGGCCTCGCGAAAGGTGGCGATGCCGCTTTCCGCCGACACGCCGGCACCGGTCAGGACCAGCACCTCGTCGGCCTGGCGCAGGTGTTCGAGCAGCACCGGCGGCAACGCGGCGAGACCGTCGCGACAGTCGATGGGATTGGGCATGGATGCGTTGACTCCTGACATCTGCGGCAAAACAACAGGGTCTTGCGGACCGCGAAAAAGACCGAAAGTGTGACGCTACTCGACGGATGGTGAGTCCACTCATCGTTTTCCGGGGAACTGAGGTTCACCCTTTTCGCCACAGGCCGATAATCCGGGAGTCCGCGTCCGATGTCGCTCCTACCCTAACGGTATGTGAATGAAGAAGTCCGTCGTTTCCAAATATCCGCGCCTGCTCATCGCCGGCGCCCTGGCCCTCGTCACCGTCCTCAGCCTGGCCAGCTGGCTGTGGCTCACGCCCAGCACGCCGGCGCCTACCGCCACCGCCATGCTCGCCAGCGTGCAGCAGGCTCCCGAACACTGGACCCAGCAGCCACGTGATCTCTCCGTGCTGCTGGGCGATCTGCGCGCCAAGGCCATCACCGGCGCCGTGATCGGTGATCACACCCTCTACATAGACACCAATCGCGGCGAGCACTACGCCGTGGCCGACAACGGCGGGCGCATCGCCGATCGCCTGCTGGCCGACTACGCCACCCAGGCCGAACCGCTGTTCCCGGTGGCCACCTGGAGCGAATCCGGGCAGCGTCATCCCTGGCTCGACGCCCTGCTGATCAACCTGCCGGGCTACCTGCTCCTGCTGTTGCTGGCCATCCCCCTGGCCCTGAGATTCGCCAGCCCCTTCAAGCTGCATCGCAAGGGCACCGGCATCTCCTTCAAGGATGTGGTCGGCGCCGCCGAAGCCAAGCGGGCGCTGGAAGACGTCACCACCTGCCTGCGCAATCCCAAGGCCTTCGCCGCCCTGGGTGCCCGTCCGCCCAAGGGCGTGCTGCTGACCGGCGAGCCCGGCACCGGCAAGACCCAGCTGGCCAAGGCCCTGGCCACCGAGTGCAACGCCCACTTCATCCAGGTGACCGGTAGCGACTTCTCCTCGATGTTCTTCGGGGTCGGCATCCAGAAGGTCAAGTCGCTGTTCCGCACCGCGCGCAAGAAGGCGCCCTGCATCATCTTCATCGACGAGATCGACGGCATCGGCCGCCGCGCCGAGCAGTCGCGCTCCAGCGATGCCGAGGCCAACCGCATCATCAACCAGTTCCTCACCGAGCTGGACGGCTTCGACGGCACCAGCGGCGTGCTGGTGCTGGGCGCCACCAACTTCGCCGATTCCCTGGATCCGGCGCTGCGCCGCGAAGGTCGCTTCGACCGCACCATCGCCGTGCCGCTGCCGAGTCTGGAAGACCGCCGTGCGCTGTTCGAACTCTATGCCGGCAAGCTGCCCTGCGCAGGCGAGCTGGACCTGGCCGCCCTCTCCCGCGGCACCGTGGGCCTGACCCCGGCGGCCATCGCCTACATCAGCAACCACGCCGCCCTACTGGCCGCGCGCGAGAACGCCAGCGCCGTGACCATGGCGCACTTCGTCGAGGCCATCGAGACCTGCCGCATCGGCGAGCAACCGGTCGGCGTCACCCCGCTGGGTTCGGCCGAGCGCACCCGCATCGCCGTACACGAAGCCGGTCACGCCCTGGTCGCCGCGGTGCTCAACGTCGGTCGGGTGGAAAAGGTCACCCTGCTGCCCCGTGGCCAGGCCCTGGGCGTGACCCTGATCACCCCCACCGAAGACAAGCGCCTGCACCTGAAGTCGGAACTCGAAGGCCGCATCCAGATGCTGCTGGCCGGTCGTTGCGCCGAGCAGCTGTACTTCAACGAGGTCTCCTCGGGTGCCGCCCAGGATCTGCAGGAAGCCTCCAAGCTGGCGCTGTCCATGGTCGCCTCCCTGGGCATGGGCCCGAGCGGCTCGCTGCTCAGCCTGCAGGCCCTGCGCGACGCCGGCATCGAGTTCGACGCCGGGCCCAGCATCGCCTCTGCCGATCAGCTGCTGCACAGCCTGGATCACCGCTGCCTGGCGCTGATCACCGAACTCAAGCCGGCGCTGGACGACATCACCGACCAGCTGCTGCGCGACGAGACCATTCCCGGCAGCGCCGTGGCCGAAGCCATCGCCCGCGCCAGCGGCCTGGAAGCCTGCGGCGCCCTCAATCGCGCCCTGGCCTTCGTGCCGGAGCGTTCGACTGATTCGCGCGCGGGTGACAGCGAGCCGAGCATCGCGGCGGCCTTCAAGGGCGAGTGACGCCAGCGTCGCCTTGAAACGAAAAAGCCCCGGCCTGCCGGGGCTTTTTCATGTCAGCGCCTGAGCAGACTCTTAGAGGATATTGGCGTAATCCGCCTCGATCCGATCCAGGCTCAGGTGATTGAGGAAGTTGGAGAAGCACATCCAGGCCGCCAGGGCGTTGAGGTCCTGGAATTGCGCCGGCAGGTACTTGGGCGGTACCACCACGCCTTCGTCCACCAGTTGGCGCAGGATGCGCATGTCTTCCAGGGTGGTCTTGCCGCAGAACAGCAGCGGGATCTGCTCCAGCTTGCCCTTGCGCACCGCCAGCTGGATGTAGTTGTAGATCAGGATGAAGCCCTTGAGATAGGACAGGTCCTTGGTGAAGGGCAGCCCCGTCGGCGTCGAGCCGCGAAACACCCGGCTGGCGTTCTGGTAGCCCGACTCCAGGTCGTAGCCCTGCTCCTGGAAAAAGCGGAACACCTCGAGGAAATCGGCGCCGTCCTCGGCCAGGTGGATGGCGCGGGTGCGATTGGTCAGCTTGCGCAGCCGGGTCGGATAGGAGGCGAAGGCGATCACCTCCATGAGGATCGCCAGGCCTTCCTGGGTCACGGTGGACGACGGCGGGCCCTTGGCCAGGAAGGTGCAGATCGGCTGGTTCTGGCCATTGAGGGTGGTGCCGACGTGCACCAGGCCCTCGTGGACCTCCAGCGCACGGACGTCGCGTTCGTTGAACAGGGCGTCGGCGCGCACCTTGATGTAGTCGGCGCCGGCCGCGGCGTCGGCGACGATGCCATCTGACTCGAACACCCGGATGGTGCCTTCCGTCTCACCGAACACCCGATTGAGGCGCGCCTGCAGGATGGGCACGGCGTCCTTGGCGGTGAGGGTCTTGGGTTCGTCTTCCAGGGCGCCGCGATGGGCGATGTTGTCCAGGTAGCTGGACATCATCATGCCCAGGTCGGCCAGGGTCGGATCGCCGGCATGGAAAGCGTCCGAGGCCGCGCCATAGAGCTCCTGGGAGATCAGGCCGAAATCCGGGGTGCCGCGCGCCTGCAGCATGCGGATCACCATGCGGTATTCGCGGCACATGCGCCTCATGATCTGGCCGACCGGATTGAACTGGCCGAGCTGGCGGGTGACCTCGCGCTCGATGCTCTGGAATTCGCCCTTGAGCGCATCGCCGTCGAAGCCCAGCGGGCGTCCCTCGTAGAAGGCGCGATCCACCGCCGGCAGGCGCTTGCCCTTGCCCTCCAGGAAACCCTGGCGCACCCCGTCGTCCCACTTCACCGCATCGAGGATGCGGATCGGCGCCTGGGCCGCGACGATGCGATCGGACAGCTGGCGGATGGTCTGGTGATAGGGATCGAGAAAGGGCTGGCGGGCATTCATGGCGGCAACCGGGCGACGGGCAAGGCTGCAAGGATGGCCGCTGCCGCGTCTTTTGCCTAGGTTGCGTGACATCAGACCTGCCGAGTCGTCCTATTTGGCGAACAGCTGGCTCATGTCCTTGAAGGCCTTGAACTCCAGGGCATTGCCGCAGGGGTCGAAGAGAAACATGGTGGCCTGCTCGCCGACCTGGCCCTGGAAGCGGATATAGGGCTCGATGACGAACCGGGTTTCCCGGGCGCGCAGACGCTCGGCCAGGGCTTCCCACTCGTCCCAGCCCAGCACGATGCCGAAGTGCGGTACCGGCACGTTGTGCCCGTCCACGGCGTTGGTATGGGCCTCGTCCTGGGACGCGGTCTTGGGGTGCTCGTGGATCACCAGCTGATGGCCATAGAAGTCGAAGTCGACCCAGTGATCACTGGAGCGACCTTCGGCGAGGCCGAAGACATCACCGTAGAAGTGCCGGGCGGCGGCCAGATCGTAAACGGGAATGGCGAGGTGAAAGGGCGACAGGGCCATGCTGGGAAATCCTGCTGAGGGGGAATGCAGCCATTCTCACCCCAGGTTTTCCTGTGCATAAAGCGTATTTTACTGCCCCCGAGCGACAAAAATTTTGGGGCTCGCTACAGTGGCCTCTCCTGACTTCAGGCCACCATCATGCTTCGCGAACTCAAGACCCTGCTCGCCGTGGCCCGCCATGGCAGTTTTGCCGCGGCCGGTCTGCACGTGGGCCTCACGCCCTCGGCGGTGAGCGCCCAGATCCGCACCCTGGAACAGAATCTGGGCGTGAGCCTGTTCGACCGCAATGGTCGCAGCGCCCTGCTCAATGCCGCCGGTCGCCGGGCCCTGCCGCTGGCCGAAGAGATCCTCGCCACCTACGCGCGCATGGCCGGCGCCGGTGACGAGATCCAGGGCGAATTGCGCATCGGCGCCATCGCCAGCGTCCAGACCGGCCTGCTGCCCGGCACCCTGGTACGGCTGCGCCAGCGGGCGCCACGCCTGGAACCGCGGCTGGTGCCGGGCGTATCCCTGGCGCTGCTCAGCCAGGTGGATGCCGGCGAGCTGGATCTGGCCATCCTCATCCGCCCGCCCTTCGAACTGCCCAAGGAGCTGCACGCCACCACCCTGCTGCAGGAACCCTTCGTGCTGATCGCGCCGCCGGACCTGCCCGGCGATGATCCGCGCCTGCTGCTGGAAACCCAGCCCTTCATCCGCTACGACCGCCACTCCTTTGGCGGGCGCCGGGTCAGCGCCTTTCTGCGCGAGCAGCGGCTGGCGGTGCGCCAGGTGCTCGAACTGGACGAACTCGATGCCATCGTCAAGATGGTGGAACACGGCCTGGGCGTGGCCCTGGTGCCCTGCGCCGGCCTCTGGCTGGAGCATCCCCGGGTGCGCCGGCTGTCCCTGGGCCCCCTCACCTTCCACCGCGAACTGCAGGTCATCGCTCGCCACGCCGGGCGCGACCTGCCGGCCGTGGCGCTATTCCGCCGCTGCCTGACCGAAGCCGTGTCAAAGCCTGGTTAAAATCTCGCGAGCTAGAGACAAACAAGGCCTGGGCGGCCCCGCGAAAATAGCTGAGGAAGCGGATCGGACCCGCGCTCGGGTTTACGAGTGGTAAATGAGCATTCCGACGGGGCTGGCCTTCCAGGCCATTTTCAACACAGTTTGGCCGACGCGCAGCAGATTTTGATCAGGCTCTTAGAACAGGTGCACCAGCAGCCAGTAGAGTGACGCGGACAGCGCCATGGCCACCGGTAGGGTGAGCACCCAGGCCAGCGCCAGATTGCGTACCGTCGCCCACTGCAGTCCGGAGCCGTTGGCGGCCATGGTCCCGGCCACCCCGGACGACAGCACATGGGTGGTGGAGACCGGCAGGCCGAAGGCGTCCGCCGCGCCGATGGTGCCCATGGCCACCAGTTCGGCCGAGGCGCCCTGGGCATAGGTCAGGTGGGTCTTGCCGATACGCTCGCCGACGGTGATGACGATGCGCCGCCAGCCGACCAGGGTCCCCAGCCCCAGGGCGATGGCCACTGCCACCTTGACCCACAGCGGGATGAAACGGGTGGCCTGGTCGATCTGCCGCTTGAACTCCTTGAGATCCTCCTGCGCCTTGGGCGCCAGCCCCGGCAGGTGCTCCTTTTCCAGCAGGCGGATGGATTCCGAGGCCAGGTACATGGCGTTGCGCACGTTGGGCATGCTCTGCGCCGGCACGTTGTTGAGCGCGCCGTACTGGCGCACCTCGCGGGCGATGTCGTCGGTGATGGCCGCCAGCGCGGGCAGCACCTCGGGGTTGCTCTGCCGCTTGCGCACGAATTCCAGCAGCACCCCGTGGGGATCGGCCGGTGCGGCCTGGGGCGCCGCCTGGCGCAGGCCGCTGGCGGTGACCTCGGCGACGGCGGCGAAGGCTGGCGTGGCCGTGGCCGGCACGGCTCGGTTGAGCGCATAGGCGGTCGGCAGGGCGCCGACCAGGATCAGCATGATCAGGCCCATGCCCTTCTGGCCATCGTTGGAACCATGGGCGAAGGACACCCCGGTGCAGGTCAGGATCAGTAGGCCGCGGATCCACGGCGGCGGCGGCTCGGCGCTCTTCGGCTCCTGGTAGAGCGTCTGGTCGCGCACGATCCGCTTGAGCAGCACCAGCAGCAGCGCGGCGCAGGCGAAGCCGATCAGCGGCGAGAACAGCAGCGCATAGCCGACCTTGGCCACCTGGCCCCAGTCCACGCCGCTGCTGCCATCCATCCCACCCAGCCAGGCATGCATCAGACCGACCCCGATGATGGAGCCGATCAGGGTATGGGAGGACGACGCCGGCAAGCCCAGCCACCAGGTACCGAGATTCCAGATGATGGCGGCGATCAGCAGCGCGAAGATCATGGCGAAGCCCTTGCCCGCGCCCATTTCCACCACCAGGTCCACCGGCAGCAGGGCGATGACGCTGAAGGCCACCGCACCGCTGGAGAACAGCACCCCGAGGAAGTTGCAGAAGCCGGACCAGAGCACCGCCGCATTGGGCGGCAGCGAGTGGGTGTAGATGACGGTGGCCACGGCGTTGGCGGTGTCGTGGAAGCCATTGACGAATTCGAAGCCGAGGGCGATCACCAGCGCCAGCGCCAGACCGGCGAAGGGCAGCCAGGTGGTGGGCGGCGACTGGGCATCGCTGACATCGTTGTGGATACCGCCGAGGGTTACCGCCAGACCGGTTAGCAGCAGCGCGATGAACAGCACGATCCGCAGCGGACCGGGCTTGCGCGAACTGTGCAGGGGATGGGACAGCGGTGACAGGGAGGCGACTGGACTGGACGAAGGCATGGGGCGAACTCCGACACGGGATTTGCCTACCCTGCGCCGGCCACATGACGCTTTTACGTCAGCGAGGTGGCCAGACGACGGATGACCGTCGCGGGCTTTTTTCCACGTCGTCCCTGCCCTGCTAGGCTGGGACTTTGCTCAAGGATCTCGCCGATGTCCCCGCGCTGGCTGCTCTGCCCCCTGCTGCTGCCCCTCGTCACCGGCGCCCTGGCCGCCACGGAGCCTTCACCGCGCAGTTGCGCCCAGGAAATCGGGCAGCGGCCCGCTCAGGCCCTGGCCACCACCTGCCGAGCGCTTTCCCCCGCCACGCGACCGCCCTGCAACGCGGCCAACAGCTGCGCCCTGATGCAGGACGAGATCGCCCGCAGCTGCGCCCTGTTCGGCGATGGCGAGGCGGCCAAGGAACCCGGTTGCGGTCCGCTGCCCAGCAGCGCCGAGGCGGCGGCGGCCGTGGTCCGGCGTTACTACCGGGCGCTGGATGCGCGGGACTACGGCACCGCCTGGCAGCTATGGGGAAGCGATGGCCAGCCCGGCAACAGCTACGAGAAATTCCACCAGGGCTATGCCAGGACTCGCAGCGTCCAGGTGACCCTCGGTCAACCTGGCCCGGTCGAGGGTGCGGCCGGTTCGAGCTATGTCAGCATCCCGGTGACGATCAAGGCGCGCCTCGCCGACGGTACCCGCCAGACCTTCAGCGGCCGCTATCAGCTACGCCGGGTCAACGACGTCGACGGCGCCTCGGCCGAGCAGCGCCGCTGGCACCTGGACGGGGCGAAGCTGAAGGCCGAGCGCTAGGCTCTGTATGAAAGGTCGCCGAGCGCAGGCACCTTTCGTACAGAGCGCTAGTCCAGCCCGATCTGCCGCAGCTGGGATAGCCGGCTGCGCGTCCGCGACATATCGGCGATCTCGCTGTCGGCCAGGGTCTCGTCGAGGGGCGCGGTGCTGACCAGGAACAGCGCCAGGCGACGGTCGTAGAGCACGTCCACCAGGTTGATGAAGCGCTGGCGGGCGGCGGGACTGGCGTCGCGCAGCGGCGGCACGGCATCGAGCAGCCAGCGCTGCCAGGTTTCGCTCAGGGTCAGGTAGTCGAGGACCGCGGTGGGGCCTTCGCAGAGATCGGCGAAGCTGAAGTGCAGCAGCCCCTCCGCGGCGCTGATGGCGGGCAGGCTGCGATGGCCTACCGGTACCTCGATCCGGGTCTCCGCCAGCGGCGGCAGCCCCAGCGCCTGGCGCTGTTCCAGGCTGCCCGGCCAGAGATAGGCACCGATACCGAAGGGATCGGGCTCGGCAGGACTGGCGCCGCGATAGTCCTGGGGACCGGCCACCGCGAGGATGCCCATGCGCGTCTCGATCAACCGGATCGCCGGCAGGAAGCGCTCGTGGTAGAGCGGATTGGGCAGCAGTCCTTCCGGCGGATAGTTGGAGGTGGTGATCAGCACCACGCTGCGGCTGAACAGCGCCTTGAACAGCCGGGTGATGAGCATGGCGTCGCCGATGTCATGCACATGGAATTCATCGAAGCAGAGCAGTCGGCAACCTGCGAGCAGTTCGTCCAGGCTGGCGGCCAGGGCATCGCCACCCGGCGGCTGGCGAAACATCCGCTCGTGCAGTTCACGAAAGAAGGCATGGAAGTGCACCCGGCGCTTCTCGGCGAATGGCAGGGCGGCGAAGAAACCGTCCAGCAGGAAGCTCTTGCCGCGCCCTACCGGGCCCCAGAGATAGAGACTGCGCGGCGCCTGGCGACGGAACAGGCGCGGGCGCAGGAGTTCGTCGGCGAGCTGGGCAAAACGGTCGATGGCGGCCTGTTGCGCTGCATCCAGGGTATAGCCGCGGGACTGGGCGAGCTCGGCGAAGTGCCCCAGCACCTGCTGGGCGGGCGAAGGAGACGTCATGCAGGCGGCCAGCCGGGAAAGACAGGGCGCTAATGAAGCTACAGCCGTCGCTGCCGGTCAAGACCGGCAGCGACGTTGCACTCAGGCCGCGGCGATGAACAGGCAGAGGCAGCAAAATATCCCGCCGACCCAGGCCAGCGAACGGCGGGTGGCGTGGTCACGGATATACAGCCAGGTATAGGCGATGCGGCTCAGCAGGAAGAGGAAGGCCCAGAAGTTGATGGTGCCCTGGTCGGCGCCACCGGTGACATGGGCGACGATTACCGCCGCGGCGAACAGCGGATTGATCTCGAAGGCATTCTGCTGGGCAGCGTTGGCCCGCGCCCGGGCCCCCTCCAGCTTGCCGAGAAAGCTGCGCGGATCCCGATTGTCCTCGGGCGTGAAACCGCTGCCCTTGAACTTGGCGTAGTAGGCCGCGCCATAGGGCACGAGGTAGACGAGGAAGATGCACCAGTAGGCGAAGGTCATGTCGGCGTCCCTGGAAGGATGAGGGTTCGCCTATCTGACCTGCCGCGCCGGGAAAAATCCACTCTACCTCAGACGGCTGTGGATCTGTGGGTCCAGCGCGCCATCAGCGCGGTCGCCACCGCGCAGAGCGCCAGCACCGCGCACATGGGCACCACGGTGCCGTTGTGCAGGGCGCCCACGCTGCTGGAAGCCAGCGCCGCCAGGATGAATTGCAGGCTGCCCATCAGCGCCGAGGCACTGCCGGCATTGGCGCCCTGCCCGGCCAGGGCGCAGGCCGAGGCGTTGGGCACGATGCCGCCGAGCAGGGCGATGGCGCAGAACAGCGGGACCATCAGCACCGGCAGGGCCTTGGGCTGGAAGGCGCCGACCAGCAGCAGGACCAGTCCCGCCGCGGCATAGGCCACCACCGCGCGCCGCAGCCAGAAGGCCGGGCCCTGGCGGACCACCAGGCGGGCATTGAGCTGTCCGAGCAGGATGAAGCCGGCGGCGTTGAGGCCGAATACCCAGCCGTAGTGCTCGGGTTTGACGCCATAGAGTTCGATCAGCACGAAGGGCGAACCGGAGATGTAGGCGAACATTCCGGCCATGGCGATGCCGCCGGTGAGGGTGTGGCCGATGAAGGTGCGATCGCGCAGCAGCCGCAGGTAGTTGCGCAAGGCCCCCCGCAGCGGCGGCCGCGGATGGTGCGCCGGCAGGGATTCGGGCAGCCAGAGCGCCACCGCGGTGCCGCAGGCGGCGGCGAACAGCGCCAGGCTGACGAAGATCGCCTGCCAGCCAAAGGTGCTGAGCAGCAGGCTGCCGGCAAAGGGCGCGATGATGGGGGCGATCCCGGTCACCAGCATGATCTGCGAAAAGGCCCGCGCCGCGGCCATCGGCTCGCAGAGATCGCGTACCACGGCCCGCGCGATCACCATGCCGGCGCAACCGCCCAGGGCCTGGACGAAGCGCGCGGCGATCAGCCAGGGCAGGTTGGGCGCCAGGGCACAGCCCAGCGAGGCCAGGCAGAACAGGCCGATGCCGATCAGCAGCGGCAGGCGGCGGCCGAAGCGGTCTGCCAGGGGGCCATAGAACAGCTGGCCGCTGGCAAGACCGGCGAAATACACCGCCAGACTCAGCTGCACGTGTTCGATATCGGTGGCGAACGACCGTGCCAGCGAGGGGAAGCTGGGCAGGTACATGTCGATGGCGAAGGGAGCGAAGGCCGAGAGGGCCCCGAGAATCAACAATAAGCGAAAGGTCATGAAGCCTGATCCGGTGGAAGCGGAAATGTCACGCAGTTACATACAATCATGTTTGTAAAAGCGGCGAGGCGAGCTAGACTGCGTGGCAGACCCACTGCCAGTCAGATCACCCATGCGTCGTACGAAAGAAGAAGCCGAACAGACCCGCCAAGCCATTCTCGATGCGGCGGAAGCCCTGTTCCTGACCAATGGCGTGGCGCGTACCAGCCTGGAAATGATCGCCCGCGAATGCGGCGTCACCCGGGGTGCAGTGTACTGGCATTTCCAGAACAAGGCCCACCTGTTCCACGAAATGCTTAGCCAGATAAGGATCCCGGCCGACGAACTGACCGAGCGCCTGCGCGTCGACGGCGAGGAAGACAGCCTGCAGCGGCTGTTCAAGCTGTGCATCGAAGGCATGGCGAAATTCACCCAGCCCGGGCGGGAGCAGCGGGTGATGACCATCCTGCTGCACCGCTGCGAATTCACCGAAGAGCTGCGCGAGGCCGAGGAGCGCGATCTGCAGTTCCTGCGGCAGTTCATCCGCATCACCGACGCCCTCTTCACCGCCCAGGCCGCCCGCCTGCAGCCGGGCGTGACGCCGCAGCTGGCCAGCCGGATGTTGCACAGCCTGTTTCTCGGCACCCTCTCCGATCTGCTGCGCGACGAACAGACCTTCGCCCCGCTGCTGGCCGCCGATCAGGTATTCACCACCTTCTTCCGCGCCATCGTGCGCGACTGGACTCAGTCGGCGACGGTATAGCCCGCCTGCTCGATGGCCTGACGGAAGGGCGCATTCACCTCGGCGCTGTCGATACGCACCTCGCCCGCCTGCAGGTCCACCTCCACCCGGGCGCGATTGTCCACCTTGAGCACGGCGGATTCGATGGCGCTCACGCAGTGGGCGCAACTCATTCCGATCACCTTGATGACATGCATGGTCTGCTCCTGTCGGTCTTGACCTCTTTCTCCTGACGCCAGCGCCAGGCTCGGGTTCCAGTGTTGACCTTGACCCGAGGTCAAGGTCAACACTGAGCTCAGGAGGTGCCCATGCACGAATTCGAACTCTCCATCAGTGGCATGACCTGCGCGGCCTGCGCCGGTCGGGTCGAGCGCGCCCTACAAAAGGTCCCGGCGGTCAGCGCGGCCGGTGTCAACCTGGCCAGCGAAAAGGCCCGCGTCAGCGCGCCGGTCGACGCGGCGCCGGCGCTGGCCGAGGCGGTCAGCGCGGCTGGCTACCAGGTGGCCGAGGTCGAGCATGACCTGGCGCTGTCCGGCATGAGCTGCGCCAACTGCGCCGGTCGGATCGAAAAGGTCCTGCGTACGGTGCCCGGGGTGCTGGCCGCCGAGGTCAACCTGGCCAGCGAAAGAGCCCGGGTAAAGACCCTGGCCGCGGTCGAGACGCCAGCCCTGATCGCCGCGGTGGAAGCCGCCGGCTACGGCGCCGAGGATCGCCACGCCGAAGACGAGCGTTCAGCGCCGGCCCGTCAGGGTGTGCCCTGGGAGGGTCTGGAGCTGGCCCTGGCGCTGCTGCTGGCCGCGCCACTGATCCTGCCCATGCTGCTGACGCCCTTCGGCTGGCACCTGATGCCGCCCGCCTGGCTGCAATTCCTGCTGGCGACGCCGGTGCAGTTCCTCGTCGGCGCGCGCTTCTATCGCGGCGCCTGGCATGCCCTGCGCGCGCGCAGCGGCAACATGGATGTGCTGGTCGCCCTGGGCACCAGCGCCGCCTTTGGCCTGAGTCTCTATCTCTGGCTGGTCAAGGGCAGCCCGCACCTCTATTTCGAGACGGCGGCCATGGTCATCGCCCTGGTGCGCCTGGGCAAATACCTGGAAACCCGCGCCAAGCGCCGCACCGGCGCGGCGCTGCGCGCCCTGGAAGCCCTGCGCCCGGAAAGCGCCCGGCGCCTCGATGCGAACGGCGAGGAAGAGGAAGTCGCCCTGAATCGCCTGCGCCTGGGCGATCGCCTGCAGCTGCGTCCGGGCGAACGCATCCCCGCCGACGGCCGCATCCTGCAGGGTGAGAGCCAGGTCGACGAAGCCCTGCTCACCGGTGAAAGCCGCCCGGTCGCCAAGGGTCCCGGCGACGAGGTGGTGGGGGGCGCCATCAACGGCGAGGGCAATCTGCAGATCGAGGTCACCGCCCTGGGTGGCGAGACGGTGCTGGCCGGCATCATCCGCCTGGTGGAAGACGCCCAGGCCACCAAGGCACCCATCCAGCAGCTGGTGGATCGCATCAGCCGGGTGTTCGTCCCGGTGGTGGTGGCCCTGGCCCTGGTCACCCTGCTCGGCTGGCTGCTGAGCGGCCACGCCCTGGAGCCCAGTCTGCTCGCCGCCGTGGCGGTACTGGTCATCGCCTGCCCTTGCGCCCTCGGGCTGGCCACCCCCGCCGCCCTTATGGCCGGCACCGGAGTGGCGGCGCGCCACGGCATCCTGATCAAGGACGCCGAGACCCTGGAGCGCGCCCAGGGCATCACCAGCGTGGTCTTCGACAAGACCGGCACCCTGACCGCCGGCCAGTTGCGCCTGCGCCAGCTGGCCACGGCACCCGGCATCGAGGAAGCCGAATTGCTGAGCCTGGCCGGCAGTCTGCAACGCGGCAGCGAGCATCCCCTGGCCGCGGCGGTCCTCCTGGCCTGTCGCGACCGCGGTCTGGACACCCTGCCCGCCCGGGACGTGCGCGCCCTGCCCGGCCGTGGCCTCCAGGGTATCTGGCAGGAGCGCTCCCTGCTGCTGGGCAATGCGCGCCTGCTGGCCGAACAACAGCTGGACGCCGGCCCGCTGGCCGACGCCGCCCGCGCCTGGGAAGATCAGGGCCTTACGCTGTCCTGGCTGCTGGAGACCGGTGCCCCGGCGCGGGTGCTGGGGCTGCTGGCCTTTGGCGACGAGATCCGTCCGGGTGCTGCCGAGGCCATCGCCCGGTTGCGCCGCGACGGCATCGACAGTTGGCTGCTGACCGGTGACAACCGCGGCAGCGCCCGCCAGGTGGCTACCGCCCTGGGCATCGAGCAATGGGAGGCCGAGGTGTTGCCTGCCGACAAGGCCGCCGTGGTGGCCCGGCTGCAGGCGACCCGGGGCGGCGTCGCCATGGTCGGCGACGGCCTCAACGACGCCCCGGCCCTGGCCGCCGCCGAACTGGGCATCGCCATGGGTTCAGGTACCGCCGCCGCGCGCCATGCGGCCGGCATCACCCTGCTGCAGGAGGACCCACGCCAGGTGGTGGCGGCACTGGACATCGCCCGGCGCACCCAGCGCAAGATCCGCCAGAATCTGTTCTGGGCCTTCGTCTACAATGTCATCGGCCTGCCGCTGGCCGCCCTGGGTCTGCTCGATCCGGTCTATGCCGGTGCCGCCATGGCCTTTTCCAGCGTCAGTGTCCTGGCCAATGCCCTGCTGCTCGGCCGCTGGCGCCCGTCCGGAGACTCCCTGTCATGAATATCGGTCAGGCCGCCAAGGCCAGTGGCCTTACCGCCAAGATGCTGCGCTACTACGAGCGCATCGGCCTGCTGGCGCCCGCCGGGCGTACCGACAGCGGCTATCGCCAGTACGGCGCCGAAGACCTGCGGGTGCTGGCCTTCGTCCGCCGCTCGCGGGAGCTGGGCTTCAGCCTGGAGGAGATCCGCCAGCTGCTCAGTCTCTGGCAGGACCGGCAGCGTGCCAGTGCCGACGTCAAGGCGCTGGCCAAGCGACACATCGCCGAGCTCGACCAGAAGATCGGCGAACTGACCCGCCTGCGCAGCACCCTGGGCGAGCTGGTGTCCTGCTGCCATGGCGACGCCAGCCCAGACTGCCCGATCCTCGATAGCCTGGGGGGCTGACGCAACCGCTGCCGCCTCGCGGGGTCCATCGGTTATCCCCCCGCTACCGAGGCACCCCCATGCAGACCCTGCACCACTACCAGATCCGCTATCGCCTCAATGGCGAGCCCCTTACCCACGAGCTGGAGAGCTTCGCGCCGGTCACCGAGGAAGAAGCGCTGCTGCAGTTGCTCATCAAGCACGTCGAGGAACCCCAGGTGGTGGTCGATGCGCCCTGGGAGCACCATGCCCAGCCGAGCATCGCCCGTCGCGCCCAGGAAGCCGGGCTGAGCGATATCGAGGTCAGCCAGCGGGACTGACGGCCGGCCCAGGCGGGTGGCTTTGCGCTATAATTCCGCGCTTTTGCCCCCTTCGCCGGAGACCTTCATGACCCTGCCTCGCCTGCGCCTCAAAGCCAATGCCGACCGCCGTCTGCGCGCCGGGCACCTCTGGGTGTACAGCAACGAGGTGGACGTCGTCGCCACACCGCTCACCGCCTTCGAACCGGGCGACCAGGCCATCCTGGAAACCACCAGCGGCAAGCCGCTCGGCCTGGTGGCGCTGTCGCCCAACAACCTGATCTGCGCCCGACTGTTCTCCCGTGACACCGGCTACTTGCTGGACAAGTCGCTGTTGGTGCACCGCTTCAAGGTCGCCCTGAGCCTGCGCGAGCGGCTGTTCGGCAGCCACTGCTATCGCCTGGTCTACGGCGATTCGGACTTCCTGCCCGGCCTGGTGGTGGATCGCTTCAACGACATCCTGGTGGTACAGATCGCTTCCGCCACCATGGAGCGCCAGCGCGACGCCATCCTCGCCGCCCTGCTGCAGGTGTTCAAACCCCAGGGCGTGCTGTGGAAGAACGATGGCAGCGCCCGCGCCGCCGAAGGCCTCTCCAGCTACGTGGAAGTGGCCTACGGCGAGGTCCCCGACTGGGTGGCGCTGGAAGAGAACGGCGTGCGCTTCGAGGCGCCGGTCCGCGAAGGCCAGAAGACTGGCTGGTTCTATGACCACCGCCTGAACCGTGCGCGCCTGGCGCCCTATGTCGAAGGCAAGCGGGTCCTCGACCTGTTCAGCTACATCGGCGGCTGGGGCGTGCAGGCCGCGGCCTTCGGCGCCAGCGAGGTCATGTGCGTGGACGCCTCGGGCTTTGCCCTCGACGGCGTGGAGCGCAATGCCACCCTCAATGGCCTGGCGGAAAAGCTGGTGTGCGTCGAGGGCGATGTCTTCGAGGCGCTCAAGGAACTCAAGGCCGGCGAAGAAAAATTCGACGTCATCGTGGCCGACCCGCCGGCCTTCATCAAGAAGCGCAAGGACCTGAAGAACGGCGAGGCCGCCTACCGTCGCCTCAACGAACAGGCCATGCGCCTGCTGAACAAGGACGGCATCCTGGTCAGCGCGTCCTGCTCCATGCACCTGCCCGAAGACGACCTGCAGAACATCCTGCTCGGCAGCGCTCGCCATCTGGATCGCAACCTGCAGATCCTCGAACGCGGTGCCCAGGGCCCGGATCACCCGGTGCACCCGGCCATTCCGGAGACCCGCTACATCAAGAGCCTCACCTGCCGTCTGCTACCCAGCTAAACGCCAGGCAAAGAAAAGCCGGACACTGTCCGGCTTTTTCGTATCTCGAATGCCTCAGCTCAGGGCACGAATCAACTCGTCTTTCTTCATCCGCGACCGACCGCGAACGTTCTGCTCGGCCGCCTTCCTGACCAGCTCATCGCGAGTCATGTCGCTTAGCGAGGTGCTGCCAGTGCGCGAAGACCGTGCCGCGGCATGCCCGCCGTTGGGCGACCGGCCCTGCTTGGTCGCCACGGCACGCCGGGCGGAATCCTTGCGATCCGCGCGCTTGGCGGTACCGCTCTTGGTCTTGCCGGAGCCACTCTGTTCGCCACCGCCGGACTGCTTGTTCACCGTCGCCCAGGCCCGCGCTTCGGCTTCATCCTTGGAGACGCCGTTTTTCTCGTAGCTCTCCTCGATGTACTCGGCCTTGCGTACCTGCTTGTCGCTGTACGTGGATTTGTCGCCGCGGGGCATGGCAGTCTCCTGGGAAGGACTTGTTTGAAAGGTCACCGAGCGAAGGTCAGGCAAGGCCTAGTCTTCCGCTTTGATGGTGGCGACATCGCTTGCCTTCACCCGCACATGACGACCCGCCACATCGGTGAATTCATAGAAGCCATCGGCCGTCTTGGTGTTGGGCCTATCTTCGGTGATGTACTGGGTACCGT
Organism: Pseudomonas flavocrustae; assembly: GCF_029872515.1. Taxonomy (NCBI): domain Bacteria; kingdom Pseudomonadati; phylum Pseudomonadota; class Gammaproteobacteria; order Pseudomonadales; family Pseudomonadaceae; genus Pseudomonas; species Pseudomonas flavocrustae. The sequence goes on along the minus strand of NZ_JAPDIQ010000019.1, from coordinate 12,121 downwards.
CCTGCAGGGTCACCACCGTCTCGGTGGAGCAGGCCGCAAGGCCCAGCAGGGTCATGGTCAGCAATCCACCGCTCAGCAGGCGTTTCATGGGGCTTCCGGTGCGACGCGATGGATGGAGACATCGTGCAGTGCCACCAGCGCCTGACCGGACTCGATGTCGGCGAGGTGGAAGCGCTCGTCGTTGATCGCGTCCAGGTGCCGGCAGGCCAGTTCGCGGACCACGTCGGTGATGGGTACGTCCAGGTTGCTGATACGGTCGGTATAGCTTTCGCCCAGCAATTTGTAGTGGATTTCGTAGTGGCTATCGGTGTCGTCACGCATGAGGGATCTCCGCGAAAAGGCTGCCCGACTCGGGTTATTTCTATAGAGCCTGGGCAACCAGAGCGGTTCTTTTCCGCCCGTCAGACGCCGCCGAACGGTCGTCTGTCAAGTACCGCGAACCGGCTCTGGCGCACGAGCTCAACGCCCTGCCCGCATCTGCTGCAACAGGGCGCTGCACTGGGCGCCCTGCTCGTTGCTGGGCGCCACCAGTGCCAGCAGACCGGCGGCCGGCGCTGCGAAGGTGGCGAGCAGTGCCGCCGCCGCGCCGCGGGCCGCCAATGGCAATGCCTTGACCCCCGGCGAGGGACTCTTCAGGGTGCCGCGCACATAGAGCGGCGAGCGCAGCGAGAAGATGCGCAGGCCCTTGCTGTGCGGATCGACGGTGAGATCCAGGCGCTCGCTCGCCAGGTTGATGGTGCCAGTGATGTTGATCAGGGCGTTCTCGGTGTCGAGCACGAAGACCTGGGGCTGCACCAGGCCCTTCTTGAAGTCGAGGTCGGCGACCGCACAGTTGATTTCCACCTCGTCATCGCCGAACAGCCGATCGACCAGGTAGTTGCCGACATTGAGTCCGGCCAGCTCCATCAGGCTGCGGCTGATACGGCCGTCGTTCATCAGCAGCTTGAGTTCGCCGTTGCTGGTGCCGAGCAGCGCCGCCACCGAGTTGCCGGTGCCACTCAGGGTGGCATCGCCATTGAGCTCGCCCATGCTGCGCTTCATGGCCTCCACGGTGGGGAACAGCTGGTTCAGCTTGACCCGCCGCACGTGCAGATCGACCCGCCCCTGCAGCGGCGTCTTGTCGCCTTCCAGGCGCACCGTGGTGTTCAGATCGCCCCCGGCCACGCCGAAGCGCAGGGGATCGAGCAGCAGCACCCCATCGGTCAGGCGCACATGGGTATTCAGATCGGTGATCGGCAGCTGCGCGTTCTGCACGATGCGCTTGCCGGTGAAGCGCACATCGGCATCCATGGCGCGCCAGCGCTCGGTGCGGAATTCGGAGACCGGCAGCGCCTTGTCCGCCGGCTGCTGGCTGGTCTCGCCCTTGGCCACCTGCTGCTCCTTGGTATCGGCACCGATCAGCGGGGCCAGGTCCTCGAACAGCAACTGATCGGAGCGCAGGGTGCCACTGAGCTTGGGTCGCGGCTTGCCGCCGGTGAACAGCACCTCGCCATGCAGATCGCTCTTGCCGACCCGGCCATTGAAGTCTTCATAGCTGAAGCGGGCGCCCGCCGGATCGTTGAGCTTGACCGTGAGATGGCCGTCGGTGGCATAGGGTGCCGTCTCCGGCAGGGTGACCCCGGTCAGCGGATAAAGCTGCGCCAGGCTCTTGCCTTCCAGCACCAGGTGCAGATCCAGGGCGCCCAGGCGCCGCGGATCGGTCAGGGTGCCAAAGACCTGAACACGGGTTTCGCCCGCCCGGGCATCGAGCTGGATGGGGAAAGGCACATCGGCGTCCTGCAGCGCCAGCAGGCCACCGATCTGGCCACGGCCACTGACCGGCACCTGCTTGTAGCTGCCCTCTACCGCCAGGGCGAACTGGAAGGGCTGGGTCTGCCTGACGGTGGAGCGCTGGCGCGAAGTGCCCTGCTTGCCCACCAGATCGGCATAGGCGATGGGAGCGTCCAGGGAGGTGATCCGCGCGCGCAGCCGGGTAGCGGTCTGGGCATCGTCGAAGCCGACCTGGCCGGCGTCGAAGCCGATGGTGCCGATGTCGACGGTCCAGGCCGAAGGCTCGGCCTTGGGGTCCTTCTCGACGGTCGCGAAGGTCCAGCTGTTGCGGCCATCGGCGAGTCGCTGGGCATTGACCACCGGTCCGCTGAGGTCGATGCGCGGGATATAGATCTGCTTGGCCAGCAGGGCCAGCGGCGAGATCCGCAACTGCACCCGGTCGAGGTGGACGAAAGTCTTTTCCTTGGCCCAATCCGGGTTGCCCAGGGTCAGGTCCTCGGCGGCGATGTGCGGCCAGGGAATCCAGGCGCGCCAACCGCCCTGATCCGGCTCGCGGTGCCAGACCACCCCCAGGTTGCCCTCGATGGCGAAGGGCCGGTGCAGGGCGCTCGACACCTGCTCGTTGAGGGTCGGCTTGAGCCGATTCCAGTCGAAGGTGGCCAGCACCACCACCAGCAGGACGAACAGCAGCAGGATGATTCCCAGCAGCCAGGCGAGGATCTTGCGTGGGCGCGTCATGGCCGCCTCCTTGGATTTCCGTTCCCTCTTGGGTCTGCTCAGCGCAGCGGGGTTCCCTGGACAGCCATCATGCCGTACGTTGGCGCAGGGCGAGCAGCGCCACCGCCACCCCGATCAGGGTCAGCAGCAGCAGACTGCCACGCAGGCCCACCTGCCCCGCCACGGCGCCGATCAGCGGTGGGCCGAGCAGGAAACCGAGATAGCCGGCCGTGGCGGTCATGGCGATACCCGCAGCCGGCGTCTCGGCCACCTGGCCAGCGGCGCTGAAGGCCGCCGGCACCACATTGGACAGCCCCAGGCCGACCAGCGCGAAGCCGAGGATGGCGGTCCAGGGCGCCGGCAGAAGGACCGCCAGCGCCAGTCCCAGGGTCGCCAGCAGGGCCCCGCCAACGATCACCTGGGGACCACCGAAGCGGCCGCGGATACCGTCGCCGAACAGCCGTCCCACCAGCATGGTCAGCGAAAAGGCCGCATAGCCCAGGGTCGCCACCACCGGACTCGCGCCGCCCACCTGGCCCAGGTAGACGGCGCTCCAGTCGGTCATGGCGCCCTCCAACATCAGGCAGCCCAGGGCGATCAGTCCCAGCGCCAGGACCCGCCGATCCGGTAGCCGCAGGGCCTGACTCACCGGACTGCGATCACCTTCGTCCAGGGCCAGGGCGGCGGGCAGCGCCAGCAGCAGCGCCACCAGGGCAGCAGTCAGCAGCACCGCCAGCGCCGAGGCGCCCAGGTGCAGCACCAGCGCCCCCAGGCCGGCGCCGAGAAATCCACCCAGGCTGAAGGCGGCGTGGAAGGACGACATCAGCGGGCCGTTCCAGCGGCTTTCGACATCGCTGGCATGAGCGTTCATGGCCACGTCGATCAGCCCGTTGCAGGCGCCGAGCAGCAGCGCGCAGGGCAGCAGCCAGCCCAGGGACGGCGCCACCCCGGGCCAGCTCAGCACCAGCACGAAGGCCAGGATGCTCAGGCGGGTGAGGCGTCCGGTCCCGCCCAGGCGCGGTACCAGCACCCCGGCGAAGGGCATGGTCAGCAGGGCGCCCAGGGCGACTGCCAGCAGCACCAGACTCAACTGACCGTCGCCCAGCAGCAGATCGCGCTTGAGTTCGGGAATGGCCGCCGCCCAGCCGCCGATCCCGCAACCGTTGGCGAGAAAGACGGTAAAGGTGGCGCGACGTTGGCGACGCAATACGGCAGAGGTCATGGCGATCCTTGGGCGCGAGTCTAGCGATCGAGCGAATGCAGCTGCAGCCCGGCGTCACGATAGGGCTGCAGGCGCTCCTCGCTCAGCCCCGGTTCCAGCACCAGATGGTTCAGCTGATCGAGTCGGAGCACGTGATAGAAGGCCACGCTGTCGAGCTTCTCGGCGGTCACCGCGACGGCGACCTGGCTGCTCTGCTCGGCCACGGCCACCTTGAATTCGGCTTCTTCCAGGTCGAAGCCGGTCACGCCGGTCTCCACCGCCAGGGCGCAGGTCCCGAGAAAGGCCAGGTCGGCGCGCACGCCACGCAGGTCACGCAGCGCCCGGGCGCCCAGGCAGGCACCCGACTCCGGCGTGGCCAGGCCGCCGATCATCAACACCCGGATCCCCGGGCGCTGCAGCAGTGCCGCGGCGATCACCGGTGCATTGGTGGCCACGGTCAGGTCGAGATCCGTGGGCAGCGCCTGGGCGATGGCCAGGTTGGTCGAGCCGGCGTCCAGCAGCAGCAATTGCCCCCGTTGCGCCAGCCTGGCCGCGGCCTGCCCGAGTGTCTGCTTGGCCGCCTCGTCCTGACCGATACGCGCCGGCAGCGCCTCCGGCGGCGTCAGCAGCGAGAGCGCCCCACCGTACACCCGACGGCACAGGCCCTGGCGGGCCAGTTCGCGCAGGTCGCGACGCACGCTGTCTTCGGAAATGCCCCAGGTCGCGGCCAGTTCAGCCGACAGGACCCGGCCCTGTTCGCGCAACAGGGCCAGGATCGCGGCCTGGCGTTCTTCGGGAAGGTGGACGGCTGCTGCATTCATGCTGATACTCCAGGAGGACCAGCACATCATGCACAATCATTTATGATCGTGCAATATCATGCACTGGGCGACGCCTTGCTCCGGGCATCCAGCCAGCGGCCGCCAAAGACATTGATCAACAGCCCGAGCATGACTGCCACGCCGCCCACTTCCTGCTGAACGGTCATCTGCTCACCCAGCAGCACGGCGGCCGAACTCAGCCCCACCACCGGCACCAGCAGCGAAAAGGGCGCCACCTGGCCGGCCGGATAACGCGACAGCAGCCGGCTCCAGATGCCGTAGCCGACCAAGGTGGCGATAAAGGCCAGGTAGACGATGGCAAAGACCGACCCGCCCGACAGCGACGTCAGCGCCGTGGTGATCTGTTGCGGGCCTTCCAGCAGCAGCGAGAGGATGAAGAAGGGAATGGGCGGAATCAGGCTGCCCCAGACCACCAGACCGAGCATGTCCACCTTGCCGATCTTCTTGGTGACGATGTTGCCCAGCCCCCACATGGCCGCCGCCGCCAGGGTCAGCAGGAAACCGGCCAGGGTCATGGTGACGCCATGTTCGGTGCCGATCAGCAGCAGGCCGAGCGCCGCCACCAGCAGCCCGGCCAGACTCGCCCGGCGCACCTTTTCCCCGAGGAAGGTCGCGGCGAAGGCCAGGGTAAAGAAGGCCTGGGCCTGCAAGACCAGCGAGGCCAGGCCCGCCGGCATGCCCACGTACATGGCCGAGAACAGAAAGGCGAACTGGCCCAGGGAAATGGTCAGGCCGTAGGCCAGCAGCAATCGCCAAGAGACCTGGGGGCGGCGCACGAAGAGGATGGCCGGAAAGGCCGCCAGGCAGAATCTCAGGGCTCCCAGCAGCATGGGCGGCACGCCATGCAGGCCAACCTTGATGACCACGAAGTTCACCCCCCAGGCCAGGATGACGACCAGTGCCAGCAACAGATCCCGGGGTGCCATCGACAACTCCTTGAACGCGTTCAGATAGATAGGCGGCTACCCTACTCCTTTGTGTCCGCGCTGCGGCGTCACAGTTGCCCACAAATTCGGCCAGTCACTCTCTGCCAAAGAAAAACCGCAGCCTGGGCTGCGGTTCGTCGGGATCAGGCGCTGCGCTTGTCGCGCAGGGGGTCGTGACCCCAGTTCATCAGCGACTTGCGCCAGCGCGAGTCTTCTATGTCGCCGTCCGGTCGCTGCTTGAGATGGCGATGCACATAGCCGATGACCTTGCGCATGGCCTGGTAGTCATCGTCTTCCAGCTCAGCCTGACGCTTGCCCTTGAGCTCCAGGATGCGTTCGCCCATGGCATGGCCGACCGCCTTGCCATCGTTGGCCGCCGTGACCTTCTTGCCACCCTTGGTCATGCCCACGCCCTTGCTGGTGTCGCCACTGAGCCATTTACGCAGCTGACTCGGGGTCATGTTGACCACCTGCTTGAACTCGCTGCGTACCTCTTTCTTGTCGTCTTTCTTGTCGTCGTTGGAAGCCTTCTTGGTGCTCATTTTTCACCTGCCTTTTGCAACGCTTTGACCAGTTCGTCTTTCTTCATGCGCGAACGCCCCCGCACCTCGCGGCGCGCCGCTCGTTTCATCAGCTCGTCCTTGGTCAGGCCGGCCAGGCCCGACTCACGCGCCGCGGCCGTCTTGCGTGCCACATCGGCGGGTTGCTTGGAATGCTGCTGGCCCCGGCGCGTGTCACGGCGCTTCTTGGCCGTGGTGCGCTGGTACTCTTCCTTGCTCAGGGAGTCTCGGGCCTTTTCCGGCAGATAGCGTTCGCCGGTGTCCTCGGATTTCTTGCCGGAGCGGGTGTCCCACTTCTCGTCGGTCCACTGCTGCAGATGATTGTCCTTGCCCTTGCCGCCCTGGTATTCACCACCGCGCTTCTGGTACTCCTGGGAGGCCAGTTGCGCCTTGCGCGCCGACCATTGACCGGGCTTGCCGCCCTTGTCGCCCTTGGTAATCTCTTTCTTCACCTTTTCCCAGAGTTCGGGATCGCTCTTCTTGGCCGTCGCACTCATGGCTCACCTCGGATTGGGGGTCACTGCAGTCGCTGTCTCTAGGATGACTGTCCAACCGAAACGGGGGTTCGCGCCAGGCGACGGATGCCCCTACCCTGCGTCTTCCGGTATCCAGAGAAAGCCATGTCCCTCGCCACCCTGCTCCGCCGCCGCCTGATCCCGCTGCTCTTCGTCACCCTGCTGGTCGGGGTCGGGGTCCCCTATGGCTGCTCGGAACTGGCCTATCGCGAACGCCAGTGGGTGTTCAGCATTGAACCGGGCAATGCCAGCTGGTTCACCGGCGTGCCGGAAGGCGTCCGCCAGTTCAACCTGCCAGTGCCGGACGGCCTGACCGGCACCGACTACCTGCACGCCTGGTGGTGGCCCGCCCGCCGGCCAGACGCCCCCACCCTTCTCTATCTGCACGGCACCCGCTGGAATCTCACCGCCCAGGTCCGGCGCATCGCCACCCTGCGGCAACTCGGCTATTCGGTGCTGGCCATCGACTATCGCGGCTTTGGCGAAAGTCCGGGCGACGTGCCCTCCGAACGCAGCGTCTACCAGGATGCCCGGGTCGCCTGGAAGTACTTGCAGAGCTTGCAGCCCGATCCCCGCAAGAGATACCTCTATGGCCACTCCCTGGGCGGCGCCGTGGCGGTGGACCTGGCCTGGCGCATCGCCCGCGACGGGAATCCCACCGGTGACTATCCCGCCGCGGCCGGTCTGATCATCGAGTCCACCTTCACCACCCTGGCCGATGCCGCCACAGCAGTGGTCGACACCCGCTTTCCCCTGCGCTGGCTGATGTCGGAGAAATTCGATTCCCTGGACAAGATCCCGGACATCCATATCCCGGTGCTCATCGTCCACGGTGGCGACGATCGCTATGTGCCTCCTCGCTTCAGCGAGGCTCTCTATGCGGCGGCCCGGCCGCCCAAGCGCCTGCTGCTGATCCCCGGCGGGACTCACTCCAACAGCATGGTGATAGGCACGCGCGACTACGCCGCCGCCTTGCGCGAACTGTTCGGCGGCGCTCACCTGAGCGAAGCGGAAAAGGAGCAATCATCGACGGGAAGCTAGAGACTTTCTGAAAGGCATCGACGGCGCTGATAGTCACTATCTGGCCAGTCTATTTTTTCTGGGCGGTCCTGCTCGGGATACTGAACGCACTCCAGCACAGTTTCCCCAGAGGACACCACCATGAACCTGCGTATCGCCTTCGGTTTCGCCCTGACCGCCCTGGCTCTTAACACCTTCGCCCAGGACTTCGCCTTCACCCCGAACGCTGCCACCCAGATCGCCGAGGAATCCAGCCAACGCCCACTGGGCCAGCTGATCAAGCAACAGCAGCAGCGCCTGCAGCAACGTACCCTGGCCGAAGAATCCAGCCTGCGTCCCCTGGGTGGGGTCATCAAGCAGCAGCAACGCCAGCTGCAGGAACGTCGGATCGCCGAGGAATCCAGCCTGCGCCCCCTGGGACAGGTGATCGAAGACCAGCAACAGCGTCTCGGTGACGATGCAGTGGCCGAAGAATCCAGCCAGCGCCCCATGGGTCGACTCATCGACCGCCAGCAGCATCGCCTGCAGGATGACGCCCTGGCCGAAAATGGCTCGGCCCAGACCCTCGACCGCCTGATCAGGGCCGGCCAGACCCGTCAGGCCTGAGTCCTACCCGTCCCTTCCTGCCCGGCCTTGCGCCGGGCTCGCCTAATCAGGTCTTCTCGCTACCCGGCCCAATGCTGGCGGGGGCCTCCACCACCATCTCCTGCGGCACCTCGTCGATGCGCGGATCCAGCGCCGCTGCCATCGGACTCACAGAATCCGGCATGGCCACGTGATGCAGTGGCGCAGCGTCCAGCCGGTGCTCGCCACTGACGAACCGGGGCTGCACGAAGACGATCAGGATCAGCGCATAGGCCGAGGTCAGCACATAGAAGGTGCCGGGGCCGAAATGCTCCATGGCCGCGCCGGCCAGCAGCGGCCCGATACAGGCACCGACGCCATAGGTGGTCAGCAGCATCGCCGACAATTCCACCCGCCGCTCGGGCTCGACGTGGTCGTTGGCGAAGGCCGTGGCCAGCGGATAGAGGGTGAACAGCAGCATTCCCGAGACGAAGCCCGCGGCCAGCAGCCAGGGATAGGGCAAGCTGATCAGCCCCCAAAGCGGCACCGCCGCCAGGCACAGCAACACCGCATTGGCGCGGATCAGCTTGCAACGATCGAGGCGATCCGACAGCCAGCCCAGCGGCCACTGGGCACAGAAGCCCGCGACGATGCACAACCCCACATAGAAGCTCGACTGCGCCGTGTCCAGGCCACTGCGACTGGCGAATACCGGCGCCAGGCCATAGAAGCCGCCCACCAGCAGGCCCGCGGTAAAGATGGTGACCAGCGACTGGGGTACCCGCTGCCAGAAGAAACGGATCTCCAGCGGCGCCGCCACCAGCTTGGCCGGGTGCACCCGGCGGGTCATGGCCAGAGGAATCAGGCAGGAGGCGAAGCAGATGGCGACCAGCAGCAGCGGCTTGTAGTCGAGTTGCGGATGCCAGGCCAGTAGCGCCTGACCGATCACCAGCCCCAGGTCCACCGCCACCATGTAGCCGGCGAACACCTTGCCGCGCTGATGATTCTCCGCCTGCTCGTTGAGCCAGCTCTCGATCACCATGTACTGATTCATCATCACCACGCCCATGACGAATCTCAGCGCGATCCAGACGTTCAGGTCATCGATCAGGGCGTGGATGAGCACCGTGACCGTCGCCGCACCGGCGCAGGCCACATAGGAACGGATATGGCCGACGCTGGCGATCAGCCGATGGCCGAACTTGCCGCCGCACACCAGTCCGAAGTAGTAGGCCGCCATCAGGGCGCCGGTCCACAGATCCCCCGCCCCCTCGCCGGTCAGTCTCAGACCGATATAGGTGGTGAAGAGGCCAGAGCCGGCCAGCATAAGGAGAGTGGCGAAATAGAGTGCAGGAAAGGTAACGAGAGGGCTGAACATCAGGGATCACATGAAAAGAAGCGGAAAGCCGGAACGGACCAGCCGGAGCTGATCGTCGGGACTACGGAAGGAAAAGCTTTAGGAGATAGCGCCGGAAATCACTCCGGCTCTTGGCGCCTGCTGGTCTCGGTACGCTGGCGCTGCCGCCATTGATCCAGATAGACCACCTGGCCGTGTTCGGGCTTGGCCTGATAGGCAGGGGCCGAAGCCACCACCGAATCTGCCGCCGGGCGCTCGACCTCGGGTACCAGGAAGGGCGCGAACTCGACCTTGGCCAGGGTCTTGCCGAACAGGGCCAGAGAGGCATCGAGCCGCTCTTCGCCCGTCACGGTGAACTCGAAGGCGAACAACCGCGCCAGGCGCTTGCGCCCCTTGGCATCGGCCAGCCAGCGAAAGCGGGAAAAGGCCACGGCGCCATCGAGCAGCATGACCTTGCGGCGACGACACTCCTGCTCGGCCAGCAACAGCGCCCGTTCGCGAATGCCGTGGGCGTGCCAGAACCACAGGCCAATGCCGACTGCGCCCAGTAACAGGCTGAGATTACCTAGCGTCAGCATCTTCGCTCCTCATCGAAGGGTACCGCCGTCACTGACGCCGTGCAGCGTCACCAGATGCCGTCTCGTTCAACAGACGAATGTTTTCACGCTCGCCTTTGTACAGCGCCAGAGGGGCGATTTCCTTACCCAGCAATGGCACCTGCTGTTGGTGCCATATGTAGTAGAAAACGTTCAGTACCACCAATAGCAGAAACAACCAACGCATCATTCGTTCTCGAGCGGACACGCCAAAGCCAATCCAGCAAACACCATATCGGGCACGATTCGCGCGCCCGGAACGACATGTTTGACCAGTTCCGCGTCACCCCCGGTCAGAAAGATCTCGCAACCTTCGGCGAACATCTCCTGAGCCAGTTCGTACTGGGTACGGACGAATCCCTTGAGCATGTACAGACACCCACGCTCCACGGCCTCGCTGGTCGTGCGTCCCGGCGCCTCGTAGCGTTCACCACTGGCCCAATGTGGATCGTAGCGGATCCGCCGGGTATGGGTCTGCAGTTCCCGACGCATCAACGGAATCCCCGGACAGATGAACCCTCCCTGATGCTCGCCCTGGGCGTCGACCAGATCGGCCGTGACCGCGGTGCCCAGATCCAGGACCACGCACGCCTTTCCCTCTGCCAGCCGTACCGCGGCCAGGATCACCAGCCAGCGATCCATGCCCAGGCGCTGATAATCACGATAGCCATTACGTACGCCATTCCAGGCCTCGACCGGGACGGCCTGGTGACAGGGAATGCCGAAGGTAGCGGTCAGCAGCTCCTTGAGTTGCTGGGTCTCTTCGTCGCTACGCACGCTGACCAGGCGACAAGCCGCCAGTGGCGGTGTATCCGGCTGGGACAAGGCCGCCACCAGGGCCTCGTCGCTGTCGACGATGCCCGTAGCGGCCACTTCGGCGCCGGAGGCAAGCAGTCGCCATTTGATCAGGCTGTTACCGCAATCGAGTTCAAGAATCATGATCTAGGCTCAGGCTCAATTCGCCACCGCTGAAGGCCTGTGTCTGACCGTCTACATGCATGAGGATAGCCCCATCTTCGGCAACTCCTGCCACTGTGCCCTGAATACAGCGAACCCCCGAAGACAGGGTTACCGCTCGACCTTGCCAGCCATGATAACGCTCCCACTCGTCGCGCAGGGCGGCGAATCCGGCCTGGCGGTGAATCTGCCACAGGTTATCGATCTCCCGGAGCATCAGGCTGGCAACCTGGTTGCGATCCTGCAGACCACCCAGGGCTTCGGCCATGGAGATCCAGGGCTGATCGATGTTGTCGGCCAGACGCATGTTGACGTTTATACCGATGCCGATGATGGCCTGACAGACGTCCTGCGGATCACCCGACAATTCGATGAGGATGCCGGCCAGCTTGCGGCCACGCACCAGGACGTCGTTGGGCCACTTCAGGCAGGCATCCTCGACGCCCAGCTGTTGCAGCGTCCTGATGACCGCCAGGCCCATTGTCAGGCTCAGGGCCTGCAGCTTCTGGATCCCGCCCTGACTGGATACCACGGCGGTGAGATAAAGATTCTTGCCATAGGGACTGACCCAGGCGCGCCCACGACGGCCGCGGCCAGCCTGCTGATGCTCGGCCAGCAAGGCGAATGGAGGCAATTGCTGATGCAGACGCCGTTGCGCTTCGGCATTGGTGGAGTCGATGGAAGCCAGGACCGCTACCGGCCAGCCGCCCTCCTGGGCGATCCGCTCGGCATCGAGCAGCGACAGGGGCTCTTCCAGGCGGTAACCCCGGCCCGGCACCTTGAACACCTCGACGCCCAGGTCATCTTCCAGCGTCTTCAGCCGCTTCCAGATGGCACTTCTGGAGACGCCCAAGGCCTCACCAAGCTCGACGCCGGAATGAAATTTTCCATCACTCAGCAGTTTCAGCAACGGCATTCCCAGACTCCGTTCGACTTTCTTTCGCCCCAAAGACAACACCCCCGCCAGAGTGAACTGAGCGGGGGTGCTGGGTGTTAGGCGCTTGACGATGACCTACTCTCACATGGGGAAACCCCACACTACCATCGGCGATGCATCGTTTCACTTCTGAGTTCGGGAAGGGATCAGGTGGTTCCA
>NZ_JAPDIQ010000018.1:0-40894 GCF_029872515.1 Pseudomonas flavocrustae | reverse complement strand
TGCCTGATAAGCGTTCGAACAAGAAACCGGCCTAGGCCGGTTTCTTGTTCGAACGCTTATCAGGCAGCGGCGGGGGTAGCCAGGGCCTTGATGTGAGCGTTCAGGCGGCTCTTGTGACGAGCGGCCTTGTTCTTGTCGATGATGCCCTTGTCGGCCATGCGGTCGATGACCGGGACGGCAGCAACGTAAGCGGACTTGGCTTTTTCCAGGTCCTTGGCTTCGATCGCCTTGACGACGTTCTTGATGTAGGTACGCACCATGGAGCGCAGGCTCGCATTGTGGCTGCGACGCTTCTCAGCCTGTTTGGCGCGTTTTTTGGCGGAGGGGGAGTTAGCCACCGTGGAGCTCCTTCGAAAAAGACTGTATTGGGTACAGAGCGAACTCTGTAGCAAGTACAGAGCTAAATTAAGGTCGCGAATCTTGACGTCCCTGGCGTCGGCTGTCAAGGCCGTCTGGATGGATATCCGGCTGGTCGCCGATGAAGGGCCTCGTTACACTCGATCGCTTATGCCCATCGCACGACTGCGCTCGCGCGCTTCCTTCGTCACGTCCCGCTGCGTTCACCGAGTCCTCTCCCAGCCATGAATCTGCTCAAGTCCCTGGCCGCCGTCAGCTCCATGACCATGCTGTCCCGCGTGCTGGGTTTCGTGCGCGACACCATCGTCGCCCGCACCTTTGGCGCCGGCATGGCCACCGATGCCTTCTTCGTCGCCTTCAAGCTGCCCAATCTCCTGCGCCGCATCTTCGCCGAGGGCGCCTTTTCCCAGGCCTTCGTACCCATCCTGGCCGAATACAAGGCCCAGCAGGGCGAGGAGGCCACCCGGACCTTCCTGGCCTATGTCAGCGGCCTGCTGACCCTGGTGCTGGCGGTGGTCACGGTGCTGGGCATGCTGGCCGCGCCCCTGGTGATCTGGATCACCGCGCCGGGCTTTGCCGATACCCCGGAGAAATTCGCCCTCACGTCCAGCCTGCTGCGGGTGACCTTTCCCTACATCCTGCTGATCTCCCTGGCCTCCCTGGCCGGCGCCGTGCTCAATACCTGGAACAGATTCAATGTACCGGCCTTCGTGCCGACCCTGCTCAACATCAGCATGATCATCTTCGCGCTGTTCCTGACGCCCTATTTCGATCCGCCGATCATGGCGCTGGCCTGGGCGACCCTGGTGGGTGGCCTGGCCCAGTTCCTCTATCAGCTGCCACACCTCAAGCGCATCGGCATGCTGGTGCTGCCGCGGCTGAATCTGCGCGACACCGGCGTCTGGCGGGTCATGAAGCAGATGGGGCCGGCGATCCTCGGGGTCTCGGTCAGTCAGATCTCGCTGATCATCAACACCATCTTCGCCTCCTTCCTGGCGGCCGGCTCGGTGTCCTGGATGTACTACGCCGATCGCCTGATGGAGTTGCCTTCGGGAGTGCTCGGCGTGGCGCTCGGGACCATCCTGCTGCCGGCGCTGTCGCGCACCTACGCCAAAGCCGATCGCCAGGAGTATTCGCGACTGCTCGACTGGGGGCTGCGACTCTGCTTCCTGCTGGTGCTGCCCTGTTCCGCGGCCCTGGCGTTGCTGTCCGAGCCGCTGACCGTCTCGCTGTTCCAGTACGGTCGCTTCGATGCCCATGACGCCCTGATGACCCAGCGGGCGCTGGTCGCCTATGCCGTGGGACTGCTCGGCATCATCCTGGTCAAGGTGCTGGCGCCGGGCTTCTATGCCCAGCAGAACATCAAGACGCCGGTAAAGATCGCCATCTTCACCCTGGCGGTGACCCAGGTGCTCAACCTGATCCTGATCGGGCCGCTGCAGCACGTCGGCCTGGCCCTGGCCATAGGTCTGGCGGCCTGTCTCAACGCCGGCCTTTTATTCTGGCAGTTGCGCCGCCATAACCTGTTCATCCCCCAACCGGGCTGGACGGGCTTCCTGCTCCGGCTGCTGATCGCGGTGGCGGTGATGACCGCCGTCCTGTTCGGTCTGATGCAGCTGTTGCCCAGCTGGAGCGAAGGACTGATGTGGCAGCGCCTGCTGCGTCTGGGCGGCCTGGTCGCGGCGGGGGTGCTGGCCTATTTCGCCAGTCTCTTCCTGCTCGGCTTCCGCGTGCGCGACTTCAATCGGCGCGCGGTGCTGTGATTGCACAAGGCCGGGTGTGCGCCTGTCCTCGCGGCGGGCATCCGGATATAATCGATTAATTTCTGAGCAATCCCTATCCATGCAGCTGTTTCGCGGTCTCCATCATCTCGACGCCTTTCCCAAGGGCTGCGTTGCCACCATTGGCAACTTCGACGGGGTTCACCTGGGGCACCAGGCCATCCTCGCGCGGCTGCGTGAGCGAGCGGCGGAGCTCGGGGTGCCCAGTTGCGTGGTGATCTTCGAACCGCAGCCCCGCGAATTCTTCCTGCCCGACATCGCGCCGGTGCGCCTGACCCGCCTGCGTGAGAAACTGGAATGCTTCGCGCGCCTGGGCGTCGACAACGTGCTCTGCCTGAATTTCAATCGGCGGCTGCGCGAGTTGTCCGCCGAGGCCTTCGTTCAGCAGGTGCTGGTGGACGGCCTGGGGGTGAAGCACCTGGAGATCGGCGACGACTTCCGCTTCGGCTGCGACCGCGCCGGCGACTTCACCTACCTGAATCTGGCCGCCCGCGACCATGGCTTCACCCTGGAAGCCGCTACCACCGTCGAGCTGGACGGCCTGCGGGTGAGTAGCACCCTGATCCGCCAGGCTCTGGCCGACGGCGATCTGGCCCTGGCCGCGCGCATGCTGGGACGCCCCTACAGCCTTTCGGGGCGGGTATTGCACGGCCAGAAGCTGGCGCGTCAGCTGGGTTGGCCCACGGCCAACGTTCAGCTCAAGCGGCGCCGACCGCCGCTGCGCGGCGTCTATCTGGTCAGCAGCCTGATCGATGGGCAGGTGGTACCCGGTGTGGCCAACATTGGCCAGCGACCGACGGTGCAGGGCGATGGCCGTCCGCATCTGGAAATCCATCTGCTGGACTTTTCCGGCGACCTCTATGGTCGCCACCTCAGCGTGACCTTCGTGCAGAAGGTCCGCGACGAACAGAAATTCGCCTCTCTGGAGGCCCTCAAGGCGGCGATCGAAGCGGACGTCGCCACGGCCCGCGCCTACTGGCAGGGGCAACCGTCAACGAGCCTGGACTGACATGACCGATTACAAAGCGACGCTCAACCTGCCGGAAACGGCATTCCCGATGAAAGCCGGCCTGCCGCAGCGCGAGCCGGAAGCGCTCAAGCGCTGGCAGGACATCGACCTGTACGGGAAGCTGCGCGCCATCGGCAAGGGCCGTCCGACCTTCATCCTGCATGACGGTCCGCCCTATGCCAACGGCAGCATCCACATCGGTCATGCGCTGAACAAGATCCTCAAGGACATCATCACCCGCTCCAAGACCCTGGCCGGCTTCGATGCCCCCTATGTGCCGGGCTGGGACTGCCATGGCCTGCCCATCGAGCACAAGGTGGAAACCACCTTCGGCAAGAATCAGCCGGCGGACCTGACCCGCGAGCGCTGCCGCGCCTATGCCAGCGAGCAGATCGAAGAGCAGAAGGCCGGCTTCGTCCGCCTGGGCGTGTTGGGTGACTGGAGCAATCCCTACCTGACCATGAACTTCGCCAACGAGGCCGGCGAGATCCGCGCGCTGGGCGAACTGGTCCAGAAGGGCTTCGTCTTCAAGGGCCTCAAGCCGGTCAATTTCTGCTTCGACTGCGGCTCGGCGCTGGCCGAGGCCGAGGTGGAGTACCAGGACAAGAGGTCCGACGCCATCGACGTGGCCTTCCCGGTCGCCGATGCCGACAAGCTGGCAGCCGCCTTCGGCCTCGGCGCGCTGGCCAAGCCCACCGCCATCGTCATCTGGACCACCACCCCCTGGACCATCCCGGCCAACCAGGCGCTCAACGTGCATCCCGAATTCACCTATGCGCTGGTGGACGTCGGCGATCGCCTGCTGCTGCTGGCCGAGGAACTGGTGGAAAGCTGCCTGGCGCGCTACGGCCTGCAGGGCGAGGTGATCGCCACTGCCCCGGGTACCGCCTTGGAACTGATCAACTTCCGCCACCCGCTGTACGAGCGACTGTCGCCCATCTACCTGGCCGAGTACGTCGAGCTGGGCGCCGGGACCGGTGTGGTGCACTGTTCGCCCGCCTATGGCGAGGACGACTTCCGCATCTGCAAGCAATACGGCCTGAGCAACGACGACATCCTCAATCCGGTGCAGAGCAATGGCGTCTACGCCGAGTCGCTGCCGCTGTTTGGTGGCCAGTTCATCTGGAAGGCCAATCCGGCCATCGTCGCCACGCTGCAAGAGGCGGGCGCGCTGCTCAAGCACGAAGCGATCAATCACAGCTACATGCACTGCTGGCGCCACAAGACCCCGCTGATCTATCGCGCCACTGCCCAGTGGTTCGTCGGCATGGACAAGCAGCCCAACGAAGGCGCCACCCTGCGCGAGCGCTCCCTGGCGGCCATCGAGCAGACCCAGTTCGTCCCGGCCTGGGGCCAGGCGCGGCTGCACGGCATGATCGCCGGCCGTCCCGACTGGTGCATCTCGCGCCAGCGCAACTGGGGTGTGCCGATTCCCTTCTTCACTCACAAGGAAAGCGGCGAGCTGCATCCGCGCACTGTCGAATTGATGGAAGCCGTCGCCCAGCGCGTCGAGCGCGAGGGCATCGAAGCCTGGTTCAAGCTCGATCCCGCCGAACTGCTCGGCGAAGAAGCCGGCCAGTACGACAAGAGCCGCGACACCCTCGACGTCTGGTTCGATTCCGGCACCACCCACTGGCACGTGCTGCGTGGCTCCCATGCCGAGCTGGCCCATGACCAGGGGCCGGTGGCCGATCTCTACCTTGAGGGTTCCGACCAGCATCGCGGCTGGTTCCATTCCTCGCTGTTGACCGGTTGCGCCATCGACGGCCATGCCCCCTACAAGGAACTGCTGACCCACGGTTTCACCGTGGACGAACAGGGCCGCAAGCAGTCCAAGTCGCTGGGCAACGTGGTCGCTCCGCAAAAGGTCATCGACAGCCTGGGCGCCGACATCCTGCGCCTCTGGGTCGCCTCGACCGACTACACCGGCGAGATGGCGGTCTCCGACCAGATCCTG
This sequence comes from Pseudomonas flavocrustae, assembly GCF_029872515.1. Lineage (NCBI taxonomy): Bacteria > Pseudomonadati > Pseudomonadota > Gammaproteobacteria > Pseudomonadales > Pseudomonadaceae > Pseudomonas > Pseudomonas flavocrustae. The sequence continues at coordinate 35,790 of NZ_JAPDIQ010000018.1, read as the reverse complement.
CAGCGCAGCGCCGACTCCTATCGTCGCATCCGCAACACCGCGCGCTTCCTGCTCTCCAACCTGTCCGGCTTCGATCCGGCGGTCAATCGGGTCGCCCCCGAGGACATGATCGACCTGGATCGCTGGGCCGTGGATCGCGCCCTGCTGCTGCAGCAGGAAATCGAGCAGGCCTACGCCGAGTACCGCTTCCTCAACGTCTACCAGAAGGTGCACAACTTCTGCGTGCAGGAGCTGGGCGGCTTCTACCTGGACATCATCAAGGACCGCCAGTACACCACCGGCGCAGACAGCCTGCCGCGGCGCTCCTGCCAGACCGCGCTGTATCTCATCGCCGAAGCCCTGGTGCGCTGGATCGCGCCCATCCTGTCCTTTACCGCCGACGAGATCTGGCAGTACCTGCCGGGCGAGCGTGAAGAGTCGGTGATGCTGACCACCTGGTACGACGGCCTCTTCGCCCTGCCCGAGGGTGCGACCCTGGATCGCGCCTACTGGGATCAGGTGATGGCGGTCAAGGCCGCGGTCAACAAGGAGCTGGAGAACCAGCGCGCCGCCAAGACCCTGGGTGGCAGCCTGCAGGCGGAGATCACCCTCTACGCCGACAGCGCCCTGCAGACCGTACTGGAGGCCCTGGGCAACGAACTCAGATTCGTGCTGATCTCGTCCCAGGCCGCTGTCCAGCCGCTGGAAAAGGCCCCGGAAGGCGCCGTGACCAGCGAACTGAGTGGACTCAAGCTGGTGGTGCGCAAGTCCGAGGCCCCCAAGTGCGCCCGTTGCTGGCATCACAGCCACAGCGTCGGCCAGGATGCCGCACACCCGGAGATCTGCGAGCGTTGCGTGACCAACGTCTACGGCGCAGGCGAGGTACGTGAGCATGCGTGACGCCCAGCGTTTCGGTGCCTTGCCCTGGTTGGCCCTGAGTGTGCTGGTGATCCTGCTGGATCAGCTGACCAAGCTTTACTTCCAGGCCAACCTGTCGCTTTACCAGCAGGTGCCGGTGATTCCGGACATCCTCAGCTGGACCCTGGCCTACAACCCGGGCGCTGCCTTCAGCTTCCTGGCCGATCACTCCGGCTGGCAGCGCTGGTTCTTCGCCGGCATCGCGGCGGTGGTGAGCGTGGTCCTGGTGGTCTGGCTCAAGCGCCTGCGCAACGACACCTGGACCGCCATCGCCCTGGCCCTGATCCTTGGTGGCGCCCTGGGCAATCTCTATGACCGCCTGGTGCTGGGCCACGTCATCGACTTCATCCTGGTGCACTGGCGCCAGGAGTGGTACTACCCGGCTTTCAACCTGGCCGACAGCGCCATCACCGTCGGTGCCGTGATGCTGGCCCTGGACATGTTCCGCAAGAAGAAGCCCGAGGAAGCCCATGGCTGAAATCACCATCGGCCCGGATACCCGGGTCACCCTGCATTTCGCCATCAAGCTGCAGAACGGCGACGTGGTGGACAGCACCTTCGACAAGGCGCCGGCCACCTTCACCGTTGGCGACGGCAATCTGCTGCCCGGTTTCGAGCAGGCGTTGTTCGGCCTGGAAGCCGGTACCAAGACCAGCCTGACCATTCCACCGGAGCGCGGCTTCGGCCAGCCCAACGACGGCAACCTGCAGACCATGGCCCGGGACGACTTCAGTGACATGGAGCTGTCGCCCGGTCTGCTGATCATCTTCGGCGACGCCGCCGGTGGCGAGATGCCTGGCGTGGTCAAGAGCTACGACGACGAGCAGGTGATCATCGACTTCAACCACCCGCTGGCCGGCCGTGTGCTGACCTTCGACGTGGACATCCTGGCCATCGAGCCTGCCGTCTCCCACTGATCTACCGCCGCCCGTGAAGCGGGCAGAGGAGCCTATGCAGATCAAGCTCGCCAATCCCCGCGGCTTCTGCGCCGGCGTGGACCGCGCCATCGACATCGTCGATCGGGCGCTGGACGTTTTCGGTCCGCCCATCTATGTGCGTCACGAAGTGGTGCACAACAAGTTCGTGGTCGACAACCTGCGCGCCCGGGGCGCCGTCTTCGTCGAAGACGTGGCCGACGTACCGGACGACGTCATTCTCATCTTCAGCGCCCATGGCGTCTCCCAGGCCGTGCGCCGCGAGGCCGCCGAGCGTGGCCTCAAGGTGTTCGACGCCACCTGCCCGCTGGTGACCAAGGTGCACATGGAAGTCGCGCGCTACAGCCGCGATGGCCAGGAATGCATCCTCATCGGCCACGCCGGGCATCCGGAAGTGGAGGGCACCATGGGTCAGTACGATGATCGTGCCGGCGGTGCCATCTACCTGGTGGAAGACGAGGACGACGTGGCAAGGCTCGAGGTGCGCAACCCCGAAGCCCTGTTCTACGTCTCCCAGACCACCCTGTCGATGGACGACACCCGCATTGTGATCGACGCCCTGCGCGCCAAGTTTCCCCACATCAACGGCCCGCGCAAGAACGACATCTGCTACGCCACCACCAACCGCCAGGACGCGGTAAAGACCCTGGCGCTGGAAAGCGACGTAGTGCTGGTAGTGGGCAGCCCCAGCAGCTCCAACTCCAACCGTCTGCGCGAACTAGCCGAACGTCTGGGCACCCCGGCCTACCTCATCGACGGCGCCGAAGACCTGCAGCAGAGCTGGTTCGAAGGTGTACAGCGCATCGGCGTCACCGCCGGCGCCTCGGCCCCTGAGGTCCTGGTACGCGGTGTCATCGACCAGCTGCAGAGCTGGGGCGCCACCGGCGAGGTCGAGCTGGAAGGCGAGCCGGAACACATCACCTTCACCCTGCCGCGAGAGCTCAGGGTAAAGGCGGTATAGGACGTCCCTGGCGCCCTAGCGGCGCCAGCAGTCGGCGGTAGTGGCGCCGGTGCCGCTTTGGCCCTTCAAGCCGGCATTGTCGAGCGTCAAGTTGCCGCAGCGATCGCCGGCCATGGGGCCGCTTGCACGAGGGGCCGCCTGAAGGGTGTAGCCAGTAGCCGTCACCGCACTCAGGCTCAAATCATAAACGGGCCGCCCTCCATCCTTGGGAGCGGTAGTGAACGGCAGGGTGGGTGCCGTACCGGCCGCATCTGTGGTGTAGCGTCCCAGGCGGGTGTAGTTTCGTTCCATAAACTGTGCCAACTCCATGAGTGAGGCCTGGGCATCAGCTCTGTTAGCCCTGCGTATGTGCTCCTGATACGACGGATAGGCGATGGCGGCCAGGATGCCGACGATGGCCACCACGATCATAAGTTCAATGAGCGTGAAGCCAGTCTGTCTGGGTAGATGTGGCCACTTATTGGATGCAGGCATAATCAGTTCCTGATTTCTCGCCAAGAGACTCGCCCTGATGTCCTCGTTCCTTTAGGAATAACAAGACGGTTGCCTTGGCTGTCATAAAGCACGTCTGTAGATGAAGGAGTACCATCCGCCAAGGTATCCCTATTCAATATGGTAGGTGTTTTGAGAATACCGCCATTGATATCTATCATGCCGGAGTCAGGTATGTTTCCTCCGAGCAAGGTGTCGTTGTCGCTATCGTTCAGTTGATTGTCTTGGTTCAGGTCGAAATAGGTGTATTTCAGCGAACCGCCATTTAACGGATTGATTGCCATGGTCCAGCTGGTGCCGCCGCCGGTGCACGGGTCGCTTGAAGGCGTCAGTGTCGTGAATACCAATGCACCACCGTGCAGTCTACTCGACGAAACCACTCTTTCTCCGGTCAAAGTACCCGGCCCGCCATTTGCGCTCTTCCACACCAGGTCCAAGAACCAGCCGGCTTGGTTTGAGGTAAGGTCGAAGGTGCTGACACGACGTCCTTTTCTTGTGCCAACCGTTCGCTCGTTGAGGATCTTCTGCTCAAGCAGCTGACTTCTGGTAACCGTTTGGCCGCGATCAACGATCCCGTAGAAGGTTTCCATGCGCGGCGTACCAGTCAGGTTGTTGTCGCCTATCTGAAAGTAGCTACCGGTCCCGAACAGGATGATGGCTTTGCCATCGGTATTCAGGGCCGCGCTGAGAGGAGCGGTGATGGGTTGTCTGGCAGCGTTACTAGCGTTGCCGGCAGTCGCAATGAACATAGGGGCGCTAGGCGTTTGCCAGGCCGTGCTATCCGTGCTGGAAACGTCGAAACGCCACAGATTCCCGGCCGTATCTCCTACATAGAAATAGTCAGTGATGCGATCATTATTCAGATCTATCGCCAGCGGCTCGCCCAGGCCGCCCGTGGTGGTAAGGGTAAAGGTCTTGAGTACATCGCCATTGCTGGCATCAAGAATCCATACCTTGCCTGAAGTCACGGCGTTATCGCTAAAGCCGCTGGTGACGATGACGCCGAATTTGCCATTGGGTAGGGCGACGATGGCCGGCTTTTGAATGGGATAGCGCATGTCTGGAGAGGAAAACTCCCAGAGCGCTGCTTGATTCGTCATAGCTCCAGGATTCGTGACATCCAAGGCAAAGACTCCATTGCCACCGGCCCCTGTGGTGCCTACGATCAGAGTATGCCAACTGTTGCCGAAGTAGACGTCAGAAGTCGCTGGAGAGCCATCCACGAAGTATCTATGACTGTAGTTGCTTTGGGTCAGCCGGTAGAGGTTGCCCATCACTGCTTGAGGCACATAGGCAAAAAGTTCGGTTCCACCCGAGCTGGTAAGGCTGGCATCAAAGCCATGCAACATGCCATCGTTGGCGCCGACGACGATCAAAGGTGTGCGGTTCTTATAGGCTGTGCCTTGGCGGAAAGCGATGTATTGATCGCCGCCAAGGGCGCTAGGCAGCAGGTTATAGCCGTAGTCTGGCTGACCTACATACAGCGGGTCGGAATTGACGATATCGCCTAGGCGACTAGCACGCTTACGCAAGGGATTGGAGGCGGCGGTTTCCTCGCTGCGGTTGCCCTGCAGATAGGCCAATCGACGTTTGCCCTCATCCTCACTGGCTTGACTGCCGTCGGTATTGCGACGTAGCGCGGTCTGCCCCTCCGCTTTGATGCCATCCCAGTCGAAGTTCTGGCGATCCGTCGATACCAGGTTGGTACCCGTAAAAGGCCCCATGGTGAATATCTTGCGCGTAGACCAGGACTGGGCATCCAGCTTGGCCGCAGCGCTCCAGAGGCTGGTGGCAGACAGGGTGCCGTCGGTATTGAAGGTCTTTGCAATCAGATCCCCGCTCCAGTAACGGGCACTGAAGTTCGCTTGGTAGAAAGCTGTGCCGGTTTCCAGAGAGCCACTGTTGGCGCCCAGAGAGGTGCTGGTGTTACTGGTTTCGCTGGCGATTTTAGCAAAGGCGTTCTTCAGACTGGTAGTCATGGCTTGAGCGTCGCTGGCCACGAAGAAGTTGTCCGGACGTTTGTCTCCTGTCGGCAGGGTTTCGCCGTTGGTTGTCCAAAGGTTTTCGGTGATGCTGGCCTGAGTGGTCGTGGTTGCATAGGGTTGAAAATTACTGGGTACTACGAAGCCACCATATTTGGCTGCAAGCCAATATTGGTTCTGACTTTTTCCAGCGAGCGTCTGGTTTTCCCGAACGTCCATCCAGTAGGTGGATATCGTTTGATTGCCGGCCAGATCCGAGCGCTGATCTTGGGTATGGGCATCGTAGGCAAGGCCGGCGATATAGGCCGAGTTTCCACGGCCGGTAAAGGGCGTGTTGATGGTGATGTTTTCCAGCGAGGCAACTTTCTGGGTGGCGGTTTGTACATTCACCGTGGTGTCTGCTGTCACCTCGGGGGGCTTAGCGGGTTCGCCACCTGAGGAAGTGTCGCCTCCTGGGAGATTCTTGTCTTGCCAGGTATTGGTATCACCGATACCGAGAATCACGTTTTTCTGGCAAGAGTAGGTGATGGGGTCTTGCCAGCTGGTAACAACTGGGAAGCCATCGGCTTGAGCATAACGATTGGTCGCGTTCCCGGTGAGATTGCTATAAGAGGCCACGTTGCCTTGATTCTTGAAATAGCGGATGGCTGTGTAATAGAGCTCGCTGACCGGGTCTAAACTTTTCAAATTTCGATAGTTTTTCTGGGCGTCATAGGGCATTGAGCCGAATTTATTCAGGTAATTGATGACGCCACTGTTGGTGATGCCTGTAGTGCCCGGTGTGTCGCTGGCTTCGGTAGGTGAAGGATTGATACTTTGAACACCAGTGGTCGCGTCCCACTCCGTCCTGGAGTTGCTGCTCTGGTCAGGATTTACCGGGCCGATGAATGCCTGGTTGGCTCTGAGTACGCCGCCATCGCGAAGCTGATCGGAATCGTTGAGATAACTGAATACTGAGTAGCGTAGTCGATCTGAATACTGTTGTAGCAAGCCTTCGGGCTTGTAGTTGGTGTCCGAGTAACGCTTACAGTTAGTTTCAATGCCTACCGCCGGATTACAGACCCGTACCTGAACGCGCACGCGATAGACGCTGTTGGTATAAAGGGCAATACCTCCGGGGTAGTAGTCTCTGCGAAGATTGTTGCCATCCCATTGACGCGTATTGCTTGGGTCCAGATCAACCCAGACCTCAGACCAGTTGTTGCCATAACCATAGTTCGCGGAACCGCCGCCGCCAATACGGTCGTTCCAGTTGGAAAACAGCATGTCGAAACCCTGACCTTCCAACCGAACGTAGAGGTTGTCCCAAGTGGCTGCGAAAGGCGTTGCGCCGGCGATTTCGGACGGAGGTATAACCCCTTGATCAGTGTTAAGGCGATTGCCAGCGCTGTTCTGCCCGTCATGTCGGGCTTTTTGAAGCACCGTAAGGGTTGCGGTATCCCTGACGCGAGCACCACCTGTCAGGGCGCTGCGAAACGGATCGATGGTAGGTGTCGCGGCCCAGTTGAGAAAGTTACCGCTCCACTGCTTGGCGCCCGTGCATTTACGGCCGGTAGCGGCGCTTTGAGGCTGAAACCAACTGTTATCCAAGTTGGTACCACCTTGACCGGTTGCATTCGCGTAACTGTATACGTAGCACTTATTGGAGTCGAAATAGCCGCTGTAGGTGTTGGCTGAGCTATAGCTGCCAAGGTTGGCTACGGAAAGTACCGTCGGCCACTCTACTGACGGTACCAGCGCGAGACTACCGGGTATGTCACCACCGGTTACCAGAGGCGATTGCGAAACGGTCGCCTGGGCTAATGGCGCTATGGCGAGACAAGCCAGCAGGCCAGAAGTGCTAAGGCGGCTGAAAGGTGCAGTAGATCGGCGCATGGAAATCTCCGGGCCTAACGCCTGATGTAAAGGGTACTGATTTCTACGCTGGAACTGGCTGCAGAGCTGGCGGACTGACCGTTGCTAGAGAGGGACAAGTCTTGAGCTGCACCCTGACCCTTGCTAAGGATACGGACGACGCTGGTCGTGATGGGTTTGCTGCTACCTATATCCCCTCCAGCAGTTCGCAGGGTGACCCCGGGCAGCGGCACGATGCTGTAGATGGTCGACTGCAGTTCTGGCGGAGTGATCGTTACGGACCGTGGCACCATCATGTTCTGCAGCGTAGCGAGACTGGCGTTCATTACCCACGTCTCGGCGACTCGTTGGCCCATCTCGGCAGCCTGGAAGGCTCGGCTTTCGTCACGCAGATTTCCGGCCATGCGCTCCTCAAGGGTCGTGCCACGCATGCTGCCAAGGGCTAGCAAGGTCAAGAGCAGTAGCATCACCAGGGTGACGATCAGTATCGCGCCGCGCTGTGCCGAGGGAAGCTGATTCATGGCAGGTGATTTCGGATGCTGACGGTAAGAGTGAAGACCTGGCCAATGCGGCCATCGGCGATGGTTAGTGGATCGACACCCTGGACCGGAGGATCATTGAAGACCACCTGTTGATTGGGCGTGACGGCATTGCGCTCGCGACTCACGGCTAGCAGGCGGATGCGTGCCGAGACTACGCTTTGCCAATCTGTAATATCGCTAGCGTCTTTATAGATACCGGTACCCGAGGTGCTGAGGCTGCCATTAGTGGTTGCTGTGGCATAACGGATCTGGAGCCGCTGGATACCACTGACCAGTTCTTCCGCTGGTTGATTGAGGCCGTCGTAGACCCTGCGCCAGAGTGAAGGGACACCGGTATCAGGATTGTTCTGCAGGTAATACACCACGCTTTGATAAAGCAACAGCTGAGCCATGTCACTACTAGTGCTGGGACTGGTGCTGCTACTGGTGTTCTTGGCGATGGTGGTGCCGTAGTCGTGTGGGGCGAAGGTCCTGCCATTGGGTAGGGATACACGATTGTCGTTGACCGCGCTCTGATTGGCGAACAGATGGCAGCTCAATGGGTCGCTGATGACCAGCAGACGATTCTGAGGTAGGCCGGCGGAGGTCGAGATCTGGGTTGCCGTGGCGCCAGTCAGCAAGACACCGGCAGGTGTCACCGCATGTGCAAGAAAGACTACATCGGTGTCAGGCGTGCGTGCATCGAAGGTTGGCTTGAACCAAGGGGGCGTTCTGTTCGGGGCTTGGTTATTGACATCACTCGTGGTACTCCAGCCCTGTATACCCGTAGTCAAGACATAGCGGATATCGTCCGTGCCATCCTCCTGTTGGGTGAGGGTGGTCGGCAGCAAACTGGTGAGAGCTGTCAGGCATCCCCCTCGATAACCCGCGTTCCGCAGGTCGAAGGACAGAAATTCCAAGGCGAAGCGTCCTGACTCCTGCACTTGCGACAGCGCCGAATTGGTCTGGTAAGTACGTTTGGAGGATAGGAACAGCTGCAGTACGCCGCCCATCAATAGCAGCCCAAGTAGCAGGGCTATCATCAACTCTATGATGGAAAGGCCGCCTTGCCGCTTGGCTGAGATGGGCCTCATAGCTGCGTCCTGTAGGTGAAGAGCTCGAAGCTGCTGTTGCTAGTGGCAGGGCTGCTGCAACTGTCGCTTGTCGGCGCCACCGCCTGAGCCGATTTGATGGCAGCGCGGCGATCATTCCAGCAGATGGTGACGATGACTGCGTTGCTGTTATCCAGGCTAAGGCTGCCTGTGCCTTGGGGAAGGCTAAGAGCCAAGGCATTTAGCCAGCCATTTACGTCTTGCTGGGCCGCTGAACCCGAAAGCGCGTTGTCGCTTTTTGAGGTCGGAAAACTCACTGAATAGCTGCTCCGGTTGGCCAGCGCTGCAACTCGATTCGCGCGCATGCGATCCACGATGTCATTGGCCAGAATGGTGGCCTGGGAACGATAGTAGGCGCCCTGGTTGCTCTGCACGCTCACTGTCTGCAAACCGGCCAGACCCAGCAAGCCGATAGCCAGGATGAGCATGGCGACCAATACCTCGATCAGGGTGGCGCCCTTTTGCCATCCGTACCCGCTCATGGGCAGCCACCTACGTTGACCGTGGCATTACCGGTTGCGCTGATCTGGATGGTACGGCTGCACGTGGGCGCCGTAGTAATCGTAAATGTTGCCTGAGCGCCACTGAGGCCATTGCTTTGATAGGTAATGCCTGTGCTAGGACCCGTGAGAGTGCCACCACTGATAGGTTCCCAGGTTCGTAACACGATGGTGCCTTGCATCAGGCGCCAGCCGGATGACCAGTCCGCGCCGTCTACGCAAACGTTGCTACCTGCGGTGCTGCGACAGAGCACGACATTGGTCCGCCGCTTTAGAGCTTCGGACCGCGCGAGTTGCAGGGTGCCCAGCAACTCGTTGCTTAACACAGCCGCACGATTGCTTTGCAGTATTCGGGTAAAGGATGGCGCAGCAATGCTGATCACGATCGCCAGAATGGCGATCGCTACCATGGTTTCGATCAGGGTAAAGCCGTACTGGGTACGCATCGTCTTTTTCGCCAGGCTGTAAGGCCAAGCATGGGGGATCATGCGTGGCTGGGCCAGCGTACGGCGGATATCCGGTCAAAACGGCAAGGTATTTGGTCAGTGCTTTCAGGCACAGCGATCAGTGGTACGAAGATTCGTCACTTCGATCCGTCCGGCCTTGTTCAGGACCAGTCGTGCGCGCGGCTCGGTGCCCTGGCAGAGGATGAAGCTGCCGTTCAGGGCGTTGGTCACACCGCTGTTCAAAAACGTCAGATGAGGTAGCGTACGGAAATTGTTCCAGCGCCAGTGCAGGCCGTCGGGGAGCTGACTGGTCAGCAGGGTGGGCTCCTCGGCTGACTGAAGGCCGTCGCGATCCCAGTCGCGGAAGACCCGCGTGGTGACCGACCAGAGATTCGAGCTGTCGCAGTCGCCTGCCGGTGCATGACAGATGGACACGCTGCCAGAACCGTTGATGGCAGCCGCCCGGGCGAAGTTGACCGTCTCCCTGAGTTGTTGAATGGCGAGCTGCTGACGATTGCGCTGCAGCATTCCACCGAAGGCGGGAATGGCGAGGGAAGCGACGATGCTCAGCACGCTGAGGCAGATCAGGGATTCGAAGAGGCTGAAGCCTCGCGCGATGCGATAGGTCATGTTGACGTCCTTGTGGGTAGGCGGCCTTCCTGGCCGCGCTAGCCGTTTTGCGCCAAGACGGCGGAACAGTCAATTGCAGGATGTAGAGGTGTGACGTGAGCTTTGATGTAGCGGTGGTCGGGGCGGGTGCGCTAGGGCTGATGTCGGCCTATTGCCTGTCCTTGAGCGGTCGGCGGGTGGTGGTGGTCGAGCGTGGCGAGCCGGGGCGGGAGGCGTCCTGGGCTGGCGGCGGGATCGTTTCGCCGCTGTATCCCTGGCGTTATCAGCCGGCGGTGACGGCGCTGGCGCACTGGTCGCAGGATTTCTATCCGGTGCTGGGGGAGCGCTTGCGACAGGAAACGGGGGTAGACCCCGAGGTCGAAGTGACCGGGTTGTACTGGCTCGATCTGGAGGACGAAGCCGAGGCGCTGGACTGGGCGCGGCGCAATGTGCGGCCGCTGGCGGCGGTGTCGGTCGAGGAAGTACGGCAGCGGGTCCCGGTGCTGGGGCCAGGCTATGAGCGAGCGGTCTTCATGGCGGGGGTGGCCAATGTGCGCAATCCCCGGCTGGTGCGCTCCCTGCGTGAAGCCCTGCTGCGCATGCCGAATGTGACGCTGGTGAGCGAGTCGCCGGTGACCGGCTTCCTGCGCCAGGGCGAGCGCGTGGTGGGCGTGCAGACCGCGCGCGAGGCCATCCATGCCGAGTCCGTCGTGGTGTGCGCGGGGGCCTGGAGCGGGGAATTGCTGCAGAGTCTGGGGCTGGCGGTACCGGTGCGGCCGGTGAAGGGGCAGATGCTGCTGTATCGCCAGCCGGTGGGCTTTCTGACCAGCATGGTGCTGGCCAAGGGGCGCTACGCCATTCCGCGGCGCGATGGTCATATCCTCATCGGCAGCACCCTGGAGCATGCCGAATTCGACAAGACGCCGACCGCCGAGGCGCTGACCAGTCTGCAGGCGTCGGCTGCCGAGTTGCTGCCGGCGCTGGCCGGCCAGGCGCCGGTGGGGCACTGGGCAGGACTGCGGCCAGGGTCGCCGGATGGCGTGCCCTTCATCGGGCCGGTGCCCGAGCTGCCCGGCCTGTGGCTCAACTGCGGGCACTATCGCAACGGCCTGGTGTTGGCACCGGCCTCCTGCCAGTTGCTGACCGATCTGCTCACCGAACGCACGCCGATCATCGATCCGGCGCCCTATGCGCCAGGCACGCGGCTGGTGGTGGGCTGATCAGTCGATGCCGAGCTTTTTCAGGCGGTAGCGCATCGACCGGAAGGAGAGACCCAGGCGCTCCGCGGCGGCGGTGCGATTCCAGCGGGTCTCTTCGAGCGCCTGCATGATCAGCTGGCGCTCGATGGATTCCAGGTGGTCTTCGAGATTGGCGATGTTGGCCAGGCTGGCTTCGCCAGTGGCGGTGGCCGCTGGCGCATCGGCCAGGCGCAGGTCGGCCGGGCGGATGACGTCGCCTTCGCAGAGGGTGTAGGCCCGCTCCAGCATGTTTTCCAGTTCCCGCACGTTGCCGGGGAATCTGTAACTCTTGAGCTTGGCCAGGGCATCCTCGCCCAGCGTGGCCGCGGCCAGGCCCGAGTCGCGCGCCAGGCGTTCGAGCATATGGCTGGCCAGGACGCCGATGTCTTCGCGGCGCTCGCGCAGAGCCGGCACCTGCAATTCGATGACGTTGAGGCGGTAGTAGAGATCCTGGCGGAAGGTCCCGGCGGCGACCTCGGCGGCGAGATCCCGGTGGGTGGCGCTGAGAATGCGCACGTCCAGGCTGATCTCCTGCTGGCTGCCTACCGGGCGCACGGCCTTTTCCTGGATGGCGCGCAGGAGCTTGACCTGCATCGGCAGCGGCAGGTCAGCCACCTCGTCGAGAAACAGGGTGCCGCCCTGGGCGGCCTGGAACAGGCCCTGCTTGTCCTCAATGGCGCCGGTGAAGCTGCCCTTGCGATGGCCGAAGAATTCGCTTTCCACCAGTTCCGAAGGGATGGCGCCGCAGTTGACCGGGACGAAGGGGCGGCCCGCGCGCGGGCCCTGCTCATGGATCAGTCGTGCCACCCGCTCCTTGCCGCTGCCCGATTCCCCGCTGATATAGACCGGCGCCTGGCTGCGCGCCAGCTTGGCGATCTGGCCCCGCAGGGCGCGCATGGGCGGCGATTCGCCGAGCAGCTGGGTTTCGCTGGCGCCGGCTACTGCCGGGGCAGGCCCGGACAGCCGCAGGGCGGTGCCCACCAGCTCGCGCAGGCGCGGCAGGTCCACCGGCTTGGTGAGGTAGTCGAACGCACCGGCCTTGAGCGCCTGGACCGCGGTTTCCAGACTGCCGAAGGCGGTGATCATGGCTACCGGTAATTGCGGAAAGCGTTGCTGGATGAACTGGATCAGATCCAGTCCCGAGCCGTCGGGTAGGCGCATGTCGGTCAGGCAGAGGTCGAAGCTTTCCCGTTCGAGGACGGCCCGGGCGTCGGCGATGTTCTTGGCGCTGGCGGTGTCGAGTTTCATCCGCCCCAGGGTGATCTCCAGGAGTTCGCGGATATCGGGTTCATCGTCGACAATCAGGACTTTCTGTCGGGCCATGCTCAGCTCATTGTGCGGGGATGGGCGAAGGTGATGCGAAAACAGCTGCCATTCGCCAAGGGATGATAGCCAAGTCTGGCCTGGTTGCTCTCGCAAAGCTCGCGGGAGATGTACAGGCCCAGCCCGGTCCCCTTGTTTTCGGTGGTGAAGAAGGGCTCGAACAGGTGGTCGAGCTGCTCGGCGGCGACGCCGGCTCCGTCGTCGACCACCTCGAGGATGGGCAGGTCGCTTTCCGGATCGCGGTAGGTGCTGAGCCAGACCTGGCCGATGCCATTCTTCTGGCAGCTGTAGCGCAGGCCGTTCTGCACCAGGTTGGTCAGGATCTGGCCCAGCTGGTGGGGATCCATGTGCGTCTGCAGGGTGCCAGGCTCGGTCTTGACGTGCAGCGTCTGGCCGGCGGGCAGGGTAGGGCGCAGCTCCCCGGCGAAACGGTGCGCCCAGTAGCGCAGGTCGATCAGCTGGGGGGCGGCCTGCTGGCGGCGTGACAGCTGCAGGACGTTTTCCACCACCCGGTTCATCCGCCGCGACTGGTCCTGGATGATCTGCGCCAGGCGCCGATCCGGCGTGGTCAGTTCTTCGGATTCCTGCAGCAGTTGCGCGGCGTGACTGATGGCGCCCAGCGGATTGCGGATCTCGTGGGCGATGCCGGCGGTGAGACGGCCGAGGGAGGCGAGCTTGAGTTGCTGGGCCTGCTGGGCGATGCGTGAGACGTCTTCGAGAAAGGTCAGCACCCGCTCACCCTCGCCCTGCTGCAGGCGGGCGAAGCTGGGTTGCAACAGGGGGCCGTTGGCATAGGCGCGCCAGGGCGCGGGCCGGATACTGGGATTGCGCTCCCATTCCTCGAGGCGCTGGGCGAGCCCCAGGGCCAGGGGAGCGATGGTGTCCTCGTCGTCCACCCCCAGCAGGCGGCGGGCTGCCGGATTCACCAGCAGCACCTGGTATTCGGCATCGAATACCAGGATACCGGTCCGCATGCGTTCGAGGATCAGCGCGTTGAGGGCTTCCAATTCGGCCACGGCGGTGGCGCGGGTTTCGGCCAGGGCCTGGCTGTCCAACAGGCGCCGGACCAGGCCTTGAACCAGCAGCGCCGTGGCGAAGCAGAGGGTGCCCAGGCCCGCTGCTTGCACATAGCCACTGCCACTGTCGCCGCGGCGCAGGTCGAGATAGCTGGTCGCCAGCAGCAGGGCGATGGCGGCCAGGGCGGCGATCAGCAGGCCGCGGCGGCCACGGATCAGGACGTTGGACACCCCGACGGTCACCACCAGCAGACTGCCCATGCCGCTGGCGATGCCGCCGGCCAGGAAGAACAGGCCGCCCAGGGCGAGGATGTCGATCAGCGCCAGGGTAAAGGCGCGGCCACGCAACAACCGTTGGCCGACCGCCAGCACGGCGTTGATGGCGAGGTAGGCCCAGCTGGCCTGGCGGAACAGCTGGCCGTCGACGGTGCGCAGCCAGTGCTGATCCAGGTCGCTGGAAATCAGCACCACCAGCGCCAGGCCGATGACGATGCGATAGAGATGATAGAGCCGCAGGACCGCGTCGGCTCTCAGGGTGCCTGGATCAGTCGCGGCGCTCATGCTGCAACCGGCGGTGTTCGGCGCTGCAATACCAGCGCTGGCCTTCGCCATCGGCCAGGGCTCTTGCCTGGGGCACATGCACGCCGCAATGGGCACAGCGCACCATGGCATTGGGCGGCAGCGTGGGTGCCTTGGCGGGGGGCGTCTGCGTCTTGCCGCGCCACCAGCGTCTGATCATCCAGAACAGCGCGCCCAGGAGGACGAGCCACAACAGCAGGCGAAGCAGACCCATGGCGATCTCGCAGCGTGAAGGAGGGTGGAGTTTAGCAGGGCTGCCGCAGCCGGTGAGCCCTGCATGGCATCGATTGTCCCGCTTCGCTGCATGCGGGAAAATGCGCCGATCAATCGGGCAAGGAAGAGTGCATGAGTCAGCTGCTGAACGTCGTGATGGCGCAAGTGAACCTCAAGGTCGGCGACATCCACGGCAATGTGGATCGGATCATCGCCGCGGCCCAGGAGGCTCGGGATGACTTGTGCGGCGATCTCATCGTCTTCCCGGAATTGTCGCTGTGCGGCTATCCCCCGGAGGACCTGCTGCTGCGCTCGAGCATGCAGCGCCGCATCGAGCAGGCCTTGCAGCGGATCCGCCAGGAGATTGCCGGTATCCATGTGCTGGTGGGTTTTCCCTGGCTGGAGGAAGGACGGCGCTACAACGCCTGCGCGGTCTATCGCGATGGCGCCGAGTTGGCCTTCTATCGCAAGCAGCAATTGCCCAACTACCGAGTGTTCGACGAGAAGCGCTATTTCGAGCCGGGCGACAGTGCCGCGGTGTTCGCTTACCAGGGCGTGCCCATCGGCGTCACCATCTGCGAGGACATCTGGTTCGCCGAGCCCATGGCCAAGGCACGCGCGGCCGGGGCGCGGCTGATGCTCAACCTCAATGCATCACCCTTCCACGGCGGCAAGCAGTCCGAGCGCGAGGCGGTGGTGGGCGAACGTGCCCGCGAAGGCAACATGCCGGTGGTCTACGTCAACCAGGTGGGTGGTCAGGACGAACTGGTGTTCGACGGCCATTCCTTCGTGGTCGATGCCCGGGGGCAGGTCAGCCAGCGCGCGCCGGCCTTCTTCGAGGGGCTCTATCCGGTCATCTTCGATGAGGCTCTGCAACCGCAGCCGGCCGTGCTCACTCCCGTCGCCTCGCTGGAGGCCAGCGTCTATGACGCCCTGGTGCTCGGGGTGCGCGACTACGTGCGCAAGAACGGCTTCAAGGGCGTGGTACTGGGGCTGTCCGGTGGTATCGATTCGGCCCTGGTGCTGGCGGTTGCCGCGGATGCGCTGGGCGCGGAGCAGGTGGAGGCGGTGATGATGCCCTACCACTACACCGCCCAGATCAGTCTGGAAGACGCCGAAGCCGAGGCGCGAACCCTGGGGGTGCGCTACAGCGTGCTGCCCATCGCGCCCATGGTCGAGGCCTTCCAGGAGACCCTGGCCAGCGAGTTCGCCGGGCTCGGACGGGATACCACCGAGGAAAATCTGCAGGCGCGTTGCCGCGGGACCCTGCTGATGGCCATTTCCAACAAGAAGGGCTATCTGGTGCTCACCACCGGCAACAAGAGCGAGATGGCCGTCGGTTACGCCACCCTCTATGGTGACATGGCCGGCGGCTTCGACGTGCTCAAGGATGTGCCCAAGACCCTGGTGTTCCGCCTGTGCGAGTATCGCAATCGCGCTGGCGAGGTGATTCCGCAACGGGTGATCGACCGGCCGCCGTCGGCCGAGCTGTCGCCCGACCAGAAGGACGAGGACTCGCTGCCGCCCTATCCGGTGCTCGACGAGATCCTGCGCCTGTATGTCGAGCAGGATCTCTCGGCGGTGGATATCGTCGCCGCCGGCTTCGACGAGGAAACGGTGCGCAGGGTGCTGCGCCTGGTGGATCTCAACGAATACAAGCGGCGCCAGGCGGCGGTGGGCGCCCGGGTCACCCAGCGCGGTTTCGGGCGTGACCGGCGCTACCCCATCACCTCGGGCTGGCGCATTGGCGACTAGGTCACCGGTTCCGGCGCAATAAAAAAGGGGAAGCCACCGGCTTCCCCTTTTCACGTCCGACGCGGAATCAGTCGAACAGACCAAAGGTCAGGCGGCTGAGCCAGGAACGCTTGGCCGGCGCCGGCGTCGCGCCACCGGCCTTCTCGGCCTCGGCCGGGTCGACGATGCGCAGCTCGGGCGCCAGGTTGTCACGCTCTTCCTGGTACTTGCGCTGGATGTCCTGACTGGCGCGGGTCTCGCCGGGCGGCAGTGGATCGCTCGGGCGATCGATCAAACCCAGGGTCGCACGGGTCAGCCAGGAGCGCTGCTGATCCTTGTCGTCCGGCTCGCGCAGCTGGAATTCGCCATCCTTGAGGCTGACGTTGTCCGGGTAGTTGAGCTTGAGGGTTTCCAGGCTGGTGGCCGCCAGGTCGTAGAGGCCCAGGTGCTTGTAGGCTTCGGTCATGATCGCCAGGCCGTCACCCACGGACGGGGTGCCCTGGAAGTTCTCGACCACGTAGCGACCGCGGTTGGCGGCGGCCACATAGGCCTTGCGGGTCAGGTAGTAGTGGCCGACGTGCACGTCGTAGGCCGCCAGCAGGTTGCGCAGGTAGACCATGCGCGCCTTGGCGTCCGGGGCGTAGCGGCTGTTAGGGAAGCGGCTGGTAAACTGGGCGAAGTCGTTGAAGGAATCGCGCGCCGCGCCCGGATCACGCTTGGTCATGTCCAGCGGCAGGAAGCGCGCCAGTAGGCCGCGATCCTGTTCGAAGGAGGACACGCCCTTCATGTAGTAGGCGTAGTCGACGTTGGGGTGCTGCGGATGCAGGCGGATGAAGCGATCCGCCGCCGTGCGCGCCGCTTCCGGCTCGCCGTTCTTGTAGTTGGCGTAGATCAGCTCGAGCTGGGCCTGTTCGGCATAGCGACCGAAGGGATACCGCGACTCCAGGGCCTTCAGCTTGCTGATGGCATCCGTGTAGCTGCTGTTGGAGATATCGCGCTGAGCCTGGGTATAGAGCTCGCCCTCCGGCAGATTTTCCGGAACCTCGGGCGTTTTCGAGGAGCAGGCGGCGGTGAGGACTAGGCTGGTGACCAGCAGCAGGTGCTTCAATTGCATGGCGGCTTGGATTCCCCGAAACGGTCGGCGGTGCAGGGATGAGCGCGGAGAGCACTCACCTAGCCTGTGACGGGGCCGGAACCGTCCTGTTATGATGATCGACCCGGAATGCCGGGGCAAAAAAGTCGCCGTATTTAACCACAGGGTCGGGCCGATTCCAAAAGCCCCGCCATTGCCCGCGCAGATCCATGTCCGAATCCATCGTTCTCAATGCCGAAGTCCCCTACGAACTGGGTGGTCAGCGCCTCGATCAGGTCGCTGCCCAGCTGTTCGCCGAACACTCCCGCTCGCGTCTCGCCGCCTGGATCAAGGACGGCAGCCTGACCGTCGACGGCGCCGTGTTGCGCCCGCGCGACACCGTCCATGGTGGCGCCCAGCTGGCGCTGCGAGCCGAACGCGAGGCCCAGGGCGAATGGGTGGCCCAGGACATCGAGCTGGACATCGTCTACGAAGACGATCACCTGCTGGTGCTCGACAAGCCGGCCGGGCTGGTGGTGCATCCGGCCGCCGGCCATGCCGATGGCACCCTGCTCAACGCCCTGCTGCACCACGTGCCCGGCTTGGAGAGCGTGCCGCGTGCCGGCATCGTCCATCGCCTGGACAAGGACACCACCGGACTCATGGTGGTGGCCAAGACCCTGGAAGCCCATACCCATCTGGTCGCCCAGTTGCAGGCACGCTCGGTGAGCCGCATCTATGAAGCCGTCGTCGCCGGGGTGATCGTCGCCGGCGGCACGGTCAATGCGCCCATCGGTCGTCATTCCCAGCGTCGCCAGCAGATGGCGGTGATCGCCGGCGGCAAGCCCGCTGTCAGTCACTACCGCGTGCTGGAGCGCTTCCGCGCCTATACCCATACCCGGGTCAAGCTGGAAACCGGGCGCACCCACCAGATCCGTGTGCACATGACCCACGTCGGTTTTCCGCTGGTGGGCGATCCGGTCTATGGCGGGCGCTTCAAGATCCCGCCGGCGACCAATCCGACCCTGATCAAGACCCTGCGCGAATTTCCGCGCCAGGCGCTGCATGCGCGCTTCCTCGAACTGGATCATCCGGTGACCGGCGAGCGCCTGCGCTGGGAATCGCCGCTGCCCGAGGATTTTGTCTGGCTGCTGGATCTGCTGCGCCAGGACCGGGAATCCTTCGAATGATCGGCGCCGACTGGCTGCGGCCGGACTGGCCGGCGCCGGTCGGCGTCCAGGCCTGCGTCACCACCCGTTTGGGTGGGGTCAGTCAGTCGCCTTTCGCCAGCTTCAACCTCGGTAATCACGTCGGTGACGATCCGGCGGCGGTTGCCGAGAATCGTCGACGCCTGGGCGAAGCCCTGGAGTGTCAGCCGGCCTGGCTCGAACAGGTCCATGGTACCGCTGTCGTCGAAGCCGATCCTACGCAGGTGCTGCGTGCCGATGCGGCCTGGACGGCCACGCCCGGTGTAGCGGTGACCATGATGACCGCCGATTGCCTGCCGGCGCTGTTCTGCCGGCGTGACGGCTCCCGCGTCGCGGCGGCCCATGCCGGCTGGCGCGGTCTGGCAGGTGGCGTACTGGAAGCTGCCGCGGCCAGTCTGGAGGTAGCCCCCGCCGAGGTACTGGTCTGGCTGGGCCCGGCCATAGGTCCGGCCAGCTTCGAGGTCGGTGCCGAGGTGCGTGAGGCCTTTGTCGCCCAGCAGGGCGACGCCGAGCGCTGCTTCGTGGCCAGGGGCGGGGACAAGTACCTGGGCGATCTCTATGCCCTGGCTCGTCTGCGTCTCGCCGCTCAGGGCATCACGGCGGTCTATGGTGGCGGCTTCGATACCTTCGCCGATGACCAGCGTTTCTTTTCCTATCGGCGCGCCGCCCGTACCGGGCGCTTCGCCAGCCTGATCTGGATCAAGCCCTAGGTCTTTTTTTGGGATGTCAAGCCTCTCTGGCTTGAATCGTTACGCATCGCCCCTATCTAAAGGTCATTCCCGCGGGTAATCGAAAGCGCCTTACTGTCGCGCTGTCCCGCGTTTCAGATAGGACCTTGCCCATGCGTATAGACCGTTTCACCAGCAAGCTGCAGCTCGCCCTGTCGGATGCCCAGTCCCTGGCCGTCGGCCACGACCATCCGGCCATCGAGCCTCTGCACCTGTTCTCTGCCCTGCTCGAACAGCAGGGCGGTTCCATTTCCCCGCTGCTGCGGCAGGTCGGCTTCGACCTCGCCAGCCTGCGCAAGACCCTTGCCGAAGAGCTGGACAAGCTGCCCAAGATCCAGAATCCCAACGGCGATGTGAATCTTTCCCAGGATCTGGCGCGCCTGCTCAATCAGGCCGATCGCCTGGCCCAGCAGAAGGGTGACCAGTTCATCTCCAGCGAGCTGGTGCTGCTCGCCGCCATGGACGAGAACACCCGCCTCGGCAAGTTGCTGCTGGGGCAGGGCGTCTCGCGCAAGGCGCTGGAGAACGCCATCAACAACCTGCGCGGCGGCGAGGCGGTCAACGACGCCAATGCCGAGGACAGCCGCAAGGCCTTGGACAAGTTCACCGTCGATCTCACCAAGCGCGCCGAGGACGGCAAGCTCGACCCGGTGATCGGCCGGGACGACGAGATCCGCCGTACCATCCAGGTCCTGCAGCGCCGCACCAAGAACAACCCGGTGCTGATCGGCGAACCCGGCGTCGGCAAGACCGCCATCGCCGAAGGCCTGGCCCAGCGCATCATCAATGGTGAAGTACCCGACGGCCTCAAGGACAAGCGCCTGCTGGCGCTGGACATGGGTGCCCTGATCGCCGGCGCCAAGTTTCGCGGTGAATTCGAGGAGCGCCTCAAGGGCGTGCTCAACGAACTGAGCAAGCAGGAAGGCCGCATCATCCTGTTCATCGACGAACTGCACACCATGGTCGGCGCCGGCAAGGCCGAGGGCGCCATGGATGCCGGCAACATGCTCAAGCCGGCCCTGGCCCGTGGCGAGCTGCATTGCGTCGGTGCCACCACCCTCGACGAGTACCGTCAGTACATCGAGAAGGACGCGGCCCTGGAGCGACGCTTCCAGAAGGTGCTGGTGGACGAGCCGAGCGAAGAGGACACCATCGCCATCCTGCGGGGCCTCAAGGAGCGCTACGAGGTGCACCACAAGGTGGCCATCACCGACGGCGCCATCATCGCCGCGGCCAAGCTGTCCCATCGCTACATCACCGACCGCCAGTTGCCGGACAAGGCCATCGACCTGATCGACGAGGCCGCCAGCCGCATCCGCATGGAGATCGACTCCAAGCCGGAGGCCCTGGATCGCCTCGATCGCCGGCTGATCCAGCTCAAGGTGGAACGTCAGGCGCTGAAGAAGGAAGAAGACGAGGCCGCGCGCAAGCGTCTGGAAAAACTCGACGAAGACATTGCCCGCCTCGAACAGGAATACGCCGACCTGGAGGAAATCTGGAAAGCCGAAAAGGCCGAGGTCCAGGATTCCGCCCAGTTGCAGCAGCGCATCGAGCAGGCGCGTACCGAGCTGGAGGCGGCCCGGCGCAAGGGTGACCTCAATCGCATGGCCGAGCTGCAGTACGGCACCATTCCTGATCTGGAGCGCAGTCTGCAGATGGTCGACCAGCACGAGAAGCCGGCCAACCAGCTCTTGCGCAACAAGGTCACCGAAGACGAGATCGCCGAGGTGGTCTCCAAGTGGACCGGCATTCCGGTCAGCAAGATGCTCGAAGGCGAGCGCGACAAGCTGCTGCGCATGGAAGAGGCCCTGCACAACCGGGTGATCGGCCAGGACGAGGCGGTCACCGCCGTGGCCAACGCCGTGCGTCGCTCGCGGGCCGGGTTGTCGGACCCCAACAAGCCCAGCGGTTCCTTCCTCTTCCTCGGCCCGACCGGGGTGGGCAAGACCGAGCTGTGCAAGTCGTTGGCGGAATTCCTCTTTGATACCGAAGACGCCATGGTGCGCATCGACATGTCCGAGTTCATGGAGAAGCACTCCGTGGCTCGCCTGATCGGTGCACCGCCCGGCTACGTCGGCTACGAGGAGGGCGGCTACCTGACCGAGGCCGTACGGCGCAAACCCTATTCGGTGGTCCTGCTCGACGAGGTGGAAAAGGCTCATCCGGATGTGTTCAACATCCTCCTGCAGGTGCTGGACGACGGTCGCCTGACCGACAGCCAGGGACGTACCGTGGACTTCCGCAATGCGGTGATCGTCATGACCTCGAACCTGGGCTCGGCGCAGATCCAGGAGCTGGTGGGCGATCCCGATGCCCAGCGCGCGGCGGTGATGGATGCGGTGGCGGGGCATTTCCGGCCCGAGTTCGTCAACCGTATCGACGAGGTGGTGGTATTCGAGCCCCTGGGGCGCGAGCAGATCGCCGGTATCGCCGAGATCCAGCTGCAGCAACTGGGTCAGCGCCTGGCCGAGCGCGATCTGCACCTGGAGCTGACGCCGGAGGCCTTGGACAAGCTGGTCGCGGTGGGTTACGACCCGGTCTATGGGGCGCGTCCGCTCAAGCGGGCGATCCAGCGCTGGATCGAGAACCCGCTGGCCCAGCGCATCCTGTCCGGTGCCTTCGCGCCGAACAGCCGGATCCAGGGTCGACTGGAGGGCGACGAGATCGTCTTCGCCTAGGAAATGGCCGGGCGATCCCAGGGTCGCCCGGCGTTTCCGATAAATTTGTGAAAAAACAGGAGGCTAGGTGTTGACGTCTGTTTCTACTTCCGTAAAATGGCGCACCTCACTTACGGCAAAGCTCGAAAGGCACTGACGTAAGAGGGGTTGGAAGAGAGAAATTCCGCGATAGCTCAGTCGGTAGAGCAAATGACTGTTAATCATTGGGTCCCTGGTTCGAGTCCAGGTCGCGGAGCCACTTCCATTCTCGGGGTATAGCGCAGCCCGGTAGCGCGCCTGCTTTGGGAGCAGGATGTCGGGAGTTCGAATCCCCCTACCCCGACCATATTTGGGTCGTTAGCTCAGTTGGTAGAGCAGTTGGCTTTTAACCAATTGGTCGCAGGTTCGAATCCTGCACGACCCACCATTTTTACCAGAAACCCTCCGCCAGGAGGGTTTTTGCGTTTCTGGGACATTATTTTCTCAGCGCCAGGCTGAGCGTCATCCCGAAATCTTTCTGCTTCCCGTATTCCGCCTTGCCATCCTCGGCTCATCACGCTGTGCTCTATTTCGCTCATCTCCGGTGAACACCTTTATCCGGGTAGCTTTCCTCGCAAATAGAAGCGATAGCCGGTCATAGCGGCTGCCTGAGCCCTTACTACTATCAGGTGAAGTAACGAGCTTTCAGGCGGTGGGAATGCAGTCGAAACGCCTCTCGGGTTTCACGCTCATCGAGGTCCTGGTCGTCATCGCGCTGCTGGGCATCGTCACGGCGCTGGCGGCGCCTGGCTTCGCGAACCTGGTGCAAAGCAACCGCGTCCAGGCGGCAGCCGGGGAGTTGCAGCGCGCGCTCTATTACGCGCGCAGTGAAGCCATGAGCCGGGGAGTGAACGTCGTGATCACCACCGAGCCGGAAGATACCAATGGCTGGATGGGCGCGCTGAAAATCACCACAGCCAAGACCGTGGTGCTGCCCAATGCCGAAGTCCTGCGGCAATACGGTGGCGGGCTGGGAAATGGCGTCAACGGGACGGGTTTCATCGGCGGTGCTCCCCTTACCAGTCTGACTTTCCAGCCCAATGGCAGTCTGAAACTCAGCGGCGAAGCCACCATTCGCGTCTGCGCCACCAATGCGCTCACCCAGGGCAAGCAATTCACCCTAAACCAGGGTGGGGTGCTGACGGTAATCGACTACACGCCTAACCGTGCCAGCGCCGTGGGGTGCACCTAGATGAAGCGCCGCAAAGGTGGGTTCAGCATGATCGAGGTGCTGGTCAGTCTGGTGATCATCTGCATCGGCGTGCTGGGCATGGTCGCCCTGCAGACGCGTAGCGTGGCGTTGTCCCAGGATTCGGTGCAACGCAGCAACGCCATGGTGCTGGCCAACGAGCTGCTCGAATTGATGCGCAGCAATCGCGACCAGGTGATGGCAAGTGACAAGGTCAAGATCGACGGGGCCTACATCAAGCAGCCCGGCACCAACTTTCGCACCAAGGCGCTCGATGCTGGCAAGACCTGTTTGACCCGGGATCGCTCTGCGGGCGGCGAGACGGTGGCGGGTCAGGATCTGGGTTGCTGGTTGAATCAGGCAAAGGCGCTGCTACCCGTGACGGACGCCTTGATCGCTAGCAGTTTCGCAGTGTGTCCAGCGTCCAAGGTACCTCTCTTGCCAGCAGGTCCCACGGACCCAGGGATACCGCTGACTGTCTGCGAAAACACCGCACGAGCAACGGTGATGGTAGTAATCGCCTGGCAAGACGTTAGTAATGATCAACTGAATTGCCCAGCTGGTATCTGTTACTACGCTCTACGCTCGGAGTTATGACATGAGCATTAGACTTTTTGCGCGTAGCCGGCACCAGGGCTTTTCACTCATCGAAATGATGATCGCCCTGACCATGGGCACCTTTCTGGTGCTGGGCGTTTCGCAGATCTATATCAACAACAAGCGCAGCTTTCTCTTCCAGCAGGGCCAGACCGGCAATCGCAACAACGCCCAGCTGATCTTCCAGGTACTCGATCGGCAACTCGCGCGCACCGGCTTCCGCGCCGACATCCGCTATCAGGGCAATTTGGAGGCAGCCTTTCCCAGGATTGACTCCAAGGAAGATCCAGTCGATGGCATCAAATGCCCTGTCTTTGACCCTGGCGTCACCATTGGCGCGACTACGGACAGCGTCGAGGCGCCTACCGGGGTATGCATTCGCTATCAGGGGGCGTTGGACGGCAAGGACTTGGATTGCCTGGGCAATGTCATTCCCCGGGTGAATCTCAACACCGGCGGTAATGTCCTGATAAAGCTGCGATATATGGCAAGCGACATTCCAGGCGATGGCACTCTGAGATGCACGGTCTGGAGCGAGCGAGATGGCACTCTAACCCCAAAAGGTAGCGAGGTGCTGGTGCAGGGGTTGCAGGACTTTCGCTGGTCCATTCCACCCAAGGCGGATGCGCCCGCGGTGCGTTATGCGGCGCTACTCAACACCCGCGAGGCGCTACCCAGTGACGTGGCCAGCAATGCGGCTGCCAACTGGCAAACCCTTACCGGACTGCAGATCGCGGACGCCAGTCGACCTATGCAGATCCTGCAGAGCACCGTCACCCTCAGGAATCTCGCGCTATGACTTCCGTCAGTGTCAGTCAGCGCGGTGCGACCTTGCTGATCGCCCTGGTAATGTTATTACTGCTGTCGCTGCTGGCCGCCTCCAGCATGCGTCAGACCTTGCTGCAGGCCCGCAGCGGCGGCGCCGCCCTGGAAAACACCCAGGCCTTCAATGCCGCGGAGGCCGCCCTGCGCGAGGGGGAGCGGCGGTTGATGGCCCTCAGCCAGGAGCCAGCCTTTACCGCCTTCAGCGCAGGTTTCGCTAGCTGCCTGGATAGCGTGCCTACCTTGAACGAGGCGTTCGCCGAAACTCCTAGCGGTGACCTCTGCATCTTGACCAAGGCCAGCGATCTCAATAATAGCGCCCTGACCCAGACCTGGGCTGTCGCGGCGCTGCAGTCGAATCAGGATGATCCCCTGGCGCCTACGGCTCGTACGGTCGCCTATCGCGGCTCAGATGGCAGCGCTTCCTTCGCCCAGACACCCCGTTGGGTAGTGACGGCCATAGGTAGCAGCTCGGTCGATGTCTCGGCGCCAGCCACCAACCTGTTTCGGATCACCGCTGTTGCCCAGGATCGCGGTAAGCGCTTTCCGGTGATTCTGCAGAGCGTCGTCGCCCTGGAGGTGCCATGAGCCGAGCTACACCGGGCATCGGGTCTCTGGCCCTGCTGCTGACCCTGGCCGCACCTGCGGCCCAGGCGGCGGCCCTGAATCTGAGCCAACAGCCACTGTTTCTGACCAACAGTGTCGGTCCCAATCTGTTCGTTACCCTGGACAATTCCACCAGCATGCAGATGGCGGTGGTGCCGGATGCCTCCAATACCGATGCCATCCGCCCAACCCGCCGTGCCAAATCGGCGGCCTTCAATAGTCTCTACTACAACCCGGCGATCAGCTATCCGGCGCCTTATGCGGTGAGCTACAGCAGTACGGGCGGGCTGACCCGTACGCGACTGTCCACCAGCTTTACCAGTGCCTATGTGAATGGCTATCGACCTGGCTTGGGTAGCGTCAATCTAGCCACCGACTACCGCGTGAGCTGGAGCTATAACCCCAATCTGGTTACTACAGATCCCGATGTGGCGCGGGGTAACTCCTATGGAAATCCGGGGCTGCAGAACAATAGCCCAAGCATGCTGGCGGAAAATCCTTCGCAGGATTTTAAAAGCAACGGCACCTTCCAAGGAACCAGCTCTAGCTACGGTCGTTTGACGTTACTAGACATCCTTTTAGGCGCCGGCTTTACCGAGTCCATCAACGGCGCCCAAGTATCCATCAGCGATTCGTCTTTG
The DNA here is from genome assembly GCF_029872515.1 of Pseudomonas flavocrustae. Classification (NCBI taxonomy): domain Bacteria; kingdom Pseudomonadati; phylum Pseudomonadota; class Gammaproteobacteria; order Pseudomonadales; family Pseudomonadaceae; genus Pseudomonas; species Pseudomonas flavocrustae. The sequence goes on along the minus strand of NZ_JAPDIQ010000018.1, from coordinate 9,819 downwards.
CTCGCTCGCCTATTGAAAGGGCAGACCCTCACTGGTGGCTGTACTGCCACTATCGCCAATACTGCATCAGTCACCTACAACAACGTCACCTGCACCCGTAACGTAAATTACGATCTGGGTGGAGTGTTTTCCTCAGTGACCTACACTATCACCGCCAATACCAATACCTCGACGGCCATCGCAGGTGTCCCGGCTTATTATTACCTTTACGACACCACTCTCGCTAATTGTCTGCCCGCCTCTCTGCAGACCGAGGACTGCTACCGTCGGATACCTGTCGGCGTAACCTCGGGCCCTAACGGCACAGACGAGCGGCAGAACTTTGCTAACTGGTATTCCTTCTATCGCAGCCGTGCCCTGGCCGCTCAGACAGCGACCAACCTGGCCCTGGCGGATGCCTCGGAAAATCTCCGGCTTGGCTGGCAGGCATTAGGTACCAGTGACAGCTGCATCTTGGTAACGGCCAATGCCAACTGCCGCGGCATCAGCAACTCCAGCTCCACGACCTATGACAATCGGCTGAGGCCCTTTGCTGGTGCGCACCGGGCGGCTTTCTTCACCTGGCTCGGTGATGTCTATTACAACCAGAGCACGCCGCTGCTCCAGGCGGTTGCTCGTGTTGGCGAGCTGCTCAAGACCAGTGGGAGCAATAGCCCATACGCCTACGATCCAGGTAACAGCGAGTCACCTGTCTATGGCTGTCGCGCCAGCTATAGTCTGGTGGTGACGGACGGGATCTGGAATTCGGCCTTTACCTCCAGCAACGCCGACGGCTCTGCCGCGACCCTCCCCGACGGGCAGCAGTACTCACCCCAGGCACCCTTCCAAGACACCACCTCCAGCACTCTCGCAGACCTGGCCTTTCTCTACTGGCGCACCGATGCCCAACCCGGGCTCGACAACAAGGTACCGCCCTACAATACCGTGACCAACAGCGAGGTTCGGGGCCCCAATACGCTTTCGCCCTACTGGAATCCGCGCAATGACCCCGCCACCTGGCAGCATCTCACGGGGTTCTACGTAGGTATCGGCTTGAGCAGTGCGCTGATCAATCCCGATTGGGATGGCGATACCTTCGCCGGTGGCTACGCTGGCTTGGCCGCAGGCACTACGCCCTGGCCTGTGGCGGGGGCGGATAACTCGGTCAATCAGAACAACATCTACGATCTCTGGCACGCGGCGATCAATTCGCGGGGCGAGTTCTTCAGTGCGGAAAACGCCAGCGATCTGATCACCTCCCTTGGCAAGGTCGTCACGCGGATCACCCAGTCCACCAGCGTCGGCGCCAGCCAGACCGTATCGCCCACCCGGGTAGGGGACACCAACGCGCTCTTTACCTATTCCCCATCCTTTTCCAGTGCCGACTGGAGCGGGGATGTCATCAAGTACCAACGCACGGGTACCACCCAGACGAGGATCTGGAGCGCCGCTCAACAACTCGATGGCAAGTACGCTGCAGGTAATACCGGCTTTGGCACTCGCAAGGTCTATATGGCCAAGGGCGGCGCCTTGACCGATTTCGCCTGGGCGAATCTGAATACCGATCAACGACTCAGTCTCAACAAGACCTCCGGGGGTGCCACCGATACCTATGGCAGTCGCCGGGTGGATTATCTGCGTGGGGATCGTGGCCAGGAGGCGCCCGGCGCTACGCCGTCGTTCCGGCCACGCAGCCATATCCTCGGGGACATCGTGAATTCCTCACCGGTGGTCGTGGATGGCCCCAACAGTCCCATCGCTCTGATGAACGCGACCGTTGGCGACAATTCCTACGCGACGTTCCGCACTACCAATGCAGCCCGTGAGCGGCGTATCTATGTGGGTGCCAACGACGGCATGCTGCATGCCTTCAACGACCAGGGGCAGGAGGTCTATGCCTTCGTTCCCAGCGCCGTTATCGGCACTCTCAACCGGCTGACCGAGCGCAGCTACAACGGCGGCGGGCATTAGTCCTATGTCGACAATACGCCGGTGGTGGGGGACGTCTATTTCAACGGCGCCTGGCGCACGGTACTGATCGGCACGCTGCGCGGGGGAGGGCGGGGCATCTTTGCGCTGGACATCACCAAGCCCAATGCCCCGGTGCTGCTCTGGGAAAAGTCTGACGCCGACGCCAGTTACAAGGACCTGGGCTTCACCTACGCCCAACCCGTCATTACCCGGCTGCATACCGGCGGCTGGGGCGTGGTGGTCAGCAATGGCTACAACAGTGCCCAGGACAACGCCGTGCTCTATGTAATGAACGTGGCCGATGGCAGCCTGATCAAGGCGCTGCCCGCCACCGATAACGTGGCGGCACCCAATGGGCTGAGTTCGCCCTTCGTGGCCGATGTCGACGGCGACCTGATCGCCGACTATGGCTATGCCGGTGACCTGCACGGCAATCTCTAGCGCTTCGATCTGATCGGTACCTCCCTGACCGCAACGGCCGTAGCGGACAACCTCCGTGTCGCCTTCGGGGGGCGGCCCCTCTATACCGCCCAGGCCAGCAGCCTCGCGCCCGGTACCACCAATCTGGTTCAGCCGATCACCGCCGGTCCTGCGGTCGTGGCTCATCCGAGTGGAACGGGGCATCTGGTGCTCTTTGGTACTGGCAAGTATCTCGAGGCCAACGACGCCCTGGCCAATACCAGCAAGGCCATGACCCTCTATGGCATCTGGGATCGCCAGACCGATGGATCGGCGGCCAGCAGCACTCCAGTTCTGACGATCGCCAGTCTGCAGCAGCAGACCCCGGGCGCCGATCAGCGCATCAGCTACACCAGCTCCGCCGGTTCCAGCGTCAGCAGTACGGCGAACATCCTTTCCACGACGTCGGTCAGCTATGACGCCAATACGGCGACCAATGGCAAACAGGGCTGGTATCTGAATCTGCCCTTGAATGGCGAGCTGGTGATCAACAAGCCCCAACTGTTCAGCGGCACTCTGTTGATGAGCTCCCTGATACCCAGCACCGACGCCTGTACCGCCGGCGTTACCACCTACCTCTATGCCCTGGATCCCTACACCGGCGGCAGCAACAGTGGCCTGTTTAATCTGGGGACGGATACGGTCTATGGGCGTATCCAGCTCGATGGTCTGCTCGGTGGGATCGTGCCCTTCGTCTACGGTGATGGCAGTTTCAGCATGGAAGGGACCCTGGCGGACGCGGCGATCTATGGCAGCGACGGCAAGGCGCCGAATGGCTTGCGGGGTGACCTGCCCGCCAGCCTCCGTCAGACCTGGCGCGTCATCACCAACCAGGACTAGTGAAGGGGCTTTCACCCAGGCATGAAAAAGCCCGGCACCAGGCCGGGCTTTTTCATGGAGCGTTGCGTCTCAGCGTGCGTAGGTCAGCAGCACGTCGCCCGGGATCTGGAAGTCCACCGACATCATGACGCTCAGGGCGGTGATGGCGATGATGGAGAACCCGAACAGCTTGCGTGCCCATTGCACGTCGTTCTCGGCCTGATAGCCCATGAAGGCCAGGCGCAGCCACCAGGCGCCGATCACGGCGGCCACTGCCAGATAGACGTAGCCGGCATAGCCGAGCACGGTCAACAGCAGGGTGGCGGCCATGAAGGCCACGGTGTACCAGACGATGTGACGCTTGGTCACCGCGATGCCCTTGGCCACCGGCAGTACCGGAATCGAGGCCGCGGTGTAGTCCTTGAGACGGAAGATGGCGATGGCGTAGGAGTGCGGCATCTGCCAGAGGCAGAAGATCAGCAGCAGTACCGCAGCGCCACTGTCGAACTGGCCGCTGGCGGCGCAGTAGCCGATCACCGGCGGTGCGGCACCGGACAGGCTGCCGACCAGGGTGCCGTATACCGAGGTGCGCTTCAGCCAGAGGCTGTAGAGCCCTACATACACCACGAAACCCATCACCGCGAAGGCGGTGGCGACCAGATTGGTCGCCCCGTACAGCAGCCCCACCCCGGCCAGGCCGAGGAGGGTGGCATAGGCCAGCGCCACCTTCGAGGAGATCGTGCCCTGGACCAGGGCGCGATTGCAGGTTCTTTCCATCTTCTGATCGATGTCCCTATCGATCACGTTGTTGAACACACAGCCGGAAGCAATGACCAACGACACCCCGATCGCCGTCGCCAGCAGCAACAGCGGGTCGATGCTCCCTTTGGACGCCAGGAAGAACCCGCCGGCAACCGAGATCAGGTTGCCGAAGATGATGCCCGGCTTCGTCACGAGAAGGTACTTCTTGATCATCACGTCGGCCCGGTTCAGTGGATCATCATGTTGTTGTGCATGTGGTACATGATCCACAGGGATCCCACGACCACGATACCGACGATGACCACGGTGAAACCAAAGGAGATCACGTTCCAACGCTGCTCTTCGGAGGTGTTCAGGTGCAGGAAGAAGTACAGGTGCACCAGCAGCTGTACCACCGCCATGATCACCACGATCGCCAGGGTCGCGCCCTTGGAGAAGGTGGGGAACATCACCAGGCCGAAGGGAATGACCGTCAGGATGACCGACAGGATGAAGCCAACCATGTAGCTCTTGAAAGTGCCATGGCTCTCGGCGGTATGCCCGTGGGCGTTATGATCGTGCGCCATTACAGAACCCCCATCAGATAGACGATGGTGAAGACGAAGATCCAGATGATGTCCAGGAAGTGCCAGAACAGGCTCAGGCACGACAGGCGGGTCACGTTGGTGGTGGTCAGGCCCTTGGAAGCGACCTGCAGCATCAGCACGATCATCCAGATCAGACCCGAGCTCACGTGCAGACCGTGGGTACCGACCAGCGCGAAGAACGACGACAGGAAGGCACTGCGATCCGGACCGTAGCCCTCTTCGATCAGGTGATGGAACTCATAGACTTCCATGCCGATGAAGCCGGCACCAAACAGCCAGGTGACCGCCAGCCAGCCCAGAACGCCACCCTTGCTGCCATGGTGCTGAGCAATCATGGCGAAGCCATAGGTGATACTGGAGAACAGCAGCAGGAAGGTTTCGACCAGGACGAACGACAGTTCGAAGATGTCCTTCTGGGAGGGGCCATCGGCATGGGCACCGCTCAGGACTGCATAGGTCGCAAACAGCGTCCCGAACAGAATGCAGTCGGTCATCAGGTAGGACCAGAAGCCGAACGTCTTCATCGATCCGGCGTCGTGGTGCCCATGCTCCTCGGCATGGGCGACTTCATTATGCATAACTTGATTCGCCATTGGATTAGGCCTGCTTGAATTTCGCCAGGGACTGAATGCGCGCGGTTTCGATTCGCGCCACTTCTTCCGCCGGTACGTAGTAGTCGACATCGTCGTCGTAGCTGCGGACGACCGCACTGACGATGCAACCCACGAAGCTGGCGATGGCCAGCCACCAGATGTGCCAGATCAGGGCGAAGCCGAGGATCAGAGCGAAGAAGCTGATCACGATGCCGGCAGCGGTGTTGCGCGGCATGTGGATCTTCTTGTAGTCCGCATCCTTCTTCTCGGTGATACCTTTTTCCTTCATGCCCCAGTAGGCGTCGATGTCGTGCACTTCTGGCACTTCAGCGAAGTTGTAGAAGGGCGGCGGCGACGAGGTCGACCATTCCAGGGTACGGCCATCCCACGGATCGCCCGTCACGTCCACGTTTTCCGGCAGATTGCGGTCGCGGATACTGACGTAGAACATCCACAGCTGGCTGAGGATGCCCAGGGCGATGATGCCGGCGCCAATGGCGGCGGTCACCAGGAAGGGGTGCCAGTCAGGGTTGTCGTAGTGGTTCAGACGACGGGTCATGCCCATGAAGCCCAGCATGTACAGCGGCATGAAGGCGACATAGAAACCGATCAGCCAGCACCAGAAGGCCTGCTTGTTCAGCTTCTCGTTCAGCTTGAAGCCGAACACCTTCGGGAACCAGTAGATCATGCCGGCGAAGTAGCCGAACACGGCGCCGCCGATGATCACGTTGTGGAAGTGGGCGATCAGGAACAGGCTGTTGTGCAGCACGAAGTCGGCACCCGGTACCGCCAGCAGTACGCCGGTCATGCCGCCGATGCTGAAGGTCACGATGAAGCCCAGGGTCCAGAGCATCGGCGAGGTGAACTGGATACGACCCTGGTACATGGTGAACAGCCAGGTGAAGATCTTCACCCCTGTCGGGATCGCAATGATCATCGTCGCGATGCCGAAGAAGGCGTTGACGTTACCGCCCGAACCCATGGTGAAGAAGTGGTGCAGCCAGACGATGAAGGACAGCACGGTAATGGCTACCGTCGCCCAGACCATCGATACATACCCGAACAGACGCTTCTTGCTGAAGGTGGAGGTCACTTCCGAGAACACGCCGAAGGCCGGCAGGATCAGGATGTATACCTCGGGGTGGCCCCAGGCCCAGATCAGGTTGGTGTACATCATCTGGTTGCCACCGGCTTCCGCGGTGAAGAAGTGGAAGCCCAGGTAGCGGTCCAGGGTCAGCAGCGCCAGAGTCACGGTCAGGATCGGGAAGGCCGCCATGATCAGAATGGCAGTACACCACGAGGTCCAGGTGAAGATCGGCATGCGCATCAGGGTCATGCCCTTGGTACGCATCTTCAGCACGGTCACGAAGAAGTTGACGCCGGTCAAGGTTGTCCCGATACCGGAAAGCTGAAGGGCCCAGATGTAGTAGTCCATCCCTACGCCTGGACTGTACTTGATGCCTGACAGCGGCGGATAGGCCACCCAGCCGGTCGCGGCGAATTCGCCCACGAACAGCGACATCATGATCAGCACGGCGCCGGCCACGAACAGCCAGAAGCTCAGCGAGTTCAGGAAGGGGAAGGCCACGTCGCGGGCACCGATCTGCAGCGGTGTCACCACGTTCATCAGGCCGGCCACGAACGGCATCGCCACGAAGAAGATCATGATCACGCCGTGGGCGGTGAAGATCTGGTCGTAGTGGTGCGGTGGCAGGTAGCCCTCGGCGCCGCCAGAGGCGATGGCCTGCTGGCTACGCATCAGGATGGCGTCGGAGAAGCCACGGAGCAGCATGACCAGCGCGACGATGAAGTACATCACGCCGATCTTCTTGTGGTCGACGGTGGTCAGCCACTCTTTCCAGAGATAGCCCCACTTGCCGAAGTAGCTGAGCGCCCCGATGAGTCCAAGGCCGCCCAGGGCGACCACAACGAACGTCACGAGAATGATCGGCTCGTGATACGGAATATCCGCCAGAGTTAATTTACCGAACATAACTTATTCCTCGGTACCGTGTTGACCACCGTGCTGGCTCATGTCCATCACGTGATCGGTCTGCTTGCTGAAGTCGGACTTCATGAACTTCTTGATGACCGTTCTGAACAGATCCGGCTCGACCGTCGAGTAGTAGGCGATCGGCTGCTTCTCGCTGGGCTTGGCCAGCTCGGTGTAGCTCGCCTGATCCAGGGTCTTGCCACCCGACTGCTTGACCTTGTTCACCCAGGCGTCGAAATCGCCAGCGGTGGGTACCGCGTGCACGGTAAAGATCATGTCGGAGAAGCCGGCGCCGCTGTAGTTGGCCGAGCGACCCTCGAACTCGCCGGGGTGATCGGCGATCAGGTGCAACTGGCTCTGCATGCCGGACATGGCATAGATCATGCCGCCCAGGGCCGGGATGGACAGGGTGTTCATGACCGACTCGGAGGTGATCTTGAACTGCACCGGACGATTGACCGGGATGGCGATTTCATTCACCGAAGCGATGCCCTGCTCCGGGTAGATGAACAGCCATTTCCAGTCCATCGAGACCGCTTCGATTACCAGCGGCTGCTCGGGATGGTCGAGGGGCTTGAAGGGATCCAGTTCGTGGGAGGTCTTCCAGGACAGGATGCTCAGGAACACCACGATCGCCAGGGGGACCAGCCAGACCACGGCTTCGATCTTGTAGGAGTGAGCCCAGTTCGGGGTGTACTTGGCGTCTTTGTTGGTCGCGCGGTACTTCCAGGCAAACAGGAAGGTCATCACGATGACCGGGATCACCACGATCAGCATGAGGCCGAACGCTGTGTAGATGAGGTTGCGTTCTTGCACGCCGATGGAGCCTTTCGGATCCAGCAGCACGGCGTCGCACCCGCTGAGCAGCAGCGCGGCGGCACCGGCCAGAAGCCAACCGGTTGGTTTTAGATACTTCGTTAGTTTCATCTCACGACCTCAGTAGAGCGGCTCATCGTGGTTATTCTCTCAACGTGCCTGTCGCCAGCCTCATGCTCCGCAACGGACAGGCATCCGTGCGGCAGGCTGATGGATTGCAGAAATTGCGGGATTTCGCAGCGCGGTATGGTGCCACAGAGGGGCTGGATATTCGACCCTTTGGTCAGCCGCCGTTCAGGTCTTGCCGGCCGTCAAGAAAGCCGAAATCAGGCGGTGTAAGGCACTGTCATGCGCTGGGTAAGAGTAGCTGAGCAGCAGGGAGTCGCCAGTTTGATTGGGCGTGTGCAGTTGGCCCGCAGGCAAGGTTCAGGTCGGGGAAGGACGCAGAGAGGCGCGGCCCAAGGCGGCTAAGGCCTTGCAGGCTTTGAAAAGACAAGGAGAGGAGGAAGCGGAAGGATGGTGCCGGAGATAGGAGTCGAACCTACGACCTTCGCATTACGAATGCGCCGCTCTACCAACTGAGCTACACCGGCACGAAGCTTTCAATGATAAGTCTTCGGTTATCTGCTGTGCAAGCCTGGTCATTGAGTGTGCATGAAGGCCTGTGGCGATGTGTCGCACTGCTGCCTCCTCCAGATTTCGCGATTCGCTAATGTCTCTCGGCCTTACGCAATTGTTGAGAGGAGAGGTCAGCGGTCACGAGCGAAGTCCATTCGGGAAACCTTTGCCGGAGTCGTCATACCTAATCCTTCGCGGAGCCAGCCTTGCCGCAGCTTTGACCCTCTTATCCTTCCAATTGATAGCTGCCCATGCGGAGAGCTCCAATGACCGATTACTCCCTTACGCGTCGTAACGTTCTCGTTGGCTCCGCCGTGGGGCTAGCTGCCGCTGCTTCCGGTGCTGCCGTTGCTCAGGAAGGCACCAGCGCGACTCGCCCCGCCAGGCCGCTGCAGGACCCGCGCACCAAGTACACCCGTGAGCCCTTCAAGGAGCAGCGCCAGGAATGGCCGGCGTTGACCAGCAAGATGGATCCACGTCCGGATCATGGCGAGACCAGCTATCACGGCTCGGGTCGCCTGGCCGGGCGCAAGGCCCTCATCACCGGTGGCGACAGCGGCATCGGTCGCGCCGTGGCCATCGCCTTCGCTCGCGAGGGGGCAGACGTGGCCATCAACTATCACCCTTCCGAAGAGTCCGACGCCCAAGAAGTGGTCAAGCTGATCACCGAAGCCGGTCGCAAGGCCATCACCCTGCCGGCTGACATCCGTACCCAGGAGGCCTGCGAAGATGTCGTGAACAAGGCCATCCAGCAACTTGGCGGTCTGGACCTGCTGGTGAACAACGCAGCCTATCAGCAGAGCAAGGCGGACATCCTCGAAATCACCGACGAGCAATTCGACCGGACCTTCAAGACCAACGTCTATCACGTCTTCCGCTTCAGCAAGGCCGCCATCCCACACTTGCCGCCGGGCGCCAGCATCATCAACACCGTCTCGGTGAATTCCTATGATCCTGGCGAAGAGCTGATCGACTACGCCTCGACCAAGGCCGCCATCCTCAATCTCACCAAGGGCATGGCCAAGCAACTGGCCAAGAAGGGCATCCGCGTCAACGCCGTGGCGCCGGGTCCGGTATGGACACCGCTGCAGGTGGCGGGTGGGCAGTTGGAAGGGCAGATGAAGGAGTTCGGCCAGGATACGCCGCTAGGAAGGGCAGGGCAGCCGGCTGAGTTGGCGGGGTTATACGTGGCGTTGGCAGAGGAGGATGCTAGTTTTAGTAC
>NZ_JAPDIQ010000017.1:0-65185 GCF_029872515.1 Pseudomonas flavocrustae | reverse complement strand
GTGGTGGGGGCTTTTGGGGGGAAGGGGATGCCGTAATAGTAGTATCTTTCGTATATATCTGGCGACTACTTTATTTTATTTAAGGATTTGTAGTTCAAAAATCCAATTACTTCAGCGGAGATTGGATCTATTATGGCTGCCCAGTTGCTTTGATTTTCATATGCGACTATTGGAAGTGTTAATATAGCATCGTCAATGTTCTTGTGGCTAGGTTTCAAGAGTTCTATTTTTATATCGAAATTTTTATCGGGCTCGATTTTTTTTGCTTGCTGAAGAACTTGATTTTTTGCTTTTTCGTAATTTTGCCATCTTTGCGGGCGGTAGGCCGGATGAATGCCCTGTATGTCTAGCTGGATGCTTTCAAGGAGTCCAGGGTCTCCTGCTTCAAGTAGTTTTGTCGATATTATCTTTGGCCCTGACAGGCTAGTATTTTGAAGGTTCGCCGGCGCAAGACTTAACTCTGAATTATTGATGTCGGGTAAGCTGACAATTCGAAATTTGTTGCCTTCGAATGCTAGGAATAGCGGTCTTGAATAAGCCGCTTTAAATAGACCATAGCTAAGAGCCGTTACTTGTAATATGGTTGCAATTGCTACGATAGAAAACAGCTCTTTTTTAGAGCCCGCTGGATTGAATAGAATAAATGTTACTAATGGGCCGAGGGTGACATCTATTGCTATTGCAAGGGTGAGGATCTCTTTACCATGCAAGATCTCAAAGTATGGTGTCGGGTACCATGTTTTTATGAGTATATAGCATAGTGCGGCTGTTATGCTGGCAGCAGATAGATGTATCAGGGAAGCTTTTGTTTTTTGAGCTAATTTATTCATAGTGAGGTTATATAGCCAGCAAATCTGCTGGCTATATGCTAAAGCTAAATGTTTTTTAGCGGCATTCGGCAGGCGCAAAGTTTGCTACGAGGGTGCCTGCTGCTGAGCCTATGAAACCGCCTGCTGCAGACCCTGCAGCACGGCATCTCCATGCGATAGCTTGTGCAGGCGGGGTGAAAGCAGCAATGCCGTTGGGAAGTGCAGTGCCGATAGGAGCATTAGGAGTCAGCGTAAGAGTACCACCGCCTGCTGCAGCTGTAGTGGTAATAGTGATAACGCCTGTTGCAGGAGCAATAACAACACTTTGAGTATTGGTGGTCGGTTGAGGAGGCACATATCCTAAGTTATAACCAGCGGCATCAGCGTTTGGATTTCCTGAGGAGAGAACGTCTGCAACATTGACTTTCGCGGCACTTGCAAGGCCAAAACCCTCTGCTACACGCGCACGCGTTGTGTAGTTTTGATACGCGGGCAGCGCCACCGCCGCCAAAATGCCAATGATCGCTACCACGATCATCAATTCAATCAAGGTAAAGCCTTTCTGAGCTTTCATTCCAAATCTCCGAGGTTGGATCAGGCCAACGTGCCTGTTTGAGGTATAGCACAGGCCGTGCCAAAGAAAAGTGGCGACTACAACACGCTTTTCATGTGGTGGGCGTCAATAAAAGGGCAGCACGTGACAAAAAATGTCAGCTGTCTGGCGCCATTTTGCGGACGGTCTGGGGGGTGCTATAACGCCTGTTGTAGCCAAAGGTGGGAATGATGATGAACGAGACGGTGATGCTGTCAGGGCTGGCGCGGCAGTTGGTAGATGCTCAACTGCTGGCGGAGGCAGCAGCGCAACAGGCGGTGGTCAAGGCCAAGCAGGCCAAAGTGCCGCTGGTGACCTATCTCGTTCAGCAGCGGCTAGTACAGAGCCGGCCTCTGGCGGAATTGGCTGCTCAAGAATTTGGCGTACCCTTTCTGGATCTGGCCGCCATCGATAAAGAGCAGTTGCCTAAGGACATCGTCAACGAGAAGCTGATGCAACAGCATCACTTCCTGCCGTTGAGCAAAAGGGGCAATAAACTCTTCATCGCGCTTTCTGATCCGACCAATCAGCAAGCCATTAATGATGTGTCCTTTGGCAGCAAGCTTGCCGTCGAGGTGGTGCTAGTCGAGGATGACAAGCTGCACCAGGCCATCGAAAAGTATCTCGATGGCGGCACTGGCGGGCTGGATCTAGGCGATATCGATCTCGATCTGGAAACCGAGAGCGGTGAAAGACCCCAGGAAGCTGTTGCGGGCACCGATGCTGACGACGCGCCCGTGGTGAAGTTCGTCAACAAGATGCTGCTGGATGCCATCAAGAAGGGTTCCTCCGACCTGCACTTCGAGCCCTATGAAAAGATGTACAGGGTGCGCTTTCGTACCGACGGCGTCCTGCACGAGGCGGCGCGGCCGCCCGTGCAACTGGTGTCACGGATCTCGGCGCGGCTCAAGGTGATGTCCAACATGGACATCTCTGAGCGCCGTAAACCCCAGGATGGCCGGGTCAAGCTCAAGGTGTCCAAGACCAAGTCCATCGACTTCCGGGTCAACACTCTGCCCACCCTCTGGGGCGAGAAGATCGTGATGCGGATCCTGGATTCCTCCAGCGCCCAGATGGGAATCGATGCCCTGGGCTATGAGGATGTGCAGAAGGAGCTCTACTTGCAGGCGCTCAAGCAGCCGCAGGGGATGATCTTGGTGACTGGACCTACAGGTTCCGGCAAGACGGTATCCCTCTACACAGGCCTCAACATCCTCAATACCGAAGACATCAATATTTCCACGGCGGAAGATCCGGTGGAAATCAACCTGGAAGGCATCAACCAAGTCAACGTCAACCCGCGTCAAGGGCTCGACTTCTCCCAGGCGCTGCGGGCCTTTCTGCGTCAGGATCCTGACGTTATCATGGTGGGTGAGATCCGGGATCTGGAAACGGCAGAGATCGCCATCAAGGCGGCCCAGACCGGTCACATGGTGATGTCGACCCTGCACACCAACAGCGCGGCGGAAACCCTGACGCGCCTGCGGAACATGGGGGTGCCCGCCTTCAACCTGGCGACCTCGGTCAACCTCATCATCGCCCAGCGCCTGGCGCGCAAGCTGTGCAACAAGTGCAAGAGAGTCCATGAGGTACCCCGTGAGGCGCTATTGGCCGAGGGCTTCCGCGAGGAAGAGATTGGCAGTTTCACCCTTTACCAGCCTATCGGCTGCGAGGACTGCAATGCGGGTTATCGCGGGCGGGTAGGTATTTACGAGGTGGTGAAGGTCACTCCGGCGCTGCAACAGATGATCATGGAGGAGGGCAACTCCATCGAGATCGCGGTGCGGATGCGCAAAGAGGGCTTCAATGATCTGCGGCGGTCGGGACTGGTGAAGGCGATGCAGGGGATTACCAGTCTGGAGGAGATCAATAGGGTGACCAAAGACTAGGGGCTTTCCCTCACCGTAGCCCCCTCCCAGCGGGAGAGGGGACTAGAGCGGTGCGTCGGATAGTTGCTGTCCATGCGTCTTGATTGCCGCAGAGTGCTAAAGCCGTCAGCGTTTGGCGCGATGCTTGCCTTTAAAGCCGCAACCGGCTCTGCATAGAGCATTCTTCTGACGCGTCCGCCAAGGCGGACCGAGTCTTTGTGAGTCGAGGCCATGGCCGATAAAACTATCAAGTTGGGCAGCTTCACCTGGGAGGGGACCGATCGGAAAGGGACCAAGGTGAAGGGCGAGATGACGGGCCTGAATCCCGCGCTGATCAAGGCGCAATTGCGCAAGCAGGGGATCAATCCGACCCGGGTGCGCAAGAAGTCGGTGTCGCTATTCGGCAAGGGCAAGAAGATCAAGCCCATGGATATCGCCCTGTTCACCCGACAGCTGGCGACCATGATGAGCGCAGGTGTACCCCTGCTGCAGGCCTTCGAAATCATCGGCGAGGGCTTCGACAATCCCAACATGCGCAAGATGGTCGACGACATCAAGCAGGATGTCGCCGCGGGTAATAGCCTGGCCAACTCCTTGCGCAAACAGCCGCAGTATTTCGACGACCTCTATTGCAACCTGGTGGATGCCGGCGAGCAATCGGGTGCCCTTGAAACCCTGCTGGATCGGGTAGCCACCTACAAGGAAAAGACCGAGGCGCTGAAGAAGAAGATCAAGAAGGCCATGACCTATCCGGCGGCGGTGGTCGTGGTCGCAGTCATCGTATCGGCCATTTTGCTGATCAAGGTAGTACCTCAGTTCCAGTCGGTGTTCGAAGGTTTCGGAGCTCAATTGCCGGCCTTTACCCTTATGGTCATCGCCATTTCCGAGGTCTTGCAGGAGTGGTGGCTGCTGGTACTGGGCGGGATCTTTGTGCTGGCTTTCGTCCTGCGGCACTTCTACAAGAAGTCGGAGAAATTTCGTGACGCTACGGATCGGGGGCTGCTGAAGATCCCGCTCATTGGCTCAATTCTCTATAGGTCTGCCATTGCCCGTTATGCCCGGACCCTGGCCACCACCTTCGCGGCGGGGGTCCCGCTTGTGGATGCCTTGGACTCGGTAGCTGGAGCAACCGGCAACGTCGTGTTCCGCAATGCGGTGGAGAAGATCAAGGGGGATGTCTCCACCGGTATGCAGCTCAACTTTTCCATGCGTACTACTGGGGTTTTCTCTTCCATGGCTATCCAGATGACGGCCATTGGCGAGGAGTCGGGTTCGCTGGACGAAATGTTGTCCAAGGTCGCGACCTTCTATGAAGATGAAGTCGACAACATGGTCGACAACCTGACCACCCTGATGGAGCCGATGATCATGGCGGTCCTTGGGGTCCTGGTGGGTGGTCTGATCATTGCCATGTATCTGCCCATCTTCCAACTCGGCAACGTCGTTTAATGGTACTTCTGGAGTTCCTGGCCGGCGCGCCGCTGGCTGCTGCGCTGTGCGCGCTAATCCTGGGGCTGCTGGTAGGCAGCTTTCTTAACGTAGTGGTCTATCGGCTGCCGGTGATGCTGAGGCGGGATTGGCAGGCGGAGGCGCGTGAGGTGCTGGAGCTGCCGACCGAGCCGGAAGGGGCGCCTTTCAACCTGGCGCGGCCTGCTTCCCGTTGCCCCCATTGCCAGCGCGCAGTGCGGCCTTGGGAAAACGTGCCGGTGGTGAGTTATCTACTCCTACGCGGTCGTTGCAAGGGTTGTCAGGCTTCCATCAGCCTACGTTATCCACTGGTTGAGCTAGCTTGTGGGCTGCTGTCCGCCTGGGTCATCTGGCACCTGGGCGTGACCTGGCAGGGCGGGGCCTTTCTGCTGCTGACCTGGGGGCTGTTGGCGGCCAGTCTGATCGATGCCGATCACCAGTTGTTGCCGGATGTCATCGTTCTGCCGCTGTTGTGGCTGGGGCTGGTCGCCAATCAGTTCGGGCTGTTCACCAATCTCGGTGATGCCGTCTGGGGCGCAGTGGCGGGTTATCTGAGTCTGTGGCTGGTGTTCCAGCTGTTCCGCCTGGTGACCGGCAAGGAAGGCATGGGCTATGGCGACTTCAAGTTGCTGGCGCTGCTCGGTGCCTGGGGGGGCTGGCAGATCCTGCCCTTGACCATTCTGCTGTCATCGCTGGTGGGTGCCATCCTGGGCGTCATCACCCTGCGGCTGCGGCGGGCGGAAACCAGTACGCCCTTGCCCTTTGGTCCCTATCTGGCCGTGGCGGGGTGGATTGCCTTGCTCTGGGGTGATCAAATAACCGGCCTGTACCTGAACTTCGCCGGATTCCGATGACTTCTGCCTGGACCCTCGGCCTGACCGGGGGCATCGGCAGTGGCAAGAGCGCCGCTGCCGAGCATTTCGCCCAGTTGGGCATCACCTGTGTCGACGCCGATCAGGCCGCCCGCTGGGTGGTGGAGCCGGGACGGCCGGCGCTGGCCGAGATCGCCGGGCATTTTTCGTCGGCTGTCTTGCGGCCGGATGGCAGTCTGGATCGGGCGGCGCTGCGGGCGGCAATCTTTGCCGATCCGGCCGAGCGGCGCTGGCTGGAAGCCCTGCTGCATCCTCTCATTCGCCAGGAAATCCTGGCGGCCCTGGCCCGCGCAGCGTCGCCCTATGCCATCCTGGTGTCGCCGCTGCTGTTCGAATCCGGGCAGCGGGCGCTGGTCCGGCGCGGGCTGGTGATCGACGCGCCGGAAGCGCTGCAGCTTGAGCGAGCCATGCGCCGTGACGGGGTGGACGAGGCTCAGGTGCGGGCCATCCTGGCGGCGCAGCTGCCACGGGCCGAGCGGCTGGCCAAGGCGGATGACGTCATCTGCAACGACGGCGATCTCGCCACGCTCTACACCGAAGTGGAGCGCCTGCATTCCTTTTATCTGACCCTTGACGGAGGCCAAGCATGAGCACTCTCACCGTGGACTGCCCCACCTGTGGCGCACCCGTGGAATGGAGCGAGAAGAGCGCCAATCGGCCCTTCTGTTCTGACCGCTGCAAACTGATCGACCTGGGTGCCTGGGCGGCGGAAGAACATGCCATTCCTGGCAACGAGCTGGAAGACGATCTCTACTCAGAAGACCTTAATTGGCGCGGCCACTAAGCTTTGTCTGAAAAGTGCCTGCGCTCGGCCATGCGGCGTTAAAAATCCGCTCGGAATGCTCATTTACCACTCGTAAACTCCGCTTCCTCACAGATTTTTGCCTTGCCTTGCCTTGCCTGGCCTGGCCTGGCCTTCGCTCGGCGACCTCTCAGACAAGCTTAGGATGCGCCTTCCTCTACAGCCGTTGCGCCCACGCCTGGGCGGTGGCCTGGGCTGCCTGGCGCAGTTTGGCCGCCAGTTCGGGTTTCTCGTATTCCAGCGGACTCGACGCCGTTACCGTATGGATGCGGTCGCGCTTGATGAAGAACACCTGGGTGCCCAGCAGCGGTTTGCTGCAGGCGCTAGCGCCTTCGCCGAGGCCGTCGATGGCCTTGCACTCCAGTTGCTCGCTGAGCGATTGCACCTGCCGGCGTAATTTGGGCAGCGCCCTGCCACCATTTTCGTAGCCCGCCGACAGGCCCAGCAGGTAGTTGGCCGGTTGGCCGGTGTCGCGGTCGGTGAAGGCGCAGCCGCCGGCGATCTGGCGGGTATAGGCCAGCGGCAAGCCGGAGGTCTGCTGGAGCAGGGGCAGGGGTAACTGGGCCTGCAGGCTGGAGCAGTCGACCGGTTCGCCGTTATCGGCATGGGCGAGGGCAGCGCCCAGGAGCAGGGGAAGGGCAACGAGGAAACGCATGAAAACATCCTGTCGATGGCCGGCGGCCGATAGAGGCTGAGTCTACCGGCTGGAACCTCGTTTCAGGCGGGGAGACAGGAGCGGCTGTGCGCTGCGTCATGCGTCGGTAGGCACATTGCGGACTGGTATCCGGCGCGGGTGATCCTTACCCTGGTCGCAGACAGCGAACAGCGAGGCGTAGGATGTCCGAGGCGCTCACTCCCGGATTCATGGTGGTACACGGCAATCGGCTCGAAGAGCTGCGCGGCCTGGCGGTCGGCTGGATGCGACGGTATCCCCTGGCACCGTTGGAAAACGAACAGGTGCTGGTGCAGAGCAATGGCATCGCCCAGTGGCTCAAGCTGGCGCTGGCCGAGGATCCGCGCGGGGACGACGAAGGCGGCTGCGGAGTGGCCGCAGCCCTCGATGTGCAGTTGCCAGCGGCCTTTCTCTGGCGGACCTATCGCCAGGTACTGGGTCGTGACCAGGTACCGCCTTCCTCACCGCTGGACCGCGCGCCCCTGACCTGGCGCCTGATGCGGCTCTTGCCGACCCTGCTCATGCAGCCCGACTTTGCCGCACTGCGGCGTTTTCTCGACGATGACGGCGATCTGCGCAAGCGCTACCAACTGGCCGAGCGTCTGGCCGATCTCTATGACGGCTACCAGGTCTACCGCGCCGACTGGCTCAACGACTGGGCAGCGGGCCGCGATCGGCTGGCCAGCCTGCGTGACAGTCGGCGCCCCCTGCCCGAGAGCTGTCGCTGGCAGGCGCAGCTGTGGCGGGCGCTGCTGGCCGATGTGGGCGACGGCGGCCTGGCCCGCAGCCGGGCCGGCGTGCACCGGCGCTTTCTGGAGGTAATGCAGGCGGCTACCGAAGCGCCGGCTGGTCTGCCGCGGCGGGTGGTGATCTTTGGCTTGTCGGCGATTCCGGCGCAGACCCTCGAGGCCCTGGCCGCCCTGGCGCGCTTCAGCCAGGTGCTGCTCTGCGTGCATAATCCCTGTCGCCATCACTGGTCCGACATCGTCGCCGACCAGGACCTGTTGCGGCAGAACTACCGGCGCCAGCAGCGCAAGCCGGGCATGCCGCAGACGCTGGATGCCGAGGCGCTGCACCAGCACGGCCAGCCGCTGCTGGCGAGCTGGGGCAAGCAGGGGCGCGACTACATCCATCTGCTGGACGAATTCGACGAACCCGATGGCTATCGGCGCCTGTTCGAGGACCTCAACGGCGGGCGCATCGACCTCTTCGCCGACACCGAACCCCAGCACCTGCTCGGCCAGTTGCAGGACGATATCCTCGAACTGCGTCCGCTGAGCGAGACCCGTGAGCTTTGGCCGGCAGTGGATCCGGCGCGCGACAGGTCCATGCGCTTCCATGTGGCCCACAGTCCGCAGCGCGAAGTGGAGATCCTGCATGACCAGTTGCTGGCGCGCTTCAGCAGCGATGGCAGCCTCAGGCCACGCGACGTAATCGTCATGGTGCCGGACATCGATGCCTATGCGCCGCACATCCGTGCGGTGTTCGGTCAGCTCGAACGCCAGGATCCGCGCTTCATTCCCTTCAGTCTGGCCGATCAGCACCAGCGTGGCTTCCAGCCGCTGCTGATCGCCCTGGAGCATCTGCTGCAATTGCCCGACAGCCGCTTCGCCCTGAGCGAAATCCTCGATCTGCTGGATGTGCCGGCGCTGCGCGCCCGCTTCGGACTGCGCGAAGGCGATCTGCCGACCCTGCACCTCTGGCTGGAAGGCGCCGGCGTGCGCTGGGGGCTGGATGCCGAGCAGCGCAGTCGTCTCGATCTGCCCGAGGGGCTGACGCAGAACACCTGGCGCTTCGGGCTGAGGCGCATGCTGCTGGGCTACGCCGTGGGCAGCGGCGCCGCCCTGGGCGATATCGAGCCCTTCGACGAGGTGGGTGGCCTGGACGCGGCCCTGGTCGGGCCGCTGGTGGATCTGCTCGATGCCCTGGACGCGGCCCAGGCGGCACTGGCCCAGCCAGCCCGGCCAACGGAGTGGGGCGCCCGCCTGCAGGCGCTGCTGGCGCTGTTCTTCAGCGCCCAGGACGAGCACGACGAATACCTGCTGGAGCAGCTGGAAAATCTCCGTGAGCGCTGGCTGGAATTGTGCGAGGACGTCGCCCTGGATGAAGAGCTGCCGCTCACCGTGGTCCGCGAGGCCTGGCTGGCCGGACTGGATTCCGGGGGGCTGGCCCAGCGTTTTCTTGCCGGGGCGGTCAATTTCTGCACCCTGATGCCCATGCGCGCCATTCCCTTCCGTGTGGTCTGCCTGCTGGGCATGCACGATGGCGCCTATCCGCGCATCCAGTCGCCGCTGGATTTCGATCTCATGGCCCAGGACTATCGTCCCGGTGACCGCTCGCGGCGTGAAGACGACCGCTATCTGCTGCTGGAGGCGCTGCTCTCGGCGCGCGATCAGTTCTATGTCAGCTGGGTGGGGCGCAGCATCCGCGACAACAGCGAGCGCCCGCCGTCGGTGCTGGTCGCCCAGTTGCGTGACCATCTTCAGGCCGGTTGGCGGCTGGAGGGTCATGAAGAAGAGCCGGAGCGTCTGCTCCCGGCTTTCACCCAGGCGCATCCCCTGCAACCCTTCAGCGCCCGCTATTTCCGTGGCGAGCGCGGCTATTTCAGCTTTGCCGCCGAATGGCTGGGCGTGCATGACTGCACCACCCGCGATGAGGATGACCTGTTGCCGCCGCTGGTACCCGAAGAGCCCCTGGGCCTCGATGACCTGGCGCGCTTTCTGCGCGGACCGGTGGATCTGTTCTTCGCCAATCGCCTCAAGGTGCACTTCGCGGCGCCCGATGCGCCGGCGGAAGACGAAGAGCCCTTCGGCCTGGATGCCCTGACCCGCTACCAGTTGGGCGAAGACCTGCTGGCGGCGGCGCTGGCCACGCCGGCCGAAGCGGATCAGGCGCTGATGGCCGCCGCCGAGCGCCTGCGCGGCAGCGGTCGTTTGCCGCTGGCGGGCTTTGGCGAACGGGCCGGGCGGGCCTTGCGCGAGCCGCTGCCCGCCGTGGTCGCCCAGGTCGAGGCCCTGGCGCTGCGCTGGCCCGAACCCCTGGAAGAGGCCGTGACCCTGGATCTCGCACATAAAGAGCTGCAGTTGGTGGCCAACTTCGAACGGCTGCGTCGTGGCCCTGAGGGGCTGCTGGCCCTGACCGCCCAGGCCAATGGCCTGGGCAATACCCGCACTCGCAAATGGCATCGGCTGCTGCGACCCTGGGTGCAACATCTGGTCGCCGCGGCCGGTGGCCTACAGCTGACCACCGCGGTGGTGGCGACCGATCTGACGCTGCTACTGGCGCCGCTGGACGCCGAGCTGGCCCGGCGTCAGCTGAACGAGTTGCTTGATGCGTGGGCGCTGGGCCAGCGTCGTCCACTGCCCGTCGCGCCGCGCACCGCCTTCGCCTGGCTGGCCAATGACCCGGACAAGGCCCTGGCCGCCGCCGAGCAGGCCTATCAGGGCGAGGCCGCGACCCACCCGGCACTGCGTCGGCAGTATCCGGACTTCGCCGCCTTGCTGGCCGACGAGGAATTCGATGGCTGGTGCCAGACCCTCTATGCGCCGGTGCACACCGCCGGCTGGCAGGTGGTGGGCGGGGAGGCGCAGGCATGAGTCAGCGTCCGCTCGCTCTGCGCTTTCCGCTACAGGGCAATCAGCTCATCGAAGCCAGTGCCGGCACCGGCAAGACCTTCACCATCTCCGCACTCTATGTGCGTCTGGTGCTGGGGCACGGTACACCCGAGACGGCTTTCGGGCGTGAATTGCTGCCGCCGCAGATCCTGGTGGTGACCTTTACCGAGGCCGCCACCCAGGAGTTGCGCGATCGCATTCGCCATCGCCTGGCCGAGGCGGCACGCTTCTTCCGTGACGAGATCGCCGCGCCCGATCCGCTGCTCGCCGAATTGCGCGAGGACTTTGCCGTCGAGGCCTGGGCCGATTGCGCCCGGCGCCTGGACATCGCCGCCCAGTGGATGGATGAGGCGGCCGTCTCCACCATCCACAGCTGGTGCCAGCGCATGCTCCGTGAGCACGCCTTCGACAGTGGCAGTCTCTTCGTGCAGAACTTGGAGCAGGACCAGAGCGAGCTGCTCGCCCAGGTGGTGCGCGACTACTGGCGGCGCTTCTGCTATCCCCTCGAAGGGGAAGCGCTGGACTGGGTGATCGAGCACTGGGGCGAACCCCGTGCCCTGGCCGCGCGCCTGCGCCCCATGTTGAGCGAGGCCCTGGGCGCCCCCCGGGGCGAACCCGCCGCCCTGCTGGCTACCGCCCTGGCCGAACGCCGAGAGCGGTTGGCGCGGCTCAAGGCGCCTTGGAGCAAGTGGGCCGAAGAGTTGCGCGAACTCTGCCAGGCCGGCTGCGATGCCAAGGTGGTCGACGGCCGCAAGTTGCAGAAGAGATTCTTCGGACCCTGGTGCGACAAGCTGGTCGCCTGGGCGGACAACCCCGCCAGCGAGGACCTGGATATCGGCACCGGCTTTACCCGGCTGACCGAGGAGGGCTTCGCCGAGGCCTGGACCAAGGCCAGTCCGCCGGATCATCCGGCCCTGGCGGCCATGGCGCGGCTGCCCGGGCAACTCGCCGAGCTGCCCAGCCCCGAGGTGCCGCTGCTGGAGCACGCGGCGGCCTGGGTGCAGCAGAAATTCGAGCGCGAGAAGCTGCGCCGCGCCGAGCTGGGTTTCGACGACATCCTTACCCGCCTGGACCGGGCGCTGCAGGCCGATGGCGCCGGCGCGCGGCTGGCGGCGCTGATCCGCGAGCAGTTCCCGGTGGCGCTGATCGACGAATTCCAGGACACCGATCCGGTGCAGTACCGCATCTTCAGCACCGTCTACGGCGCAGGGGAGGGCACCGGACTGTTCCTGATCGGCGATCCCAAGCAGGCCATCTATGCCTTTCGCGGCGCCGATATCCATACCTATCTGCAGGCACGTCGCGCCAATGCCGGCCACCTGCACTCGCTGGATACCAACTTCCGCTCCACCGCCGCCATGGTCGCGGCGGTCAACCAGGTATTCCAACATGGCGAGATGACGGCACCGCGCGCTGCCTTCCTGTTCCGCCAGGGTGAGGACAATCCGGTGCCCTTCGAGCCGGTTCGCGCCCAGGGCCGG
The DNA here is from genome assembly GCF_029872515.1 of Pseudomonas flavocrustae. Taxonomy (NCBI): domain Bacteria; kingdom Pseudomonadati; phylum Pseudomonadota; class Gammaproteobacteria; order Pseudomonadales; family Pseudomonadaceae; genus Pseudomonas; species Pseudomonas flavocrustae. The sequence goes on along the minus strand of NZ_JAPDIQ010000017.1, from coordinate 53,007 downwards.
CGCGAAGCCCTGGAAATCGACGGCGTACCGGGTGCGGCCCTGACCTTCTGGCAACTGGCGAGCGACGAGCCCCTGGCCGGCACCGCCTATCGCGCCACCCTGGCCGAGAGCACCGCCAGCGAGATCGTCCGGTTGCTGAGCCTGGCCGCCGAGGACAGGGCCGGCTTTCGCCGTGAAGACGGCGAACTGGTGCCGCTGCGGCCCGCCGATATCGCCATCCTGGTGCGCGCCGGCAGCGAAGCCCAGGCGGTGCGCCAGGCGCTGGTGCGGCGCGGGGTGCGCAGCGTCTACCTGTCGGACAAGGACTCGGTATTCACCGCCCAGGAGGCCCGCTGCCTGCTGGACTGGCTCAAGGCCTGCGCCGAGCCCGATGTGGATCGCCGGCTGCGCGCCGCCCTGGGCAGCCTGACCCTCGACCTGCCGCTGGCCGAACTGGATGCCCTCAACCACGACGAGCAGGCCTGGGAGTCGCGGGTCCTGCAATTCCGTGGCTATCGCCAGCTCTGGCGCGGCCAGGGGGTGCTGCCCATGCTGCGGCGCCTGCTGCAGGACTTCCGGCTGCCGCAGCGGCTGATGGCCCGCGCCGATGGCGAGCGGGTGCTGACCAATCTGCTGCACCTCGCCGAGCTCTTGCAGCGCGCCGCTGGCGAGCTGGACGGCGAGCAGGCGCTGATTCGCCACCTGGCCGAGCAGCTGGCCGCCCAGGGGGCCGCCGACGAGCAGATCCTGCGCCTGGAAAGCGACGCCGAGCTGGTCAAGGTGGTGACGGTGCACAAGTCCAAGGGCCTGGAATACCCGCTGGTGTTCCTGCCCTTCGCCTGCGCCTATCGCGCCGAGGAGGGCGCCACGCTGCCGCTGCGCTATCACGATGACCAGGGGCAGGTGCGCCGGACCTTCAAGCCCTCCGCCGGGGAACTGGCCCGCGCCGACGACGAGCGTCTGGCCGAAGACCTGCGCCTGCTGTATGTCGCCCTGACCCGGGCCCGCCATGCCTGCTGGGTCGGGGTGGTCGATCTCAAGCGCGGGCGCAGCAAGGAATCCGGCTTCGCCCGCAGTGCTCTGGGCTACCTGGCCACCGGTGGCGAGCCCCTGGCGAGTTCGGCGGCCCTGGACGCGGCCCTGACCACCCTGGTCGGTGCGCAATCCGACACCCTGATTCTGCCGTTGCCCGCCGCCGATCCGGCCCGCCTGCCCGAGGCCCGTGAAGCCCCGGTGACCCTCAAGGCGCTGACAGCCCGGCGGGCGGCCCGCGAGGACTGGTGGATCGCCTCCTACAGTGCCCTGCGCATCGGCACGCGGCTGGGCGAGGCGCGGGAGGAAGGGCCGTTCAATCTGGAGCTGGACCTGGATACCCCGGCGGCCCAGAAGCTGTTCGACGATGATCGCCTCGCTCCGGACGAGGCGCGTCAGCCGGCGGCTGGCGAAGACCTGCACCGCTTTCCCCGCGGACCCGGTCCTGGCACCTTTCTGCACAGCCTGCTGGAGTGGGTCGGCGAGGAAGGCTTCACCGCCATCCAGGCTGCGCCCGAGCGGCTGGACGACCTGATCGCCCGACGTTGCCAGCGGCGTGGCTGGAATCACTGGATTCCCATCCTGCAGGGTTGGCTGCGCCAGTTGCTGGAATTGCCGCTGCCGTTGCCGGGAGGCAGTCAGCACCTGGGCGAACTGGCGCGCTACCAGGTGGAGATGGAATTCTGGTTCGCCACCCATGGCGTCGATCTGGAGCGGCTGGATGATATGGTGAGTCGTGGCACCCATGGCGGCCAGGCGCGGCCGATGCTGGAGCCGGGCCAGCTCAACGGCCTGTTCAAGGGCTTCATCGACCTGGTCTTCGAGCACGAGGGCCGCTATTTCGTGGTGGACTACAAGTCCAACTGGCTGGGCGCCGAGGCCGGGGCCTATACCCGTGCGGCCATGGAGGCCGCTGTCCTGGCCAAGCGCTATGACCTGCAGTACGTGCTCTACAGCCTGGCTGTGCACCGGCTGCTCAAGGCGCGGCTACCCGACTATAGCTACGGGCGCCACTTCGGCGGCGCCGTCTACCTCTTCCTGCGCGGCTGCGATCCGGCCGGCCACGGCGTCTTCGTCGAGCGGCCCGCCCAGGCCCTGATCGAGACCCTGGATCTGCTGTTCAGTGGTGCGGAGAATGCCCATGTCTGATTTCAGCCCCGCCACCGAACGGCTGCTGCGCCTGGCATCCCTGGCCCAGGAGCGTCCCCTCGCCCCGCTCGAACAGCGTGACGACCTCTTTCGCCTGCTGGAGCTCTGGGTGCAGCGCGGCTGGCTGCGCCAGGTGGACCGGGCCTTCACCAGCTTTCTCGGCGAACTCGAACCCCAGGGCGACTCGGCGGTGCTGCTGGCCGCGGCCCTGGCCAGCCATCAACTCGGCCATGGCCATGTCTGCCTGGATCTCGCCGCCACCCTGCGCAATCCCGACGCCGCCCTGTCGCTGCCGCCCGAGGGCGACGAGGCGCGCGCTTCGCTCTTGCCGTCGCAGTTGCTGCATGGCCAGACCCTCGACGCCTGGCAGCGGGCGCTGCGGGCCAGCGTCCTGGTCGATGGCGACGGCAGCTGTCCGGAACGACCGCTGGTGCTGGGCGGCGAGCGCCTCTACCTGCGGCGCTACTGGAGTTACGAACGGGCGGTGGCCGCCAGCCTGCGTCAGCGCCTGGCCACTCTCGAGCCGCTGCCGGCGGATCTAGCGGAGCGCCTCGACCGGCTGTTTCCGCCGGATCCCGACGCGGGTGGCGAACCCGACTGGCAGAAACTGGCCTGCGCCCTGGCGGTACGGGGCGCCTTCAGCATCATTACCGGCGGCCCCGGCACCGGCAAGACCACCACCGTGGTGCGACTGCTGGCGCTGCTCCAGGCGCCCGCGGTGGCGGCCGGTCGCCCCCTGCGTATCCGCCTGGCCGCACCGACCGGCAAGGCGGCTGCGCGCCTCACCGAATCCATCGGCGGCCAGGTCAGTCGCCTGCCGGTGGACGACGAGTTGCGTCGGCACATCCCCACCGGGGTGACCACGGTACACCGGCTGCTGGGCAGTCGGCCCAACACCCGCCACTTCCGCCATCACCGCGGGCAGCCCTTGCCGCTGGACGTGCTGGTGGTGGACGAAGCCTCGATGATCGACCTGGAAATGATGGCCAGCCTGCTGGCGGCCTTGCCGCCCAGGGCACGCCTGGTCCTGCTGGGTGACAAGGATCAGCTGGCCTCGGTGGAGGCGGGCGCAGTGCTGGGCGATCTCTGTCGGGATGCCGAGGCCGGACGCTACAGTCCGGCTACCCGCGCCTGGCTGGAAGCCGTGAGTGGCCAGTCGCTGGCCCAGACGCCGCTGACGGTCGGCGACGACCAGGGTGACGCCCTGGCGCAGCAGGTGGTGATGCTCAGACGCTCGCGGCGCTTCGGTGCCGGCAGCGGCATCGGCCAGTTGGCCCGTCGGGTCAATGCCCAGGACGGCCCGGCTGCGCAGCAGGTGCTGGTCGACGGCGGCTACGCCGATCTTCATCGCGTGCTGCTCAAGGGCCCGGAGGATCGTGCCCTGGAACGCCTGGTGCTGGAAGGGCGCGGGCGCGCCCGCGGCTATCGTCATTATCTGCAGGTCCTGCAGGAGACCCGGCCCCAGCTCGACACCGTGCTGGAGGACCCGGCCTGGACGCGCTGGGCCGGCCAGGTGCTGGCCGCCTTCGACGACTTCCAGCTGCTCTGCGCCGTGCGCAAGGGGCCTTGGGGCGTGGAAGGCCTCAACCTGCGCATCGCCAGCGCCCTGCTGGCGGCCGGTCTGCTCGCGGGCGAGCATGGCTGGTACGAGGGCCGCCCGGTGCTGGTGACGCGCAACGACTACAGCCTGGGGCTGATGAACGGCGACATCGGCATCACCCTCTGCCTGCCGGACGCCAACCAGCCGGGGCGCAAGGTCCTGCGGGTCGCCTTTCCCCGCGGCGATGGCAGCGGTGGCCTGAGATTCGTCCTGCCCAGTCGGCTGGCGGCGGTGGAGACGGTGTTCGCCATGACCGTGCACAAATCCCAGGGCTCGGAATTCGCCCATACGGCGCTCCTACTGCCCGAGCAACTCAGTCCGGTGCTGACCAAGGAGCTGGTCTATACCGGCATCACCCGGGCGCGCGATGATTTCACCCTGATCGAGGCCCGCGGCGGCATCTTCGCCGAGGCCGTGGCCCGACGGGTCCGCCGCGTCAGCGGGCTGGATCTGGATTTGCGAAACACTGTGTAAATGTACAGATAAATGCTGGACGCTCCCCGTGCGCCTGCCTAAGGTGAGGGGAGCCGTCCGCGATGAGAGCGCCATGACTTCCCTGCCTTTCGTTTCCCTTGTGCTTCCCCTGTTGCTGCTGGCTGGCTGGGCGGGTTCGGCCGTCTGGCTGACCGGGCGCCAACGCTATCTGCAACAGCAACTCGATAGCGCCGCCGAGCGCTACGACATGCTGCGCGACGACCTGCAACGGGCCGAGCTGGCCAATGGTCGCCAGGTGGTGGAGCTGGGCGCCGAGCGTGAACGCACCGCCACCCTGCAGCGCCAGCTGGAGGCCACTCGCGAGCTGGAGGCCGAGTTGCGCCAGCAGACCCGCCAGGCCCAGTTGCAGGCCGCCGAACAGCACGCCCTGGCCGAGGCCACCCGGGCTCAGCTGCAGGGCAGCCAGGAGCAGCTCGCCGAACTGCGCGAGCGCCAGCACCGCGAGCAGCAGCTGCACGCCGAGGTGCAGGAGCGTCATGCGCGCCTGGCCGAAGAGCACGCCACGCTCAGGACCACCCTGGAGCAGAAGGAAGAGCACTTCCAGGCGCAGCAGCTACTACTGCGCGAGAGTCGCGAGCAACTCAAGCTGGAATTCGAACAACTGGCCGGACGCATCTTCGACGCCAAGGGCCAGGCCTTCGCCCAGCACAGCCAGCAATCCCTGGATGCCCTGTTGCGGCCGTTCCGCGAGCAGATCGAAGGCTTTCGCGCCAAGGTCGAGGACATCCACCACAAGGATGTCCAGCAGCAGGCGGCGCTCGGCCAGCAATTGCTCGACCTCAAGGAGCTCAACCGCCAGATCACCCAGGAGGCCCACGACCTGGCCACCGCCCTGCGTGGCCAGAAGAAGGCCCAGGGCAACTGGGGTGAGCTGATCCTGGAAAACGTACTGGAGCGCTCCGGCCTGCGCGAGGGCCGCGATTTCGTCCGCGAACGCAGCTTCACCACCGAGGCCGGGCGTCGCCGGCCGGACGTGCTGATCCATCTGCCGCAGAAGAAGCACCTGGTGGTGGACGCCAAGGTGTCGCTCAACGCCTATACCCGCTACGTCAACAGCGAGGACGAGGGCGAGCGGCGCCTGGCCCTGGGCGAGCACGTGCGCGCCGTGGGCGAGCGCATCCGCGAACTGGCCGATCGCGAATACTTCAGTCTGCCGGGGCTGAATTCGCCGGAGATGGTCTTCCTGTTCATCCCCATCGAATCGGCCTTCGTCGAGGCGCTCAAGGCCGACGAAAGCCTGTTCCAGCGCGCCATCGAGCAGAACGTGCTGGTGGCGACGCCGACCACCCTGCTGACCAGCCTCAACATCGTCCGCCAGCTCTGGCGCTTCGAAGACCAGAATCGCCATACCGCCGAACTGGCCGAGCGCGCGGGCAAGGTCTACGACAAGCTGCGCACCTTTCTCGGCAGCATGGACGGCATCGGCAAGAGTCTGGACAAGGCCGGCGAAGCCTATCGCAAGGCCTGCGGCCAACTGGTGGGCGGCCCGGGCAACCTGGTCAAGCAGGTGGCCGACTTCAAGGAACTGGGCGTGGCGGTACGCACCGAGCTGGACGGCCAGTGGACCGAGCGGGCAGAGCTGGAACTGACGATGGTGGAGCTGGAAGCCGCGGCCGAGTCTTCCGACCGGGACTGATGCGGGAAGACCCGGCAGGAGAGCCGGCGATCCGCCTGGACGATGCAGGGAGGAGGACGGTACGCCTGACCGGCGCCAGGTGCACCGGTCAGGCAGTAGGGCTTAATGGTGCTCGCGGGTGGCGCGGAATTTGATCTCCGGCCAGCGCTCTTCCATCAGCGCCAGATTGACCCGGGTCGGCGCCAGGTAGGTGAGGTGACCACCGCCATCCACCGCCAGGTTCTCGAAGGCCTTGTTCTTGAAGTCCTCGAGCTTCTTCTTGTCGTCGCACTCGATCCAGCGCGCCGACCAGACGTTGATGGCCTCGTAGGCGCACTCCACCTTGTATTCTTCCTTCAGGCGACTGGCGACCACATCGAACTGCAGCACGCCCACGGCGCCGAGCACGATGTCGTTGTTGCGCTCGGGGAAGAACACCTGGGTGGCGCCTTCCTCGGCCAGTTCCTGCAGGCCCTGGCGCAGCTGCTTGGATTTCAGCGGATCCTTCAGGCGCACGCGGCGGAACAGTTCCGGGGCGAAGTGGGGGATACCGGTGAAGCCCAGCAGCTCGCCTTCGGTGAAGGTGTCGCCGATCTGGATGGTGCCGTGGTTGTGCAGGCCGATGATGTCGCCGGCGAAGGCCTCTTCCAGGTGCTCGCGCTCGCTGGAGAAGAAGGTCAGGGCATCGGCGATCTTGAGGTCCTTCTTGATCCGCACGTGGCGCAGTTTCATGCCCTTCTCGTACCTGCCCGAGCAGATGCGCATGAAGGCGATGCGGTCGCGGTGCTTGGGATCCATGTTCGCCTGGATCTTGAACACGAAGCCGGAGAACTTCTCTTCCACCGGTTCCACCACCCGCTCGTGGGCGGCGCGCGACAGCGGGCGCGGCGCCCAGTCGACCACGGCGTCGAGCACCTGGTCGACGCCGAAATTGCCCAGGGCGGTACCAAAGAACACCGGGGTCATCTCGCCGCGCAGGAAGGCTTCGCCATCGAATTCGTGACAGGCGCCCTGCACCAGTTCCAGCTCCTCGACGAAGCGCTCATAGAGATCGCCCAGGTGGGCGCGGGCCTCGTCGGAGTCCAGCTTGTCGATGGTCTTGGTGGCGATGCGCTCGTGACCATGACCGGGGGTGTAGACGTAGATGCGGTCGTCCGAGAGGTGATAGACACCCTTGAAGTCGCGATAGCTGCCGATCGGCCAGGTGATGGGCGCGGCCTTGATCTTGAGCACCGCCTCGATCTCGTCGAGCAGTTCGATGGGGTCGCGGATGTCGCGGTCGAGCTTGTTGATGAAGCTGACGATGGGGGTGTCACGCAGGCGGCAGACGTCCATCAGGGCGATGGTGCGGGGTTCGACGCCCTTGCCACCGTCGAGCACCATCAGCGCCGAATCCACCGCGGTCAGGGTGCGGTAGGTGTCTTCGGAGAAGTCTTCGTGGCCGGGGGTGTCGAGCAGGTTGATCATGTGCTCGCGGTAGGGGAACTGCATCACCGAGGTGGTGATGGAAATGCCGCGCTGCTTTTCCATCTCCATCCAGTCGGAAGTCGCATGGCGGTCGGATTTGCGCGACTTCACCGTGCCCGCGACGGCGATGGCCTGGCCCATCAGCAGCAGCTTTTCGGTGATGGTGGTCTTGCCCGCATCGGGGTGGGAAATGATGGCGAAGGTACGGCGCTTGGCGACTTCGGCGGCCTGGGTGGTCATGGATGAACCTGGGCGGGAAGAAAAAAGAGGGGGCGGAGTATAGCAGAGGGCAGCCCCACCGGCTTGAGGTCGGTAGGGCTGCGCCAGGCGCCGCTCAGCGCTGCGGCTGGATGTTGCCGTCGCAGCAGGGCGGGGTGCGTTTGCGGCGGACCAGCCGCTTGCCCAGGGCCATGCCCGGGATCTCGATATACCTGTGGGTCAGGCAGGCGAAGGCGAAGACCACCGCCAGTTCCACCAGCACCACTAGGTTGTCCAGCACGACGCTACCCGTGGCGATGTAGCGGATCATGAAGGGCAGCGGCGCATCATGGGAGGGCGCCACCACCGTGAGGTCCTGGTGCAGCAGCTTGCCCAGCACGATGAAGGCGCTCTTGACCACAAAGATCACCGCGGCGTGGCACAGGTAGATCGAATAGGACAGCATCCCCAGGCGTACGAAGAGCCCTTGGTGCAGCACGCTGGAGACCAGACCGCGCTCGAAGGCGAAGGTGAGGACGGTGACGCAGAACACCAGGGTCGCCAGCACGCCCTTCTTGGGCACCGGCAGATCGGAGGTCATCACCGCGGCACCGGCGATCAGGCAGGCCAGCTCCAGCAGGGTGCCACCGAATTGCCCCTGGTTGTGCTGCTTGATCCAGACGTAGAGGCGATAGGTGCAGGCGCCGGCGAAAAAGCACGACAGGCCGCGGAAGATCTCGGTCTTCAGCGGCAGGAAGGGAAACAGCAGCTGCACGAAGGCCAGCAGGGCGATCGCCAGGAACCACTGGCGCTGATGACCCTGGCCCTTGAGCACCAGCAGACCGAAGATCAGATAGAGGTAGAACTCGATGCTGATGCTCCAGGACGGGTAGTTGAACGAACCGGTGATGGCCTGGCCCAGCCAGGATTGCAGCAGCAGCAGATTGGGCAGGAATTGCTCGGGTGCGGTAGCGCCGCTGAAAGCCGGATCGTTGAAGCCGACCCCCAGCTTTTCCGCCAGTAGGCGACCGCATTCCAGCAGTACATAGAGCCCGAGCATGGCCAGGTGCAGCGGCAGGATCCGCGCCGAGCGACTGATGGCGAAATCGCGATAGTCGTCCAGGGTCCGCAGACGGTTTTCGTAGGTGTGCATGAGCACGAAGCCGCTGAGCACGAAGAAGAATTCAACGAACAGGTAGGCATTGGCGATCAGCGGATTTTCCGAGGCGGCCTGAGCGACATAGGTATGGAACAGGACGACGGCGACGGCGAGCAGGCCGCGAAAGCTATCCAAAGCGACAAATCTTTCCATGGGAAATCCCTGAGGGTGCGGCAAGAAAGGCGAACGGATGCAGCGCTGCCGTTAGGGGGAAAGAGCACAGGGGTAGTGCGGAAATACGATAGCTGACATGGCATCCTTTCTCTTGTGCGTCGCAAGCGTCTTAATAGTCGCACTATTACTTGCTGTTACATTTTGATCGCTAAACGCCAGCAAGTTCTTGCCCGACCGTCCATGGCCAAGCGTTTTGTGATTGCAGTCACCGATTTCCGGACATGTTGTCGCATAACTGCAAGAAGGCGCCGCCTGGTTCGCCTGGCGGCGCTGCGGTCAGCGCGGGCCCAGTGCCTGGCAGCCGGCGGGCTTCACGTACTTCTGCAGCACGCTCCACTGCGGCCGGGGTTTGCCCTTGACCGGCTCGATTGCCAGCGGGTAGTCGCCCCAGTTGGGGCCGGCTGCCCAGTACATGGCCGGGATGCATTCCTGCCGCAGCCGTGCCAGCAACCTGTCCATGGCTGCCAGCCAGCGCGGATCGTTGTCGGGTACGCCGAACTCGCCGATGTGACCGCGCTTGCCGTGCTGCTTGAGCCAGGTGATGAAGGGCTCGACCCGGCGGATGCCGACATCCGGGTCGAAATCGGTCATATCCTTTTTGAGGTATTTGCCGCCACCGTCGTTGTCGAAATAGACGTGCGCCGAATAGATCAGGTTGTCGGCCGGATCCTTGAGGCCGAGCAGCTTGGCGTTGTAGCGCGGCCAGAGATAGCTGCTGGACCAGCCGTTGCCTTCGATCAGGATCGGTCGCGCCCGATCGACGTCACGCACGGCGTCGATGCCATGCTGCGCCGCCACCGGCCACTGCTCAACCGCATCGTGGGGCTCGTTCATGATGTCGTAGGCGGCCAGGGCAGGGTGCTCGTGCCAGCGCTGGGCGATTCGCTGCAGGACATCGGCATAGGCCGGATAGGGCACCGCCGCGCTGCCGATGATCTGGCCGCGGTATCTCATGTAGTTGTGCAGATCCAGGATCACGCTAATGCGATAGCGCTTGGCATTGTCCAGGGTCTGGTCGATCAGCTTGGCGTAGGCGGGGTCCAGGGGTTGCCCCAGACGCGGCTGTAGGCGCTCCCAGATGACCGGGAAGCGGATCACCCGGATACCCTTGGCCGCCCAGCGCCGGTAATGACCGGCGTCGGGAAAGAAATAGTTGGTGCCCGGTTTGCCCGGCAGTACGTGAGGGGCGAAGCCGGCGCCGGAGAAATTCAGGCCTATCAGATCGGTGGGAAAATCCCGCGGAGTGGCCTGGGTGACCGGTGTGGCTGCCAGGCTGAGCAGGGCGAACAGGGTTGTGATAGCGGATTTCAGGCGTAGCGTCATCGGCAAGGTCCCGGACAGTGACGGAAGACGTTGGGTGATCGGGCGCAGGGGCTCGACTCGCCATCAGGCCTGAAGAGACGCCGGGAAGTTGCAGTGCAACGCTCAGAAGGTGCGCCAGACAACGTTAATGCCAGGCGAAATCAGTGGAAATGCGAGCTGGGTAGGGCTGGCGGGCAGCGCAAAGCCGGACGTTGGGGTGTCTGGCGAGGGGCGGGATGAAAGCCGCTGGAGCGGGTAATGAGCTGCCTGTGACTACTTTCCATCGGTTGATGGCGCAGGCAGATCATTCGAAAGCGGTGTTTAGCGACGCAGGCAGATTCCAGCCCACTGCTCTGCTTCGCGGCGGGCCGAAGCCTCGTCATCGAAGTCGGCGATCAGGCCGCCATGAGCATAGACCACGACCCAATTTTCCACCTTGGGTTGCAGCAGCATTACCGGGGCAGAGGATAGAACAGCAGAGTCCAACGATGCACAAGCCGTCATGTCATTCATAACGTTCCCTTTGAAGTTAGCTCGATGAATAGTCTGTTTTTATGGCGGTACCAGGAATGGCGCTTGGTGCTATCACTGGGCCACCTATTGACCTTGGTATGGCTGAATGTTCCCTCAAAGCGTCAGCCACTCGTCGGCATGATAAAGAGGTGCCAAAACCTCGTCATCGCACTGGCGCACAAAAAGATGTTTCAGTGATGACCGTACGTCAGCTAGGCTGTGTGGCGCTCCACGAAACCGAGGCTGCTCGCGACGCTATCTGCGACCGGGTTCGCGCTGGTGCTGCAAAGCAGCTAACAGTAAGTGTATTAAATTTATCGTCACATATTTGTCAGCGGCTCTAGCCCGCGCCTCTCCCTTTTGATGCGATATGAAAGCCTCTCGCCCGGGCCTTTCACTCTGTCAAGTCATGCAGTTTTCGCGATCGGATTGGCATTGAGCGAGTCTATTGGGTTAGCCTGAAAAGGAGCTGACGAACTATCGACTGCGATGGGCGTCAATCTCTTCGGTCGAGGCAAGGCGCCATGTCGTTCCCCAGGGAGCGACACCCAAGGGCTAGGCAGATCCGAGATCCGCAGTGCCCCGTTGGTCCAGCCGGCATACCCGCCATGCCCTGCTGTGTCTCGACCCTGAACCCGGACAGCCGTCCTGCGCCTCGCTCCTGTCGCGAGGTCCGCACTCGGAAGGCATGCGGCCTGTCCGCCCGTTGAAGGAGCCTGACATGGCGAAGTTCAAGACCCTCCTGCTCGGCACGGCCGTGGGAGTGGTGATCCTGGCGCTGCTGGTGCACTGGATCGGTAGGGATACCCTCGCTACCTATCGCGCGGATCTGCTGTTCTATCTCCAGGCCCATCTCTACCTGGTGGTCGTTTCCATGGTATTGGCGCTGCTGGTGGGACTCCCCGCCGGGGTCCTGCTCAGTCGACCGCGATTCGCCCGCAGCGCCGAGCGCTTCATGCAGGTGTTCAACATCGGCAATACCGTCCCCCCGCTGGCGGTGCTGGCCATTGCCCTGGGCATCGTCGGCATTGGCGACGGACCGGCGATCCTGGCGCTGTTCCTCGCCTCGCTGCTGCCCATCGTGCGCAACACCTACGAGGGGCTGAAGAACGTGCCCGCCTCGCTCAAGGAAGCGGCCACCGGCATCGGCATGACGCCTGCCCAGGTGCTGACCAAGGTGGAGCTACCGAATGCCGTGCCCATCATCATCGGCGGGGTTCGGGTTGCCCTGGCGATCAATGTCGGCACCACGCCGCTGGTATTTCTCATCGGCGCCAACAGCCTGGGCAGCCTGATCTTTCCTGCCATCGCCCTGGAGAACCAGTCACAGCTGCTGCTGGGCGCCGCCGCTACCGCACTGCTGGCGCTGCTGCTGGATGGCCTGGTGCTGCTTGCCAGTCGCCTCTGGCTGGAACGCGGCCTGGCCCGCTAAGGAGACGAGATGAAGAAGTTGCTTATCGCCCTGGGCGCCGCCTGGTTCGGATTGACACTGGCCAGTGGTGCCCAGGCCGATCCGATCCGCATCGGTGCCAAGGTCTTCACCGAGCAGGCCATCCTCGCCGAACTCACCGGGCAGTATCTGTCCAGGCACGGCTACCAGCCGGAGATCGTCGGCGGCCTGGGCAGCACCATCGCTTGGAACGGCGTGAAGAACGCCCAGCTCGACCTCACCTGGGAATACACCGGTACTTCGCTGGTGGCCTACAACCATGTCACCGAACGACTGGACAAGGACGCCTCCTACCAGCGAGTCAAGCAGCTGGACGCCAAGGTCGGTCTGGCGTGGCTGGCGCCCACCCGCTTCAACAACACCTATGCCCTGGCGCTGCCGGAGAAGGTCGCCCGGCAGCATCCCGAACTCAACAGCATCAGTGACCTGGCCGGGCTGCTCAAGGCCGAGGCGGGCAAGCGGCACCTCACCGCGCTGGACATCGAGTTCGCCAACCGCTCCGACGGCCTCGCCGGTCTGGTCAAGGCCTATGGCCTGAGCTACACCCGCGATGACATCCGCCAGATGGACCCGGGCCTGGTCTACACCGCCCTGCGCAACGGCCAGGTCTTCACCGGTCTCGTCTACACCACCGACGGCCGCCTGGACGCCTTCAAGCTCAAGGTGCTGGAAGACGACAAGGGTTACTTCCCCGACTACACCGCCGCGCCGGTGGTGAACGCCCGTTACCTGGAAAGGCATCCGGATCTCGCCACGTTGCTCAAGCCCCTGGCGGAAAGCCTGGACCAGGCCACCATGCGCCAGCTCAACGCCAAGGTGGACATCGAGCGACAGACTCCGGCCCAGGTAGCTCGCGACTTCCTTGCCCAGCATCCCCTAGACGGAGGGCAGTGACCCATGGATTTCGTCACCTCCTTCAATCACATCGACTGGTTGCAGGTCCTCGAACTGACCCGCCAGCACATCACCCTGGTAGGCGTCGCCGTGACCCTGGCGATCCTAGTGGGCGTGCCCCTGGGCATCCTCATGACCCGCTACCCTGCGCTGGCCGGACCGCTGCAGGCGCTGGCAACGGTGGTCATGACGCTGCCTTCGATCGCCCTGTTCGGTCTCCTGCTGCCGTTCTACTCCAAGTTCGGCCAGGGCCTGGGTCCGCTGCCGGCGATCACCGCGGTGTTCCTCTATTCGCTGCTGCCGATCCTGAGAAACACCTATTTGGCGCTGACCAGCGTCGAACCGGGGATCCGCGAGGCGGGCGCCGGCATCGGCATGACCTTCTGGCAGCGCCTGCGGATGGTCGAGCTGCCCATCGCCCTGCCGGTGATCCTGGCCGGGGTGCGCACCGCCGTGGTCATGAACATCGGCGTCATGACCATCGCCGCCACCATCGGCGCCGGTGGCCTGGGCGTGCTCATCCTCACCGCCATCAGTCGCAGCGACATGGCCACTCTCATCGTCGGCGCCGTGCTGGTCAGCCTGCTGGCCATCGTCGCCGACCTCGTCCTGCAGTGGCTGCAACGCCGCCTCACCCCGCGCGGCCTGCGCAGCGCCTCTTAAGGAGCCCCAGATGATCGAACTCGACCGCCTGACCAAGACCTTCAAGCAGCACGGCAAGGACGTGACCGCAGTGGACGCCGTGAGCCTCACCGTGGAGGAGGGCCAGATCTGCGTCTTCCTCGGCCCCTCCGGCTGCGGCAAGACCACCACCCTGAAGATGATCAACCGCTTGATCGAACCCACCTCGGGACGGGTACTGATCAATGGCGAGGACACCACCGGCATTGACGAGGTGACCCTCAGAAGACACATCGGCTACGTGATCCAGCAGATCGGTCTGTTTCCCAACATGACCATCGAGGAAAACATCACCGTGGTGCCCAAGCTGCTGGGTTGGGACAAGAAGAGATGCCGCGAGCGCGCCACCGAGCTGATGAGCATGGTGCAGCTCGAACCCAAGCAGTACCTGTCGCGCTATCCGCGCGAACTCTCCGGCGGCCAGCAGCAGCGCATCGGGGTGATCCGCGCCCTGGCGGCCGAGGCGCCGCTGCTGCTGATGGACGAACCCTTCGGTGCGGTGGACCCGATCAACCGCGACGCTATCCAGAACGAGTTCTTCCAGATGCAGCGGGCGCTGAACAAGACGGTGATCATGGTCAGCCATGACATCGACGAAGCCATCCGCCTGGGCGACAAGATCGCCGTGTTCCGTGGCGGCCGCCTGGTGCAGTTCGACCATCCGGACACCCTGCTGGCCCATCCCAAGGATGAATTCGTCAGCAACTTCGTCGGCCAGGACAGCACCCTCAAGCGCCTCTTGCTGATCCGTGCCGAGGACGCGGCCGACAATGCGCCGTCGATCCAGGCCGAAACCCTGATCGGCGACGCCGTGGAGCTGATGGAAGAGCACGACCGCCGCCATGTGGTGGTGACGGATGCCGCCAACAAGGGCCTGGGCTACGTGCGTCGGCGTGACCTGCGCGGCCAGAGCGGGCCGGTGGCGCCCTTTGTCACCCCGTTCAAGGCCACCGCGGCCTTCGACGAGCACCTGCGCATCCTGCTGTCACGCATGTACCAGTTCAATACCTCCTGGCTGCCGGTGCTCAGCGCCGACAACGACTTCCTTGGCGAGGTCACCCAGGAGTCCATCGCCGACTATCTCAGCAGCGGTCGGTCGCGTGGCAAGACCACCATCGTCTCGCCGGCGGAGCAGGTGGCGGGGTAGGACAGGGGACGCCTATCGGCGCAGAGTCTGTGCAAAGGTTCGCGAGCCAGAGCCAAACAAGGCCTAGGCGCCCCCGCGAAGACACCTGAGGAAGCAGATCGGACTCGCGCTCGACCGGGCTCGCGCGCGAGTTTACGAAGGGTAGATGAGCATTGCGACGGGGCCGCCCAGGTCGGACTGGCGACCCAGGGCCTCTTCAACGCGGTTCGGCCGACGCGCAGCAGCCTTTGGATAGACTCTCAGGGGCGGATCTCGATCAGGGTGCCGTCCTTGACCAGGCCCCAGACCTCACGCATGTCATGGTTGGTCAGCGCGACGCAGCCATTGGTCCAGTTCAACGAGTTGAAGTACCACTCGGGGTATTCCTCGTCGATGGGCGTACCGTGCAGCATGATCATGCTGCCTGGGGGTACGCCAGCCTGATGCGCGCGGGCCAGATCCTCCCGGTTGGGATAGGAGATGTGCATGGCCAGGTTGAACTTGTCGCTGGTCTTGCGCCAGTCGATCCAGTAGAAGCCTTCCGGCGTACGCTGGTCGCCCTCGCGCAGCTTGGGGCCGCGGGGATTCTTGCCCAGCGAGATGCGATAGGACTTCATCACGGTATCGCCGCTGAGCAGCTGCAGCTGGTTGCGCGACTTGATCACCAGCACCTTGTCGATCAGCGGCGCGGCCGGCTGGCGGATCACCGTGACACTGGTGCTGGCCTGAGCCAGCTGGGGAAGCAACGAACCGCACAGCACATAGCAGAGCGCCAACAACAGGTGCAACGGACGCATGTCGGGAAGATCCTCGGAAGAGCTCAGGCAGGCTTGGGGGCGACCACCATGGGCGCCATGCCCTCGTGACGCAACGGATACTCGCCGCGACGGCGATCGGCGAAAAAGCATTCTAGTGTTCGCTTGATGGTCGGAAAAGCCAGAGACGACCAGGGGATGTCGGCTTCGTCCAGAAGGCGCACATCGAGACTTTCCTCGCCGACGGCAAAGCGGCCGTCGACCAGCTCGCCGCGGAACAGCATGTAGATCTGATCGATGTGCGGCAGATCGAAGAGGGTATAGAGCTCCAGGCCCTGCACCTGCGCGCCGGCTTCCTCGAGGGTCTCGCGGGCGGCGGCTTCGGTGGTGGTCTCGCCGTTTTCCATGAAGCCCGCCGGCAGCGTCCAGTAACCCTGGCGCGGCTCGATCGCGCGCTGGCAGAGCAGCACCTTGCCCTCCCAGGTCGCCAGGCAGCCAGCCACCACCCGCGGATTCTGATAATGCACTGCGCCGCACTGGCTGCAGACCAGGCGCATCCGGTTGTCACCCGCGGGAATGCGCGCTTCCAGCAGGCCGCCACAGTGATTGCAATGCTTCATGGTTCATCCTCGTTTTGCTGCAGTGTGCCGGGACGCTCCCGGGCCTCGCAAGCGATGGCAGGACTTGGGATTGCCCGGCGGGCATGCCATGATCCAGGGGATACGATGAGCAAGGGAGAATCTTGGCGTGGATGAGTTGCTCCAGCGCCTGCGTCACTATCAGCCGCGCACCCTGAGCGGCACCGAAAGCTACCAGGAAGCGGCGGTGCTGGTGCCCATCATTCGTGGCGAGCATCCCGAGTTGCTGCTCACCCTGAGGGCCAGCAACCTGTCCACCCACGGTGGCGAGGTGGCCCTGCCGGGCGGGCGGCGCGATCCCGAGGATGCCGACCTGGTGGCCACCGCCCTGCGCGAGGCCGAGGAAGAGGTCGGGCTGCCACCGGGTCTGGTGGAAGTCATCGCGCCCCTGAGTCCGCTGGTGTCGCGCTACGGCCTGGCGGTGACCCCCGTCGTCGCGCTAATTCCGGATCAGCTCGAATACATTCCCAGCGAAGCCGAGATCGCCGCGATCTTCACCGTGCCCCTGCGGTTCTTCTGCGAGGTGCCGCCGGATTACACCTTCCGGGTCGACCACGATGGCCTGCGCTGGCAGGTGCCCAGCTATCAATATGGCGAGCACCGCATCTGGGGGCTGACCGCGGTGATCATCGTCGAACTGGTCAACCTGCTGTACGACGCCGGCATCGTGCTCAAGGCACCGCCCAAGCGGGATTGAGCGGTATCGGCAAGGTAAAGGCACATGCCAAATTTGGTATTAACGGGCACAATGCGCGGCCATTCGAGGGAAGCCGCATGACCACCGCCGATTCACCCGTGCGTTCGCCCTGCGTCCATGTCTGTGCCCTGGACGAACAGGACATCTGCATCGGTTGCCAGCGCAGCGCCGCCGAGATCACCCGCTGGATGTCCATGAGCGAGAGCGAGCGCCGCGAGGTGCTGCTGCGTTGCGGCGAGCGGGCGCGAGCGAGCGGTGCGGCCTTCCTGACCTGATATCAGCCGGAGAGATCTGTCATGCCCCGTATCGGTACCCCCCTGTCCCCCAGCGCCACCCGCGTGCTGCTCTGCGGCTCCGGCGAACTGGGCAAGGAAGTCGTCATCGAACTGCAGCGCCTGGGCGTCGAAGTCATCGCCGTGGATCGCTATGCCGATGCCCCGGCCATGCAGGTCGCCCACCGCAGTCACGTCATCGACATGCTCGACGGTGCCGCCCTGCGCGCGGTGATCGAGCGCGAGCAGCCGCACTTCATCGTGCCGGAAATCGAAGCCATCGCCACCGCTACCCTGGTGGAGCTGGAAGGCGAGGGCTACACCGTGGTGCCTACCGCCCGTGCGGCCCAGCTGACCATGAATCGCGAAGGCATCCGTCGCCTCGCCGCCGAGGAACTGGGCCTGCCCACCTCGCCCTATTACTTCGCCGACACCTACGAAGACTACGCCGCCGCCGCCGAGGCGCTGGGCTATCCCTGCGTGGTCAAGCCGATCATGAGTTCCTCGGGCAAGGGCCAGAGTCTGCTGCGCAGCGCCGACGAGCTGCAGGCCGCCTGGCAGTACGCCCAGGAAGGCGGGCGTGCCGGCAAGGGCCGGGTGATCGTCGAGGGTTTCGTCGACTTCGACTACGAGATCACCCTGCTGACCGTGCGCCACGTCGGCGGCACCTCCTTCTGCGCACCGGTCGGGCATCGCCAGGTCAAGGGCGACTACCACGAGTCCTGGCAGCCCCAGGCCATGAGCGAGCAGGCCCTGGCCGAATCCGAACGGGTCGCTCGCGCCGTCACCGAGGCCCTGGGCGGTCGCGGTCTGTTCGGCGTGGAGCTGTTCGTCAAGGGCGACCAGGTCTGGTTCAGCGAGGTTTCGCCGCGGCCCCACGACACCGGCCTGGTGACCCTGATCTCCCAGGATCTCTCCGAATTCGCCCTGCATGCCCGGGCCATCCTCGGCCTGCCGATTCCCACCATCCGCCAGTTCGGTCCCTCGGCCTCGGCGGTGATCCTGGTGGACGGCGACTCGCGCCAGACCGCCTTCGCCAACCTCGGCGCGGCCCTGGCCGAACCCGACACCGCACTGCGTCTGTTCGGCAAGCCGGAGGTGAAGGGGCAGCGGCGCATGGGCGTGGCCCTGGCCCGCGATGAAAGCATCGAGGCCGCGCGGGCCAAGGCCGTGCGTGCGTCCCAGGCGGTGAAGGTCGAGTTGTAACGTCGTCTGCGCATCACGAAAAAAGGGCCCCGCGGGGCCCTTTTTTATTGGGTAGAAAAATCTACAGCGACTGGTCGCGCGTTTCGCGCATGCAGAGCACCGCCACCAGGCTGATGGCCGCCGCCGCCGAGACATAGCCGCCCACCCAGCTCAGGCCGCCGGCTTCCACCAGTTGCTGCGCGGCATAGGGCGCCAGGGAGGCGCCGAGGATGCCGCCCAGGTTGTAGGCCGCCGAGGCGCCGGTGTAGCGCACCCGGGTCGGGAAGATCTCCGGCAGCAGGGCGCCCATGGGGCCGAAGGTCATGCCCATGAGAAACAGCTCCAGGGCCAGGAACAGGCCGACCGCCTGGCTGGAACCATGGGTCAGCAGCGGCTCCATGGCAAAGCCCGACAGCAAGGCGGCGATAGCGCTCACCGCCAGTACCGGCTTGCGGCCGAAGCGATCCGCCAGCCAGGCCGAAAGCGGCGTGGCCAGGGCCATGAACAGCACCGCCACGCAGAGCAGGCCGAGGAATTCCTGGCGGCTGTAGCTGAGGTTCTTCACTCCGTAGCTCAGCGAGAACACCGTGGAGATGTAGAAGAGGGCGTAGCACACCACCATGCTCAGAGCGCCCAGCAGCACCGCCTTGCCGTGCTTGCCAAAGGTCTCGACCATGGGCAGGCGCAACTTCTCGCGACGGGCCATGGCCTCGGCGAACACCGGCGTCTCGTGCAGCGACAACCGCACATAGAGGCCGACCACCACCAGCAGGGCGCTGAGCAGGAAGGGGATGCGCCAGCCCCAGGCGCGGAATTGCTCGTCGTCCAGCAGCAGCGCCAGGGCCAGGAACAGGCCGTTGGCCATGAGGAAGCCGATGGAAGGGCCGAGCTGGGGGAACATGCCAAACCAGGCGCGCTTGCCGGGTGGGGCATTCTCGGTGGCCAGCAGCGCCGCGCCGCCCCATTCGCCACCCAGGCCCAGGCCCTGGCCGAATCTCAGCAGGCACAGCAGGATCGGTGCCCAGACGCCGATGCTGGCATAGCCGGGCAGGAGACCGATCAGGGTGGTGGAGATGCCCATCAGCAGCAGCGAGGCCACCAGCGTGGACTTGCGGCCGATGCGATCGCCGAAATGGCCGAACAGCAGCGAACCCAGGGGGCGCGCCAGGAAGGCGATGCCAAAGGTGATGAAGGCGCTGAGGGTCTGGGCCATGCCCGCGCCCTGGGGAAAGAATACCGGGCCGATCACCAGGGCCGCGGCCGTGGCATAGACATAGAAGTCGTAGAACTCGATGGCGGTGCCGATGAAGCTGGCGGTGGCCACGCGGGTGGGGGAATTGCGCGGCACGGAGGTGGGCGCGTCGAAGGCGGCAGCGGTCGTGGACATGCAGGGTTACCGGGCAGTCGTTCTTGTAGGAGGCGTCTGCCGGAGCGGCCCGATGGGGCAGCGGCTGTCCGAGGATGGGGACGGGCGGGACGACCTGTTATGACGTGCCGGGCGCGAAGCGGCTGTTGGCCGGGTCGCGCCGAACGTGGTTCGGTCGCCTGATTATGCAGGTAGTGGAACGACGACTGTCAACGATGCAGGATGAATTCCCGCACCAGCTTGCTACCGAAGTAGGCCAGCATCAGCAGGATGAAGCCCAGCAGCGTCCAGCGGATCGCCGTATGGCCGCGCCAGCCCAGGCGATGGCGACCCCACAGCAGGATGCCGAACACCACCCAGGCGATGCAGGAGAGCACCGTCTTGTGGATCAGGTGCTGGGCGAACATATCCTCGACAAAGAACCAGCCGGAGATCAGCGCCAGTGACAGCACTACCCAGCCAGCCCAGAGAAAGCCGAACAGCAGGCTTTCCATGGTCTGTAGCGGCGGAAAGCTGCGGATCAGTCCCGAGGGGTGCTTGTTCTTGAGTTGATGGTTCTGCAACAGCACCAGGCAGGACTGCAGCACCGCCAGGGTGAAGAGACCATAGGCGATGATCGACAGCAGTACGTGCACGACGATCCTGGGCGATACGTCCAGCGGGGTCACGGTGCCCGGCGGCACGAATTCGGCCAGCAGCGCGGTGACGGCGCCGAGGGGATAGACCAGCACCAGCAAGGGTTGCAGCGGCATGCGCAGGCAACCGATCAGCATCAGGGCGATGGCGGTCGCCGAGATCAGGCTCGAGGCGTCGAAGAAGTCCAGGCTCAGGGTCGGCTCGAGGATCAGCTGCAGGTAGACCGCCAGGGCGTGGGGCAGCAGGGCCAGGATGCCGGCACCCAGGACCAGGGGCTTGTTCGATGGCTGTTTGCGCAGCAGGCAACTGCCCTGGTAGAGGGTCGCGAGCAGATAGAGGGCGGCGGCCAGGAGGGTGGGCAGCAGGGCGTGCATGGTCCGGTTTCAGCAGAGCGGAAAGCAGGCGAGTGTGGCACAGACAGGGCGGTACAGAAAGTCTGAGCCGCGCCCTGGCGCCGGCTGGCCAGGCTGGGCGAACCCTTGCCGCCACCGGGTGGTCCCAAGAGGTACATATCTAGAAGAGGTCGCGACCATGCTTAAATTTCTCGGCGGTACCATGGGCATCATCTTTTTGATCGGCCTGGTGGTGGTCATCGGCATCTTCTCGCTGATTTTCTGATCCCGTCCCCTCGTGCACCGGCCTGGGCGCCGGTGCCTTTCCCTCCCTTCTCAGCTGCCCGCCGAATCGGGCACTGCTGACGGATTCATGCGGTACAGGCCCCAGCGGCTATCCCTGGTCAGGCGCTCTTTCGTTATACTTGTCGGTCAGCCGCCGTTTCTGCCCTGGATGTCCGCATGTTCGATAATCTCACAGACCGCCTGTCCCAAAGCCTGCGCCACATTACCGGCAAGGCCAAGCTCACCGAAGACAACATCAAGGACACCCTGCGCGAGGTGCGCATGGCGCTGCTCGAGGCAGACGTCGCCCTGCCGGTGGTCAAGGAGTTCGTCAACCGGGTCAAGGAGCGGGCGGTCGGCACCGAGGTGTCCAAGAGCCTGACGCCGGGACAGGCCTTCGTGAAGATCGTGCGCGCCGAACTCGAAGCCATCATGGGTGCGGCGAACGAGGATCTGGCGCTCAACGTCGCGCCGCCGGCGGTCATCCTCATGGCCGGCCTGCAGGGCGCGGGCAAGACCACCACCGCGGGCAAGCTGGCGCGCTTCCTCAAGGAGCGCAAGAAGAAGACCGTCATGGTCGTCTCCGCCGACGTCTACCGCCCGGCCGCCATCAAGCAGCTGGAGACCCTGGCCGGGGAGGTCGGGGTCATCTTCTTCCCCTCCGACATCAGCCAGAAGCCGGTGGAGATCGCCCAGGCCGCCATCCGTGAGGCCAAGCTCAAGTTCATTGACGTGGTCATCGTCGACACCGCCGGTCGCCTGCACATCGATAGCGAGATGATGGCGGAGATCCAGCAGGTCCATGCCGCCACTAGGCCGGCCGAGACCCTGTTCGTGGTCGACGCCATGACCGGTCAGGACGCCGCCAACACCGCCAAGGCCTTCAACGACGCCCTGCCGCTGACCGGCGTGATCCTGACCAAGGTCGATGGCGATGCCCGGGGCGGTGCCGCCCTGTCGGTCCGCCACATCACCGGCAAACCGATCAAATTCATCGGCATGGGCGAGAAGAGCGAAGCCCTCGACCCCTTCCACCCGGATCGCGTCGCCTCGCGCATCCTCGGCATGGGCGACGTCCTCTCGCTGATCGAGCAGGCCGAGCAGACCCTGGATCGCGAGAAGGCCGACAAACTGGCCAAGAAGCTCAAGAAGGGCAAGGGCTTCGATCTCGAAGACTTCCGCGACCAGTTGCGGCAGATGAAGAACATGGGCGGCCTGGGTTCGCTGATGGACAAGCTGCCGACCATGATGGGCGGCATGAACATCCAGCAGATGGGCAATGCCCAGGGCGCCGCGGAAAAGCATTTCAAGCAGATGGAAGCCATCATCGACTCCATGACCCCGGCCGAGCGCCGTGATCCGGAGCTGATCAGCGGCTCGCGCAAGAAGCGTATCGCTCTGGGTTCCGGTACCCAGGTGCAGGACGTCGGCCGCCTCATCAAGCAGCACAAGCAGATGCAGAAGATGATGAAGAAGGTCACCGCCAAGGGTGGCATGGCCAAGATGATGCGCGGGATGGGCAGCATGCTCCCCGGCGGCGGCATGCCCAAGATGTGATTTCCTGGTGCCGCCCGTCGCCAGATGGTCGGCACCGGCAAGGGCTCTGTGAAGGGCGTCGGCACCAGTGCTGATGCACCTTCGCGAGCGACGAGGCTCCGCTGCTGGAGTCTCCAGGCTGCCGCAATGCCGAGGGCACCGTTTAAAGCCATTGGCAAACCGGGTGACAGCCCTTAGAATATGCGGCCTTTCGGGCCATGTGGCCCAGTGTGCCCACAGCTACAAGCACCGACTACAGGAACGAAGTTCAATGGTAACCATCCGTCTAGCCCGTGGCGGCTCCAAGAAGCGCCCCTTCTACCACCTGACCGTGACCAACAGCCGCAATGCGCGTGATGGTCGTTTCGTCGAGCGCATCGGTTTCTTCAACCCGGTGGCCAGCGGCGCCGAAATCCGTCTGTCGGTGGATCAAGAGCGTGCCAGCTACTGGCTGTCGCAGGGCGCCCAGCCGTCCGAGCGCGTCGCTCAGCTGCTCAAGAGCGCTCAGGCTACCGCCTGAAGATCATGAGTACGCCGACCTCCGCCCCCGACCTGGTGGTCCTGGGCAAGATAGTTTCGGTCTTCGGCGTACGCGGTGAGCTCAAGATCTACTCCTTTACCGATCCGCTCGACAATCTGCTGGACTATCGGACCTGGACGCTCAGGCGCGAAGGCGAGACCCGGCAGGTCAAGGTGCTCGGCGGTCGGTTGCACGGCAAGGTCCTGACGGTACGTCTGCAGGGCCTGGACGATCGTGAAGAAGCCCGCCTGATGGCCGGTTTCGAGATCTGCGTGCCGCGCAGCGAATTGCCCCAACTGGGCGCCGGTGACTACTACTGGCATCAGTTGGAAGGTCTCAGGGTGATCAATCGCGAAGGCCAGTGGCTGGGTGTGGTGGATCATCTGCTGGAGACCGGGGCCAACGACGTCATGGTTGTCATGCCCTGTGCTGGCAGCCTCGACGATCGTGAGCGTCTGTTGCCCTATCTGCCCGACCAGTACGTGCTGGCGGTGGATCTGGCCAAGGGCGAGATGCAGGTCGACTGGGACGCGGATTTCTGATCCATGCGTATCGATGTCATCAGCATCTTTCCCGAGATGTTCGAAGCCGTGAGCGCCTATGGCGTGAGCGGTCGCGCGATGAAGCAGGGGCTCCTGGAGCTGACCTGCTACAACCCGCGCAGCTATACCGAGGATCGCCACCAGACCGTGGACGACCGGCCCTTTGGCGGCGGTCCCGGCATGGTCATGAAGATCCAGCCGCTGGAGCGCGCCCTGGCCGATGCCCGGGGTGATTCGGCGGCGAAGGTGATCTACCTGTCCCCCCAGGGTCGCAAGCTCGACCAGGCGGCGGTACGGGAACTGGCGCAGGAGGAGCATCTGATCCTCATCGCCGGGCGTTACGAAGGCATCGACGAGCGTTTCATCGAGACGCACGTGGATGAAGAATGGTCGATTGGCGACTATGTGCTGTCCGGCGGTGAATTGCCGGCCATGGTGCTGATCGATGGGGTTACGCGACTGCTGCCCGGAGCCTTGGGGCATGTGGATTCCGCCGAGCAGGACTCGTTTACCGACGGCCTGCTCGATTGCCCGCACTACACCCGACCCGAGGTGTACGAGGGCCGTCGCGTACCCGACGTGTTGCTCAGTGGTAACCACGAGCATATCCGGCGCTGGCGCCTGCAGCAGTCCCTGGGACGCACTGCGGAGCGACGCGCCGATCTTCTGGATGGCCGCTCGCTTTCTGGGGAAGAGCAGAACCTGCTGGCGGAATATCTCCGTCAGCGGAACGATAGTTAGGTATCGATGGCGGGCCGCGGCCTGTCTTAGGAGCAGAGTGACATGACCAACAAAATCATTGCCCAGATCGAAGCTGAGCAGATGAACAAAGAAATCCCGGCGTTCGCCCCAGGCGACACCGTGATTGTCCAGGTTAAGGTGAAGGAAGGCGACCGTCAGCGTCTGCAGGCCTTCGAAGGCGTGGTGATCGGCAAGCGTAACCGCGGCCTGAACAGCGCCTTCACCGTACGCAAGATCTCCAACGGCGTTGGCGTCGAGCGTACCTTCCAGACCTACAGCCCGCTGGTCGACAGCCTGAGCGTCAAGCGTCGCGGTGACGTGCGCAAGGCCAAGCTGTACTACCTGCGCGAACTGTCCGGCAAGGCTGCCCGCATCAAGGAAAAGCTTTCCTGATCGCGGCGTGACCAGAAAAAAGCAGCTTCGGCTGCTTTTTTCGTTTCTGAGGTTCGAGGTATTACAGATATGAGCACCCGCGAAGCGGAAATCCAGCGGCGCACGGCGCTGTCGGAAACCCGGGTGGCCAAGGCGGTCTTCCCGCCCACCACCAATCATCACGACACCCTGTTCGGCGGCACCGCCCTGGCCTGGATGGACGAGGTGTCCTTCATTACCGCGACGCGCTTCTGCCGCAAGCCGCTGGTCACGGTCTCCACCGACCGGATCGATTTCAACCACCCCATTCCCGCCGGCTCCATCGTCGAGCTGATTGGCCGGGTGGTGAAGGTTGGCAACACCAGCATCAAGGTGCAGGTGGAGGTGTTCGTCGAAGGCATGCTGGCAGAAGGGCGCGAACGCGCCATCAACGGCGCCTTCAGCTTTGTCGCCGTCGATGACGAGGGCAAGCCGACGCCGGTGCTGCCCGGCTTCGCCGCGTGAGCGCCGAACGGCTGATCGAGGAATTCCTCGATGCCCTGTGGCTGGAAAAGGGGCTGTCGCCCCACACCCGCAGCGCCTATTGCACCGATCTGCTGGCCTTCGCCCGGTGGCTGGAGGGCAGGGGCCTGACCCTGGAGACGGTCGGCCGTGACGCCGTGCTCGATCATCTCGGCTGGCGCCTGAGCGAGGGTTACCAGGCGCGTTCCACCGCGCGCTTTCTCTCCGGCCTGCGCAGCTTCTACAAGTACGGCGTGCGCGAAGGGCGGATCGCCGAGGACCCGACGCTGCTGGTCAGCATGCCGCAGCTGGGCGCGCCGCTGCCCAAAAGTCTGTCCGAGGCGGATGTGGAGGCGCTTCTGGCGGCGCCGGATACCGACGACAGCCTCGGTCTACGCGATCGCACCATGCTCGAGGTGCTCTATGCCACCGGCCTGCGGGTGACCGAACTGATCAGCCTGACCCTGGACGAGATCAATCTGCGCGAGGGTTCGCTGCGGGTCTTCGGCAAGGGCAGCAAGGAGCGGCTGATTCCCCTGGGCGAAGAGGCCATCGCCTGGCTGGAAAGCTATCTGAAGACCGCACGTCCGCTGCTGCTGGGCGGCCAGCCCGGCGACATCCTCTTTCCCAGCCAGCGGGGCACGCCCATGACCCGGCAGACCTTCTGGCACCGCATCAAGCTGCATGCCCAGGTGGCCGGCATCCGCACCTCGCTGTCGCCACACACCCTGAGGCACGCCTTCGCCACCCATCTGCTCAACCACGGCGCGGATCTGCGCACGGTGCAGATGCTGCTCGGCCATACCAGCCTGTCCACCACCCAGATCTACACCCACGTCGCCCGCGTGCGGCTGCAGCAACTGCACGCCCAGCACCATCCGCGCGGCTAGGGCCCACCGCCGTAGCCGGCAGGTCTGTGGTAGGCTTGCCGGCGTCTCAACAGGAGTCAAACATGCGTATTTCCCAACTGTTGCTCGCCGCTTGCCTGGGGCTTGGCGTGCAACTGGCTCAGGCCGAACCTGAGCAGGCCATTCGCCAGAGCCTGACCGCGCTGCAACCCAATCTCGCCATCGAGTCCATCGCCAAGAGTCCGCTGGAAGGCCTCTACCAGGTCCAGCTCAAGGGCGGCCGCGTGCTCTATGCCAGCGGCGATGGCCAGTTCGTCATGCAGGGCTATCTCTATCAGGTCAAGGACGGCAAGGCCTCCAACCTGACCGAGAAGGCCGAGAACGTCGCCGTGGCGCGGCAGATCAATGGCCTCGATCGCAACCAGATGATCGTCTATCCCGCCCAAGGCGAGACCAAGGCGCACATCACCGTCTTCACCGACACCACCTGCCCCTATTGCCAGAAGCTGCACGCCGAGGTGCCCGAGCTGAACAAGCGCGGCATCGAGGTACGCTACCTGGCCTTCCCGCGCCAGGGCATGGGCTCGCCGGGTTCCAAGCAGCTGGAGGCGGTGTGGTGCGCCAAGGACAAGCCGGCGGCGCTGAACCAGATGTTCACCGGCCGTGAGGTCAAGTCCGAGAGCTGCCAGAATCCGGTCGCCCAGCAATTCGCGCTGGGGCAGAACATGGGCATCCAGGGCACGCCGGCGATCATTCTCGCCGATGGCCAGATGATCCCGGGCTACCAGCCGGCCGACCAGCTGGCGGAAGCGGCAATCGGCGCCCGCTAGGCGCTGCGAAAGATTTCAACGGCGCTGCGGAGCGGCGCCACCTGATAGGGGGATAAGGGTGTGAAGCCGGTCAAAGTAGGCATCTGTGGTCTGGGTACCGTGGGCAGCGGGACCTTCAACGTACTCAAGCGCAACGCCGAGGAAATCGCCCGGCGCGCCGGGCGGGGTATCGAGGTGGCGCAGATCGCCCAGCGCCGACCCAATCCCCAGTGCGATACCGGTAGCACGCCGATCACCGCCGATGTCCTGGCGGTGGCCGACAATCCCGAGATCGACGTGGTGGTGGAGCTGATCGGTGGCTACACCCTGGCCCGCGAGCTGGTGCTGCGCGCCATCGCCAACGGCAAGCACGTGGTCACCGCCAACAAGGCGCTGATCGCCGTGCACGGCAACGAGATCTTCGCCAAGGCACGCGAGCAGGGCGTGATCGTCGCCTTCGAGGCCTCGGTGGCCGGCGGCATCCCGGTGATCAAGGCGCTGCGCGAAGGCCTGGCCGCCAACCGTATCAACTGGGTGGCCGGCATCATCAACGGCACCGGCAACTTCATCCTCTCCGAGATGCGCGAGAAGGGTCGCACCTTTCCCGATGTCCTGGCCGAAGCCCAGGCGCTGGGCTATGCCGAGGCCGATCCGACCTTTGACGTCGAAGGCATCGATGCCGCCCACAAGCTGACCATCCTGGCCTCCATCGCCTTCGGCATCCCGCTGCAATTCGACAAGGCCTACACCGAGGGCATCACCCGCCTGACCACCGCCGATGTCGGCTATGCCGAGGCGCTGGGCTATCGCATCAAGCACCTGGGCGTGGCGCGCAGCACCGACCAGGGCATCGAGCTGCGGGTACACCCGACGCTGATCCCGGCCGATCGCCTGATCGCCAACGTCAATGGCGTGATGAACGCGGTGATGGTCAATGGCGACGCCGTCGGCTCGACGCTGTTCTACGGCGCCGGTGCCGGGCAGGAGCCGACCGCCTCGGCGGTGGTGGCCGACCTGGTGGACGTGGTTCGCGCCATGACCTCGGATCCCGAGAATCGCGTGCCGCACCTGGCCTTCCAGCCCGATGCGCTGTCCGACCATCCGGTGCTGTCGATCGAGGCCTGCGAGAGCGCCTACTATCTGCGCATCCAGGCCAAGGATCACCCGGGCGTGCTGGCCCAGGTGGCGAGCATCCTCTCGGCGCGCGGCATCAACATCGAGTCCATCATGCAGAAGGAAGCCGAGGAACATGACGGCCTGGTGCCCATGATCCTGTTGACCCATCGCGTGACCGAGCGCCACATGGTCGAGGCCATCACCGCGCTGGAAGCCCTGGACGACGTCGTCGGCGATGTCGTCCGCATCCGCGTCGAGCACCTGAACTGAGCAGCCTGGCGGCGCCCGGCGCCGCCGTCTTTCCCGAGGTCGAGTCATGCGTTACATCAGTACCCGCGGCCAGGCGCCCGCGCTGAATTTCGAAGAAGTGCTGCTGGCGGGTCTCGCCAGCGATGGCGGTCTCTACGTCCCGGAGAACCTGCCGCGCTTTTCCCTGGAGGAGATCGCCTCCTGGGCCGGTCTGCCCTATCACGAGCTGGCCTTCCGGGTGATGAAGCCCTTCGTCGCCGGCTCCATCGCCGATGCCGAATTCAAGGCCATCCTAGAAGAGACCTACGCCGGTTTCGCCCATGGCTCGATTGCGCCGCTGCGCCAGCTGGATGCCAACGAATGGGTACTGGAGCTGTTCCACGGCCCGACCCTGGCCTTCAAGGACTTCGCCCTGCAACTGCTGGGGCGGCTGCTCGACCATGTGCTGGCCAAGCGCGGCGAGCGCGTGGTGATCATGGGCGCCACCTCCGGCGACACCGGCTCGGCGGCCATCGAAGGCTGCAAGCGCTGCGAGAACGTCGACATCTTCATCCTCCATCCGCACCAGCGGGTGTCGGAAGTGCAGCGCCGGCAGATGACCACGCTGCTGGGCGACAACATCCACAACATCGCCATCGAAGGCAACTTCGACGACTGCCAGGAGATGGTCAAGGCTAGCTTCGCCGACCAGGGCTTCCTCAAGGGCACCCCGCTGGTGGCGGTCAACTCGATCAACTGGGCGCGGATCATGGCCCAGATCGTCTACTACTTCCATGCGGCCCTGCAGCTGGGCGCTCCGGCGCGTTCCATCGCCTTCTCGGTGCCCACCGGCAACTTCGGCGACATCTTCGCCGGGTACCTGGCGCGCAACATGGGGCTGCCGGTGAGCCAGCTGGTGGTGGCCACCAACCGCAACGACATCCTGCACCGCTTCATGTCCGGCAATCGCTACGACAAGCAGCAGCTGGAAGCCACGCTGTCGCCGTCCATGGACATCATGGTCTCGTCCAACTTCGAGCGCCTGCTGTTCGACCTGCACGGTCGCGATGGCCTGGCCCTGGCCGAGCTGATGGCGAATTTCCGCAGCAGCGGCACCCTGACGGTGGCCGACGATCGCTGGACCGAAGCGCGCAAGCTGTTCGACTCCCTTGCCGTGAGCGACGAAGAGACCTGCGCCACCATCGCCGAGGTGTATGCCACCACCGGCGAGGTGCTGGATCCGCACACCGCCATCGGCGTGCGCGCCGCTCGCGAATGCCGGCGTAGCCTGGCCACCCCGATGGTGGTGCTGGGTACCGCCCACCCGGTGAAATTCCCCGAGGCGGTGGAAAAGGCCGGCATCGGCGCGACCCTCAGCCTACCGACCCACCTGGCCGATCTGCTGCAGCGTGAAGAGCGTTGCACCGTGCTGCCCAACGACCTCGCCGCCGTCCAGGCCTTCGTCAGCCGCCACGGCAAGCGTGGTCAGCCGCTGTAGGGCGGTAGCACAACCGTGTTGGGCTTCGCGGCGCTCAACCCAACCTACGCGGGCCTGTAAGTTGGGTTGAGACGGCTCCATCGTCGAAGCCCAACGAGGCGGACTCGAACCTTCTAGCGTTGGGCTCCGCTGCTTTCAGCCCAACCTACGGATCTGCGGTCCCAAGGTCCCCTGCCTTTTTTCCGGTACAATGCCCGGCTTTCCCTGCCGGTGACCCGCCATGGCTCTGCAAGCCACGCCCTACAAAGTCGAACTCAACCTCACCGATCTGGATCGTGGGGTCTACGAGAATCTGCGTCTGACCGTGGCGCGGCATCCCTCCGAGACCGAGGAGCGCATGGCGGTGCGGTTGCTGGCTTACGTGCTCTGGTACAACGAGCAGCTGGCCTTCGGCCGCGGCCTGTCCGACGTCGACGAGCCGGCGCTGTGGGAAAAGAGTCTCGATGGCCGGGTGCTGCACTGGATCGAAGTCGGCCAACCCGATGCCGACCGCCTGACCTGGTGCAGCCGTCGCACCGAGCGGACCAGCCTGCTGGCCTACGGCAACCTGCGTGTCTGGCAGACCAAGGTGGTGGACGCGGTCAGGACGCTGAAGAATCTGCATATCGCCGCGGTTCCCGCCGAGCCCCTGGCCGAGCTGGCCCGCGATCTGCCGCGCAGCATTTCCTGGCAGGTGATGATCAGCGAAGGCACCCTGTTCGTCACCGACGACCGCGGTCAGCACGAATTGCAGCTGGAATGGCTGCTGGGCGAACGTTGATGCGCCTGGAGCCCCGTCCGCTGCCGGCGGTATTGCCCGACCTGGGCGATCTGCCGCCGCTGCTTACCCGGCTCTATGCCGCGCGCGGCGTGACCTTGCCGGAAGAACTGGACAAGGGGCTGGCGCGACTGGTGCCCTATCACCAGCTCAAGGGCATCGAGGCGGCGGTGGAGCTGCTGGCACGTGCCCTGGAAGAGCGTCGGCGCATCCTCATCGTCGGCGACTTCGATGCCGATGGCGCCACCGCCAGTGCCGTGGGCGTGCTGGCCTTGCGTCGCCTGGGCGCGGCCTGGGTCGACTACCTGGTGCCCAATCGCTTCGAATACGGCTACGGCCTGACACCCGAGATCGTCGCCGTGGCCCTGCAGCGTGAACCCGAGGTGCTGCTCACCGTCGACAACGGCATCTCCAGCCTGGACGGCGTGGCTGCGGCCAAGGCGGCCGGGCTGCAGGTGGTCATCACCGACCACCACCTGCCGGGCGCCGAATTGCCCGCCGCCGATGCCATCGTCAATCCGAATCAGCCGGCCTGCGCCTTTCCCAGCAAATGCATCGCCGGGGTCGGGGTGATCTTCTATGTGATGCTGGCCCTGCGCAGTCGCCTGCGCGAGAACGGCTGGTTCTCCCGTCAGGGCCTGGCCGAGCCCAATCTGGCCGAGTTGCTGGATCTGGTCGCCCTCGGCAGCGTCGCCGACGTCGTGCCGCTGGACGCCAACAACCGCATCCTGGTGCACCAGGGGCTGATGCGGATCCGCGCCGGTCGGGCACGACCGGGGCTCAAGGCGCTGCTGGAAGTGGCCGGGCGCCAGCCGGGCAAGGTGGCTTCCAGCGACCTCGGTTTCATTCTCGGCCCGCGGCTCAATGCGGCGGGGCGCCTGGACGACATGTCCATCGGCATCGAATTGCTGCTCTGCGAAGACCCGCAGCTGGCGCAGGAATATGCCCAGCAGCTGGACGACTTCAACAAGGATCGCAAGAGCATCGAGCAGGGCATGCAGCGTGAGGCGCTCAAGCAGCTCAAGGAGTTGCCGGAAGACAATCTGCCCTTCGGTCTCTGCCTGTTCGACCCGGAGTGGCACCAGGGCGTGATCGGCATCCTCGCCTCGCGCCTCAAGGAAAAGTATCACCGCCCGGCGCTGGCCTTCGCCGACGACGGCAGTGGCAACGGCATGCTCAAGGGCTCGGCGCGGTCGGTACCCGGGCTGCATATCCGCGATGCCCTGGATGCCGTGGCGACCCGTCATCCGGGGCTCATCACCAAGTTCGGCGGTCACGCCATGGCCGCCGGTCTCAGTCTGCCCCAGGCGCACTACGAGACCTTTGCCGCCGCCTTCGATGCCGAGGTGCGGCGTCACCTGCAGGCCGAGGATCTCAGCGGTCGCCTGCAGACCGATGGCTGCCTGGCCCCGGCCGAATTCCAGCTCGGCCTGGCCCAGGCCCTGCGCCAGGCCGGTCCCTGGGGACAGCAGTTTCCCGAGCCGCTGTTCCACGGCACCTTCGAGATCCTCTCCCAGCGTCTGCTCAAGGAGCGGCACCTCAAGCTGACCCTGCGCAGCGAGCAGGGCGGCCCGGAGCTGGATGGCATCGCCTTCAACATCGACCGCGACACCTGGCCCGATCCCAACATCCGCTGGGCCGAGCTGGCCTATCGGCTGGACGTGAACGAATTCCGTGGCAACGAGAACGTGCAGTTGCTGGTGGTGCACCTGGCACCGCGTTAGGGTTCGTTTGAAAAGTGCCTGCGCTTGGCGATGCGTTAAAAATCAGCTGGTTCGCCGGTCCGATCGGAATGCTCATTTACCCCTCGTAAACTCGAGCGCGAGTCCGATCCGCTTCCTCGCTGATTTGATTCGCTGGCGCTCACCCTCCGGGCCAGCCGTTGGCTGTTACTCCCGTTGGTCGTTGCGCCTTGCCTGACCTTCGCTCGGCGACTTTTCAGACGAGTCCTGTCGGATCGGCGATCTATTCTGGTTGGTAGCACTCCAATACCGTGCATCCCGACTAGACGAGGTCCGCCATGAGTCTCCTGTTCCAGCCCCTGACCCTGCGTCAGCTGACCCTGCCCAATCGCGTGGTGGTCTCCCCGATGTGCCAGTACTCCAGCGAAGACGGCTTCGCCAACGACTGGCACCTGGTCCATCTCGGCAGTCGCGCCACCGGTGGCGCTGGTCTGGTGATCTTCGAGGCCACCGCGGTCACCGCCGATGGGCGCATCACGCCCCAGGACCTGGGGCTGTGGAAGGACGAGCAGATCGAGCCCTTGCGGCGGATCACCCAGTTCATCGAGGGCCAGGGCAGCGTCGCCGGCATCCAGCTGGCCCATGCCGGCCGCAAGGCCAGCACCTGGCAACCCTGGCTCGGCAAGCACGGCAGCGTGCCCATCGCCGAAGGCGGCTGGGTGCCGGTGGCGCCCTCGGCCATTGCCTTCGATCCCCAGCACACCCGGCCCACGGCGGTGGATCGCGACGATATCGCCAGCATCCGTCGGGCTTTCGTGGACACCGCCGAGCGGGCCCTGGCGGCCGGCTTCAAGGTGGCCGAGATCCATGCCGCCCACGGCTACCTGCTGCACCAGTTCCTCTCGCCGCTCTCCAACCGTCGAGAGGACGACTACGGCGGCAATTTCGAAAATCGCATTCGCTTGCTGCTGGAAGTGACCGCCGATGTGCGGGCGGTCTGGCCGGAAGAGTTGCCGCTGTTCGTGCGGGTCTCGGCCACCGACTGGGTGGAAGACGGCTGGGACGTCGACGAGACGGTGGAGCTGGCGCGGCGACTGAAGACCCTGGGCGTCGACCTGATCGACGTCTCTTCCGGCGGTACCGCGGCCCAGGCCGACATTCCCACCGGGCCTGGCTACCAGACCCAGTTTGCCGAGCGGGTGCGCAAGGAAGCCGGGATTCCCAGTGGCGCGGTGGGCATGATCACCGATGCCGCCCAGGCCGAGCACGTGCTGCGTACCGGTCAGGCCGACCTGGTGCTGCTGGCCCGCGAACTGCTGCGCGATCCTTATTGGCCGCTGAATGCCGCCGAGGCCCTGCGCGACAAAGTCTCCTGGCCGCCGCAGTACGTGCGCGCCGCCCATCGGGATACGCCGCTGCGCAAGCCGTTCGGGGAAGAATAGGGCGCGGGACGGAGCCATCCGCGCGGATGGCTTCCCGGTTCAGGGCTTGGCCGGGCGCAGCATCGCCTCCAGGGCGTCGCTGTCGTAGTAGTCGCCCAGGTACCAGATGCGGCCGTCGCGGATCTTCATGATGCTGGCGCCGCGGATCTTGACCGGTTGCTTGCCGGTGGCGGTGACGCGGTTGCCGGTCAGTTCCCATTCGAAGGCAATGCTGCGTGGGCCGATGACCGGCTTGTGCACCATCTTCACCTGCAGATCCGGGACGGCCTTGAGGGTGACCTTGACGATCCGGTCGCGGGCCTGGGTGCGGCTGGTCTCGGTGGTGGCGGCGCCACTGTCGAAATACTGCACCTTGGGATCGAGCAGGGCGCTGGCGGCCTCGGCATCGTGATCGTTCCAGGCATCGAGGTAGCGATTGGCGATGAGGCGTGCGTCCTCGGCGGCGGCCTGAACCTGGCCGGCGGTGAGGGCGAGCGAAAGCGCGAACAGCACAGCCAGACGCGAGCGCATGGGGTGTCTCCGGCAACTGCAGGGGGAAGGCGCAAGAGTAGCGCCGTGGGCGGTCCGCGGTCAGCAATATTTTGTATCGACCGGCTGGTCGCAACGGCGACCCCGGCAATATCCGGTAAGCAGGTGGCGGGAGCCAGACGGCGTGGTCAGCGGTCCTAGAGGGCTGAATCCAGACTCTATGGAGGTCATCCATGAACACCCGCGGTTTGCTTGATCAATTGCTCAAGGCGGGCCAGCAGGCGCTGGCCAAGAAGACCGGTCACTCGGCCTCCCGACCCGGCACGGCGTCCACCGGCAAGGATTCCCTGGGCGGTCTGCTCTCCGGGCTGGGCAACAGCGGCCTGGCGGCCGGGGCCCTGACCGCGCTGCTGGGCAGCAAGCGCGGTCGCGCCATGGGTGGCAAGGCGGTCGGCTATGGCGGTCTGGCGGCCCTCGGCATGGTGGCCTACAAGGCCTATCAGTCCTGGCAGGCCAATCAGGCCCAGGGGACGGCGGCCGTCGAGCCGCGTACCGTGGATCGGGTACCGGAGCACGAAGCCGAGGCCCATGGCCGGGCGGTGCTGATCGCCCTGATCGCGGCCGCCAAGGCCGATGGTCACGTCGATGACCAGGAGCGCCAGGCGATCGAGGCCGAGATGGCCAAGCTGGACAACGATCCCGAGTTGCGCAGCTGGCTGCAGCGCGAACTGGAGCAGCCGCTGGATCCGGCCAAGGTCGCCGCCGCCGCGGAAACGCCCGAGATGGCCGCCGAGATGTACCTGGCCAGCCTGATGCTGATCGACGATCAGCAGTATATGGAAAAGGCCTACCTGGACGAGCTGGCGCGCCAGCTGCGCCTGGAACCCGGCTTGCGCGCCGAGCTGGAACGCGAGGCCGCGGCGGTCTGACGGCTAGGCGAGCGGGCGTTCCTCGCCCAGCAGGACGCTCCGCTCCGCCGCGCAGAGCTGCAGCAGGAAATCCCAGACCACGCGCAGGCGCGCTGAGCGGTGCAGCTCCCGGTGGGTCGAGATCCAGTACTCGCGGGTGAAGGACCGCTCCGGGAGCACGCCCTCCAAGGGGGTGTTCTGGCCCACCAGATAGCAGGGCAACACCGCGATGCCGATGTCGGCACAGGCCGCTTCGCGCTGGGCGATGACACTGGTGCTGCGAAAGACGATGCGTGGCTCGGGGCAGAGGCCCTGGATGAATTGCAGTTCGCGGGTGTACAGCAGGTCATCGACGTAGCCGATGAAGGTCTGCTCGCCGAGATCGGCCTGGGCGTCCAGCGCGGGTGCCCGATCCAGATAGGCGCGACTGGCATAGAACCTCAGGCGATAGGGCGTCAGCCGCCGGCCGATCAGGCCTTCGGCGGTGGGTCTTTCCAGGGTGATGGCGATGTCCGCCTCGCGGTTGGTGACGCTGACGAAGCGTGGCACCGACACCAGCTCCACTTCCAGCCCGGGATAGTCGCGCAGCAGCGCCCCCAGGCGCTGGGCGAGAAAGCCGGTGCCCAGGCCCTCGGTCACTCCGACCCGCACCTGGCCCAGCGGATTGAGGCGCTGGGTTACCGCCTCCTGGGCCAGCAATGCGGCTTCTTCCATCGCCTGGGCATGCGCGAGCAGCGCCTGACCGGCCGGGGTGAGCTGATAGCCGCTTGCCTGCTGCACCAGCAGCTGGCTGCCCAGGGCGCGCTCCAGGGCCTCCAGGTGGCGGGCGACGGTCGCATGACTGACGCCCAGACTGCGAGCGGCGGTGAGCAGGCGACCATGGCGCTGGACCTCCAGAAAAACCCGCAGATCGTTCCAGTCGAACATCCCTTTTCCTCGTCTAGGCCTGTCTGCCGGGCCGCTTGCTGGTCACTGTTCAGAAATGCACAGCCGTTGCCCGTTTTCTGCGACTGTTGTTCGCGGATGACGACACTAGGATAGGGACCACAACAACAAAAAAGCGAGGGAACGTCATGCCCGGTCCTGCTGCGGAATATGACTTCATCATCGTCGGCGCCGGTCCGGCCGGCTGCCTGCTGGCCAATCGGCTGTCCGCCGATCCGAGTCATCGTGTGCTGCTGCTGGAAGCCGGCGGCCGTGACAACCATCCCTGGATCCACATCCCCGTCGGCTATCTGTTCTGCATCGGCAATCCACGCACCGACTGGTGCTTCAAGACCGAGGTGGAAGCGGGTCTGGGTGGCCGCGCGCTCAACTATCCTCGCGGGCGGGTGCTGGGCGGCTGCTCCTCCATCAACGGCATGATCTACATGCGCGGCCAGGCCCGCGACTATGACGGCTGGGCCGCCGCCGGCAATCCCGGCTGGGGCTGGCAGGACGTGCTGCCGCTGTTCAAGCGCATGGAAGATCATTGCGATGGCGCCTCGGCCTTTCATGGTGCCGGGGGCGAATGGCGGGTCGAGCGGCAGCGTCTGCACTGGACGCTGCTCGACGCCTTTCGCAGTGCCGCGGGCGAAACCGGTATCGCGCCGGTGGAAGACTTCAACACCGGCGACAACGAAGGCTGCGGCTACTTCCAGGTCAATCAGCGCAATGGCGTGCGTTGGAATGCCGCCAAGGCCTTTCTCAAACCCATCCGTCAGCGCGCCAACCTGCAGGTGCTGACCGGTGTGCAGGTGGAGCGGGTGCTGCTGGAGGAGGGCAGGGCACGGGCGGTGCTGGCGCGGTTGCCGGGCCAGGCCGAACCCCTTCGCCTGATGGCGCGGCGGGAGATCGTGCTCTGCGCCGGCGCCATCGGCTCGCCGACCCTGTTGCAGCGCTCCGGCATCGGTCCGCGCGGTCTGCTCGAAGGCCTGGGTATCGGTGTCCGGCACCGGCTGGAAGGGGTGGGCGGCAATCTGCAGGATCACCTGCAACTGCGGCTGATCTATCGGGTGCACGGCGTGCCGACCCTCAATGCCCTGGCCGGCAGTCTCTGGGGCAAGCTGGGCATGGGCCTGGAATACCTCTGGAAGCGCAGTGGCCCCCTGGCCATGGCGCCGAGTCAGCTGGGCGCCTTCGCCCGCTCCGACCCGGCGCAACCCTCGGCCAATCTGCAATACCACGTACAGCCGCTGTCGCTGGAGCGCTTCGGTGAGCCGCTACACGGCTTTCCCGCCTTTACCGCCTCGGTGTGCAACCTGCGCCCGGCCAGTCGTGGCCAGGTGAGCATCCGCAGCGCCGACCCGCTGGCCGCGCCGCTGATCCAGCCGCGCTATCTCAGCGCGCCGGAGGATCTCAGGGTGGCCGCCGATGCCATCCGCCTGACCCGGCGCCTCGTCGCCGCCCCGGCCCTGGCCGCCTATCGGCCCGAGGAATATCTGCCGGGACCGGCCTACCAGAGCGAAGCGGAGTTGCAGCAGGCCGCAGGGGCCATAGGCACCACCATCTTCCATCCGTCCGGCACCTGCCGCATGGGTCAGGACGCCGACGCCGTGGTCGATGCGCGCCTGCGGGTACATGGCATCCCGGGGCTGCGGGTGGCCGACGCCTCCATCATGCCGACCCTGGTCTCGGGCAACAGCTGCTCGCCGACCCTGATGATCGCCGAGCAGGCGGCCACCTTCATGCTGGCCGAGGCCCGCGAACAGGGCCGCCACGAGTTGCCCGCCGCGATCGCCAGGGCCAGCGCGGTCTCCGCTGCCTAGATGCGTCCATCCGGTTTCACCGACGGCGGGGCCTCCCGCCGTTTCCACCGTAGTAGCTGTCGCCCATAACAACAATCAGCCCGGCGATCCCGGGTCAGGAGAACGTGCGATGTCCGACTATGCCCAACCCCGGGTACAACCCAGCGCAGCCAGCAGTCGCCGCGAAGAGCGCAAGGTGATCTTCGCCTCGTCCCTGGGGACCGTCTTCGAGTGGTATGACTTCTTTCTCTATGGCGCCCTGGCGGCGGTGATTAGCAAGCAGTTCTTTGCCGGCGTCAACGACACCACCGCCTTCATCTTCGCCCTCCTGGCCTTTGCCGCCGGCTTCGTGGTGCGACCCTTCGGCGCCCTGCTGTTCGGACGCCTGGGCGACCTGGTCGGCCGCAAGTACACCTTTCTCGCCACCATCATCCTCATGGGCATCGCCACCTTTGGCGTCGGTCTGTTGCCCACTTACGCCAGCATCGGCATGGCCGCGCCCATCATCCTGGTGGTGCTGCGCCTGCTGCAGGGCCTGGCTCTGGGTGGGGAATACGGCGGTGCCGCCACCTACATCGCCGAGCATGCGCCACCCGGCAAGCGCGGCGCCCACACCAGCTGGCTGCAATCCACCGCGACCCTGGGGCTGTTGCTGTCGCTGGTGGTGATCCTGGTCTGCCGCTACCTGACCGGCGACCAGTTCGAGGTCTGGGGCTGGCGCCTGCCGTTCCTGCTGTCGATCTTCCTGCTGGCCATCTCCACCTGGATCCGCATGTCCATGCACGAGTCGCCGGCCTTCCTGCGCATGAAGGCCGAGGGCAAGCAGAGCAAGGCACCGATCCGCGATTCCTTCACCAACTGGAGCAATCTCAAGGTGGTGCTGATCGCGCTGTTCAGCATCAACGGCGGCCAGGCGGTGACCTTCTACCTGTCGCAGTTCTACGTGATGTTCTTTCTCACCCAGACCCTCAAGCTCGACCCGGTGCTGGCCAACAACCTGCTGATCATCAGCGTGATCCTGGGCGCCCCCTTCTTCGTCATCGCCGGCTGGCTGTCGGACAAGGTCGGGCGCAAGCCGATCCTGATGCTGGGGCTGCTGCTGGCCACGGTGCTCTACTTCCCGCTGTTCAAGGCCCTGACCCACTACGCCAATCCGCAGATCTACCAGGCCAGCCAGCAGGCGCCCATCGTGGTGACCGCCGACCCGGCCACCTGCACCTTCCAGTTCGACCCGGTGGGCAAGGCGCGCTTCGACAGTCCCTGCGATAGGGTCAAGACGCTGCTGGCCAAGAGCGGGCTGCCCTACCGCAGCGTGGCGGCGGCACCGGGGGACGCGGTGCAGGTCAACGTCGGTGACAAGGTCATCGTCGGCTTCGACGAACCGGCCCTGCGCGCGGCGGTACAGGCCGCCGGCTATCCGGCCAAGGCCGATGCGGCCCAGGTCAACAAGCCCATGGTGGTGGCGGTGATCTTCGCCCTGATCCTGATCGCCACCCTCTGCTACGGACCCCTGGCGGCGCTGATGGTGGAGCTGTTCCCCACACGCATCCGCTACACCTCCATGTCGCTGCCGTACCACATCGGCAACGGCTGGTTCGGCGGCTTCCTGCCGACGGTGTCCTTTGCCCTGGTGGTCTATACCGGCGACATCTTCTACGGCCTCTGGTACCCGGTGCTGGTGACCGGCGTCAGCCTGGTGGTGGGGCTGCTGTGCCTGCCGGAAACCCGCCACCGCGATCTCGACGCCGATTGAGCTCCCGCCGGCGGCGAATCCCCGTCGCACTCTGAGTTTCGCCGCCGACTGGGTTATACTCGCGAGCTTTTCCACAGCTTTTCTCGCGAGTGTTTCCCCCATGGAAATCAACCCGATCGTCACCAGCATCAAGGACCTCTCCAGCCGCACCGAGACCATTCGGGGGTATCTTTGACTACGATCTGAAGAAGGATCGTCTGGTCGAAGTCGAGCGCGAGCTCGAAGACCCCGCTGTCTGGAACAAGCCCGAGTACGCCCAGAATCTTGGCCGCGAGCGCGCCCTGCTGGCCCAGGTGGTCGGTACCCTGGACGAGTTGAACGGCGGCCTGGCCGATGCCACCGACCTGCTGGAAATGGCTGCCGAAGAGGAAGACCAGGGCGCCGTCGATGACGTGGCGGCCGAGGTGGAGCGCCTGCGCGGCATCCTCGAGAAGCTGGAATTCCGCCGCATGTTCAGCGGCGAGATGGACCCGAACAACTGCTACCTGGACATCCAGGCCGGCTCCGGCGGCACCGAGGCCCAGGATTGGGCCAACAT
Organism: Pseudomonas flavocrustae; assembly: GCF_029872515.1. Lineage (NCBI taxonomy): Bacteria > Pseudomonadati > Pseudomonadota > Gammaproteobacteria > Pseudomonadales > Pseudomonadaceae > Pseudomonas > Pseudomonas flavocrustae. The sequence continues at coordinate 13,022 of NZ_JAPDIQ010000017.1, read as the reverse complement.
GCTGCTGCGCATGTACCTGCGCTGGGCCGACCAGCACGGCTTCAGCGCCGAGATCGTCGAATTGTCCGAAGGCGAGGTCGCCGGCATCAAGGGCGCCACCGTGCACATCAAGGGCGAATACGCCTTCGGCTGGCTGCGTACCGAGATCGGCGTGCACCGCCTGGTGCGCAAGAGTCCCTTCGACTCGGGCAACCGTCGCCACACCTCGTTCACGGCAGTGTTCGTCTCGCCCGAGATCGATGACAACATCGACATCGAGATCAACCCCTCGGATCTGCGCGTCGACACCTACCGCTCCTCGGGCGCCGGCGGTCAGCACGTGAACACCACCGACTCCGCGGTGCGGATCACCCACGTGCCCACCAACACCGTGGTGGCCTGCCAGAACGAACGCTCCCAGCACGCCAACAAGGACACCGCCATGAAGATGCTGCGGGCCAAGTTGTACGAGCTGGAGATGCAGAAGCGCAACGCCGCGTCCCAGGCCCTGGAGGATTCCAAGTCCGATATCGGCTGGGGCCACCAGATCCGTTCCTATGTGCTCGACGCCTCGCGGATCAAGGACCTGCGCACCGGCGTGGAACGCAGCGACTGCGACAAGGTGCTCGACGGCGATCTGGACGAATACCTCGAAGCCAGCCTCAAGCAGGGCGTTTAATCCATCACTTCCTGTAGGAGCGGCTCATAGCCGCGATAGAGCTCTATCGCGGCTATGAGCCGCTCCTACGGTCAGCACCCCAGGTAAACAGCAGACATGAGCGAACAACCCCTAGATCCCCAAGCCCAGGAACAGGAAGACAACAAGCTGATCGCCCAGCGCAAGGAAAAGCTTTCCGCGCTGCGCGATCAGCAGGCCATTCCCTTCCCCAACGACTTCCGCCGCGACAGCCTGGCCGGTGACCTGCAGCAGCAGTACGCCGACAAGACCAAGGAAGAGCTGGAAGCCGCCGGCATCAAGGTCAAGGTGGCCGGGCGCATCATGCTCAATCGCGGCGCCTTCATGGTGCTGCAGGACACCAGCGGGCGCATCCAGGTCTACGTCGACCGCAAGACCCTGCCGGCGGCAACCCTGGAAGCGGTCAAGAGCTGGGACCTGGGCGACATCATCGCCACCGAAGGCACCCTGGCCCGCTCCGGCAAGGGCGATCTCTACGTCAACATGAGCGATGTGCGCCTGCTGACCAAGTCGCTGCGCCCGCTGCCCGACAAGCACCACGGCCTGACCGACACCGAGCTGCGCTATCGCCAGCGCTATGTCGATCTGATCGTCAACGAGGAGGTCCGCCAGACCTTCCGCGTACGCTCTCAGGTCATTGCCCACATCCGCCGCTTCCTCATGGAGCGGGGTTTCCTCGAAGTCGAAACCCCCATGCTGCAGACCATTCCCGGCGGCGCGGCGGCCAAGCCCTTCGAGACCCACCACAACGCCCTGGACCTGGCCATGTTCCTGCGCATCGCGCCGGAGCTGTACCTCAAGCGCCTGGTGGTCGGTGGCTTCGAGAAGGTCTTCGAGATCAATCGCAACTTCCGCAACGAAGGCGTCTCCACCCGGCACAACCCCGAGTTCACCATGCTCGAGTTCTACCAGGCCTACGCCGACTACCACGACAACATGGACCTCACCGAGGAACTGTTCCGCGAACTGGCCATGGCCGTGCTCGGCAGCACCGACGTGCCCTATGGCGACAAGGTCTTCCACTTCGGCGAGCCCTTCGTGCGCCTGTCCGTGTACGACTCCATCCTCAAGTACAACCCGGACATTACCGCGGCAGACCTGCAGGACGTCGAGAAGGCCCGCGCCATCGCCAAGAAGGCCGGCGCCAAGGTGCTCGGCCACGAAGGCCTGGGCAAGCTGCAGGTGATGATTTTCGAGGAGCTGGTGGAGAGCAAGCTGGAGCAGCCGCACTTCATCACCGAGTATCCTTTCGAGGTCTCGCCGCTGGCGCGTCGCAACGACGACAACCCCAGCGTCACCGACCGCTTCGAGCTGTTCATCGGCGGCCGCGAGATCGCCAATGCCTACTCGGAGCTCAACGACGCCGAAGACCAGGCCGAGCGCTTCATGCTGCAGGTCCAGGAAAAGGACGCCGGTGACGACGAGGCCATGCACTATGACGCCGACTTCATCAACGCCCTGGAATACGGCATGCCGCCCACTGCCGGCGAAGGCATCGGCATCGACCGCCTGGTGATGCTGCTGACCAACTCGCCGTCGATCCGCGACGTCATCCTCTTCCCGCACATGCGTCCGCAATAAGGGTGGCGCCCCGTTCGGGGCGTCGCTCCGGCTGCTGCCGACCGGGGCTCTGTCATCAAAGGTTCATCCGGGCCTGCTAAGAGCCTGTTCAGAGTCTAGCGAGCTAGAGCCAAACAAGGCGAAAAGGGCTGAGGAAGCGGAATTTACGAAGGGTAAATGAGCATTCCGAGGGCGTTTTCAACGCTGTTTGGCCGACGCGCAGCAGACTTTGAACAGGCTCTTAAAGAGCCCTGATGTCGCGTCCCTTTGCAGGTAGCCATGACCAATACGTTGATCCCCTTGCATCCGGCCGCCGAACGGCTGGGGCTGCTCTACGCCTATCATTTCACCTCCGGCCAGCCGGGCCGCGCCCTGACCATGGCGCCGGAAGATCCCTGGGAGGCGGAAGAGGGCGGTTTTCGCTGGCTGCACTTCAACCTGGCCCACGCCGCCGCCGAACGCTGGATGCGCGAGCACCTGGGGTTGCCCGAGGAATTCTTCGAATCCCTGCACGCCGGTTCCCATTCGACCCGGCTGGAACCGGCCGACGACACCCTGCTCGGGGTGGTGAACGACGTGACCCTCGCCTACGGCCAGGTCTCGGTGGACGTCGCCACCCTCTGGGCCTGCGCCCGCCCGGGACTGCTGGTGACCGCCCGCGCCCAGCCACTGCGCTCGGTGGATCGCCTGCGCCATGCGGTGCGTCGCGGCGAGGGCTTCGGCTCCACCCTGGAGCTGCTGGTGCACCTTCTGCGCGATCAGGCCGATGTGCTCACCGGCATCATCCGCGACACCACGGTCAAGGTGGATGCCATCGAGGATCGCCTGCTGTCCCAGCGGCTCTCCGCCAGTCGCGCCGAACTGGGCGGTCTGAGACGCGCCCTGGTGCGGCTACAACGGCTGCTGGCCCTGGAGCCGGGCTCCTTGCTGCGACTGCTCAACCGGCCACCGGCCTGGCTGCGGCGCGACGACATCCAGACCCTGCGCGAGGCGACCGAGGAATTCGACCGGGTGCTGGACGACCTCGCCGCCCTGGTGGAGCGGCTCAAGCTGCTGCAGGAAGAGATCGCCGCCGCCTCCGCCGAGCAGACCAATCGCACCCTGTTCACCCTGACCCTGGTCACGGTGCTGGCCCTGCCGATCAACATCATCGCCGGCTTCTTCGGCATGAACGTCGGCGGCATCCCGCTCTCCGACTCGCCCCACGGTTTCTGGATCCTGGTGGCGCTGGTGGCGACCTTCACAGTGCTGGCCGGCAGCCTGGCCTTTCGCAAGCGCGGTGACTGACCGGCTGCGTGCAACCCCCGGGCGTGCGTCGCGGTCTTTAGTGCGGTGCTTCAGAAGTTGACTGCACAATTTTGGCGGCGCTTTTTGCTCCTGGACGTTGTTGCCACTCCTCGCCATAGCCCTGCTATGACTCGTCGCGGCGCCCAGCCCAAGAGGAAAAATCACTCGCCAACTCTTGCGCGAACCGCTGTAGCACCACACTAGGCAGCCTCCCACTGGAGACCACGATGGACTTCAAGGACTACTACGAGGTGCTCGGCGTCGCCCCCGACGTCGACGACAAGACCCTCAAGACCGCCTATCGCAAGCTGGCGCGCAAGTACCACCCCGATGTGAGCAAAGAGGCCGAGGCCGAGGCCCGCTTCAAGGAGGTGGCCGAGGCCTATGACGTCCTGCGCGATCCGCACAAGCGGGCGGAATACGACCAGATACGCCTCTACCAGCAGCAGGGCGAACGCTTCCAGGTGCCGCCGGACTGGCAGCCGGGTTCCGGCGCCGACTACAGCGATCCCCAGGCCGGTTTCGGCGAGGACTATTCCGACTTCTTCGAGTCCCTGTTTGGCGCCGCCGGGCGTTCCCCGCACGGCGGCTTCGCCCGCCGGGGCCGTGACATCGAACTGGAGCTGCCGCTGTTTCTCGAAGAGAGCCAGGCCGGCAGCACCAAGCCGCTGAGTTTCAGTCTGCCGCAACGGGATGAACTGGGCCGCCGCGTGGGTGAGACCACCAAGACGCTCAATGTCAAGATTCCCGCCGGCAGCGTCGACGGCGAACGCATCCGCCTCAAAGGTCAGGGCGAGCCGGGGCTCGGCGGTGCCGAGGCGGGAGACCTCTATCTGGTCATCCGCCTGGTTCCTCATCCGCTGTTCGACGTGGACGGCCAGGATCTGGTGGTCAGTGTACCGCTCGCCCCCTGGGAAGCCGCGTTGGGCGCCAGGGTGCAGGTGCCGACGCTGGATGGGCAGATCATGCTCAGTATCCCGCCCGGCAGCCAGAATGGTGCGCGGTTGCGGGTGCGCGGCAAGGGCCTGGCCGGCAAGGCCGGGCAGGGCGATCTGCATGCCCTGCTCAAGGTGGTGATGCCGCCTCAAGGCGACGAAGAAACCCAGGCGCTGTGGCGCCAACTGGCCGAGCGGGCGGCCTTCGATCCCCGCCGCGACTGGAGGAGAGTCTGATGAGCAGTCTGATCGTCCTACAGGAATTCTGCGTGCTCTGCGAGGTAAGCGAGCCGGTGGTGGTGGAGATCGTCGAGCATGGCATCCTGGCGCCACAGCGGGGCAAGCGCCCGTCCGAGTGGCACTTCGATACCGGCGCCCTGCACCGCGCCCGTCGCGCCGTGCGCCTGAGGCGCGAACTGGAACTGGACTGGCCCGCCACCGCCCTGGCCCTGCACCTGCTGGACGAGGTGGAAGAGCTGCGCCGCGAGAACCGGCGCCTGCGGCGGCGCCTGGAGCGCTTCGCCGGTGAGCTGCGAGACGTGGGCGCCGATTCGTAGGGTGGAAAACCGCGCAGCGTTTTCCACGCGCCTTGCCCCTTCGCAGGACAGCGGAAAAGGCTACGCCGTTTTCCACGCTACATCAGGAGTTCGACAACCATGCCCAGCCATATCCTCGACCACCGCATTCTCGGCGAATCCCTGCAGGCGGTGGAGATCGGTCTCGATCCCGGCGAGACTGTGATCGCCGAGGCCGGTGCCATGACCTACATGGAGGCCGACATCGACTTCACCGCGCGCATGGGCGACGGCTCCGCTGGCTTGCTCGGCAAGCTCTGGGGCGCCGGCAAGCGCATGCTCGGCGGCGAGTCGCTGTTCATGACCCATTTCACCAACGAAGGGCGCGAGAAGCGCCACGTCGCCTTCGCCGCGCCCTATCCGGGACAGGTGATTCCGCTGGACCTCGCCGCCCTGGGCGGCACCCTGTTCTGCCAACGCGATTCCTTTCTCTGCGCCGCCAGGGGCACCCGCATCGGCGTGGCCTTCACCCGGCGCCTGGGCGCCGGCTTCTTCGGTGGCGAGGGCTTCATCCTGCAGCGGCTGGAGGGGGATGGCATGGCCTTCGTGCATGCCGGCGGCACGGTGATCCGCAAGGACCTCAGGGGCGAGACCCTGCGCCTGGACACCGGTTGCCTGGTGGGTTTCACCAGCGGTATCGACTACAACATCAAGCTGGCGGTTGGCCTGCGCAGCATGCTGTTCGGCGGCGAAGGCCTGGTGCTGGCGACCCTGAGCGGCCACGGTACCGTGTGGATCCAGACCTTGCCCTTTTCCCGGCTAGCCGGCCGGGTCCAGGCCGCGGCCGGCGGCGTCACCGGTGAACGCCGCGCCGGTGGCGACTGATCCGTTCGGCCCACCCCGGGCATGCCCGGCGGTGGCTCAGCTGCCCAGCTGACGGCGAAACTGGCTGGGTGGTACGCCCTGGGCCTGGCGGAAGCGCCGGGAAAAGTAGGCTTCATCGGCGAAGCCGCAGCGCATGGCGATCTCGCCCACCGAGAGTTCGGTGTCCAGCAGCAGGCTCCTGGCCAGGTGCATGCGGCGCTCCAGCACCAGTTCGCTGAAGGTCTTGCCGGTTTCCTTGCGCAGCCAGTGCGACAGGTAGTTTGGCGACAGGAAGCTGGCTGCCGCCACGGTCTTCAGGTCCAGTTCTGGATCGGCAAGATGATGGCGTACGTACTCGGTCATCCGTGCCAGGGCGTTGCGGCGGTTGCGTCGGGTGGCATTGGCCGCAGCGAGCGCCTGCAGGGGATCGGCGTAGGCCCGGCAGACGAGCGCGATGAGTTGCAGCAGACAGCCCTTGAGGTATTCCCGCGTGCCGAAGGGGCGTTCCGCCGCGGCATCCAGAGCCTGCATCCGCTCGAGCAGGGCGAGCACCTCCGCCCAGTCCTGCTCGTCCAGGGCGAAATCCAGCTCGCCCTGGAAACGAAACGGGGCGAGTTCGGGAGCCTGCTGCAGACTGACGTCTTCCAGGTCCAGAGGCGAGCAGTTCAGGTGGGGCAGCAGGAAGTGCTGGTCGAAGTTCAGCAGCAGCGCCCGGCTACCGGGCTCCGGCGGGATGTGATGCAGCCGATGCGGCAGGACGAAGGCCAGGCTGCGTTCGGCGAAGGGCCGCTCGACGTTGCCGATGCGCTGGCTGCCCGCCGCGCCCAGATTGACCTGTATCTGGAAATACTCGTGGCGATGGGGCAGGGGTTCGCCGGTGGAAAAGGATTTTTCGCGGATATGGAAGTCGGCCTTGGCACTGCGTTGGCGCATGCCAAAAGTGGGAACGCGGGGGGTGGCACGCATCTTTCTCTCCAAAGGCGGGCGCAGGAACGCTGCCGGTAAAGGTGTCGCTGCGCGGACGCTGGTGATCGTCCAAGTCGATCAATGAGCGGCCTTCACTCGATCCGCTCTAGCCCGCGACTCCATTCCCGTCCGGCTAGGTGCCGGGGCGCCTAGGGGAATCTGGATTTATCCACGCACTTGATGGCTGACCCCTTCGCCAGGCTTCTCGGACGGTTGTCAAGGTTTAGTCATACGATAACCTACATCTGTTGCAACAGGGGTAATGCCGTTCCGCCGGCGGCCCCGGGAAACCTCCCGCCACGCGCTCTCCAACAATAAAAAGGGGCTCTGGAATGTCGACTCTCTCTACCTCTCCCAAGACGGCCGCCATTGGCGATGCCGCCGCCCGGGCACTGCCGACGCGGCGCCGCTGGTTCATGCTGACGTTGCTGCTGGTGGCCACCGTCATCAACTACGTGGACCGGGTGAACATCTCCATCGCCGCGCCCTTCCTGTCCCGTGACCTCGGCCTGGACAAGGTCCAGATGGGCCTGATCTTCTCCGCCTTCGCCTGGACCTACGCCTTCGCCCTGGTGCCCGCCGGTTTCATCGCCGATCGCTTCGGCTCGCGGCTGGTGTACGGCGCTTCCCTGATCACCTGGTCCGCCGCGACAGTGGGGCAGGGCATGGTCAGCGGCTTCGCGTCGCTGTTCGGCCTGCGGCTCGCCGTCGGCGCGCTGGAAGCGCCGGCCTTTCCGGCCAACAGCCGGGCGGTCACGGTGTGGTTCCCGGCGCGCGAGCGCGGCATGGCCAGCAGCATCTACGTCTGTGGCCAGTACCTCGGCACGGCGCTGTTCACCGGGGGCTTGCTGTGGCTCGCCACTCACTACAGCTGGCGCCACGTGTTCTACGTGACCGGCAGCGCCGGCATCCTCTTCGGCCTGGTCTGGCTGTGGCTCTATCGCGATCCGAGCGAATGCAAGAAGGTCAGCCCGGAGGAGCTGGCCTATATCGAAGAAGGCGGCGCCCTGGTCAAGAGCGCGGGCGAGCGTACGCGTTTCGACTGGCGGCAACTGGCTGAACTGCTCAGCTACCGGCAGGTGTGGGCGATCTGCCTGGGCAAGTTCGCCAGCACCTCGGCGTTGTATTTCTTCCTCACCTGGTTCCCTACCTATCTGATGGAGGAACGCCAGATGAGCACCATCAAGGTCGGCATCTTCGCCGTGCTGCCCTTCGTCGGCGCCACCGTGGGCATCCTGCTGGCCGGGGCGGTATCGGACCTGCTGATCCGTCGTGGCTGCTCGCTGTCGTTCGCGCGCAAGCTGCCGTTGGTGGTGGGGTCGGCACTGGGCATGTCCATCGTGTTGGTCAACTTCACCGACTCCAACCTGTTGTGCATCGCCATCCTGACCTGCGCCTTCTTCGCCCAAGGAATCGCCTCGGCGTCCTGGGCGGCGGTTTCGGAGGTGGCACCCAAGGAGCTGATCGGCGTCACTGGCGGCTTCACCAGCCTGGCGGCAAACATCGGCGGGATCGTCACCCCCACGGTGATCGGTTTCATCGTGCAGAACACCGGCAGCTTCGCCTACGCCTTCTGGTTCATCGGCGCGGTGGCCCTGATGGGCACGCTGTCCTACTCCTTCCTGCTCGGTCGGCTGCACCGCATCGAATTGCGCCCGCGCTAAGCGCCTGCGGGTGGGTCTCGTAGAAAGCCGCCACTCCATTCGGGAGCGGCGGCTTTGGTCCGTCGAGGGACCTGGTCCGCGCCGCTCAGGAGCCGTCATTTGTCCAGACGATAGCCGGAAAACTGCAAATCCCCTCGATGACGTTCTCCTAGCATGAGGTCACCCAACCGCTCAGGACGATCCCCATGCTCGTCGATGCCACCCCTTCCCTCGCCTCACCTCTGCCGCCTCTGCCAGCGCCACCGCCGCCTGCAAGCATCGCTATCGCCGGCCATGGCGAGCGCTTCTTCGTCGGCCGGGTGTTCTGCCTGGGGCGCAACTATGGCTGGGACGGGACGCCTGACGTCCGCGGGGCCACGCCGCTGTATTTCATGAAGCCTGCCAACGCGGTGATGGACGCCCGAGGTGAAGTGCCCTTTCCGCCAGCCACCAGCGAGTTCTGCCATGAGGTGGAACTGGTGGTGGCCATAGGTCGCGGCGGCTTCCGCATCCCGGTGGCGACGGCGCTCGAGCACGTCTGGGGTTACGCCGTGGGATTGGACATGACCCGCCGCGACCTGCAGGCCCGAGCCAAGGCCGAGGGCCAGTCCTGGGAGGCGGCCAAGGGCTTCGACGGGGCGGCGCCCATCGGGCCGTTGTTCCCTGTAGCCCAGTGTGGCCATCCCATCCAGGGCGCCATCTGGCTCGCGGTGAACGGCGAGGAGCGGCAGCGCGCCGATCTGGGCGAACTCATCTGGTCGGTGGCCGAGGCCATCAGCCTGCTGTCCGGCTACCTACCGCTGCAGCCCGGCGACCTGCTCATGACCGGTACGCCGCCCGGTGTTGCGCCTCTCGCGGCGGGCGATGTCATCACCGCCGGCATCGCCGGTCTCGGGCGGCTCGATCTGGCGGTCGGCCACCCCCCGCAACCCTGGAATCCTGGAGAACAACAATGAAAGAGACTTCCACCCCGCGCATCGCCCTGGTGACCGGTGCCGGCAGCGGCATCGGCAAGGCCGTAGCCCTGGCCCTACTTGACGCGGGCTTCACCGTGGTGCTCGCCGGGCGGCGCAGTGAGCCGTTGCAGGCGCTGGTCGACCAGGCCCTGGGTCAGGGGCAGCAGGCCCTGGCGATCCCTACCGACGTGCGCGATCCGGCCAGCGTGGAGCGACTTTTCTCCAAAATCGAGCGGGAGCTGGGGCGCCTGGACCTGCTGTTCAACAACGCCGGCGTCAACGCCCCCGCGGTGCCGGTCGACGAGCTGCCGCTGGACAACTGGGACAATGTCCTCGCCACCAACGTCACTGGCGTCTTCCTGTGCGCCCGCGCGGCCTTCGGCCTGATGCGGCGCCAATCGCCCCAGGGCGGGCGGATCATCAACAACGGCTCCATCTCGGCCCACGCCCCGCGGCCGTTCAGCGCGCCCTACACGGTGAGCAAGCATGCGGTGCTGGGACTGACCAAGAGCCTGGCGCTGGATGGTCGGGCCTACGACATCGCCTGTAGCCAGATCGACATCGGCAACGCCCTCACCGAACTGTCGGAGCGCATGACCCGGGGCGTGCGTCAGGCCAACGGCGAGATCGCCGTGGAGCCCATGTGCGACGTCCGGCACGTCGCCGATGCGGTGCGCTACATCGCCGGACTGCCGCTGTCGGCCAACGTCCTGAATCTGACCGTGATGGCGACGAAGATGCCCTTCGTCGGCCGCGGCTGAAACCCGTGGAGGAATTCCCCATGAGCAAACCCGTCATCCTGCAACTCAGCGCCATCCTGATTCCGGCGATCCGCGAGCGCCTCGCCGAGCGCTTCGAGGTACACCGCTACTTCGAGATCGAAGACCAGGCGGCCTTCCTCGTCAGCCACGGTGCCCGTATCCGCGGCGTGGTGACCGGCGGCCATACCGGCATCGCCCGGACACTGCTGGAGCAGTTGCCGGCGGTGGAAGTGATCGCCGTCAATGGGGTCGGTACCGATGCCATCGATCTGGCCTACTGCCGCGACCGCGGCATCAAGGTGGCGGCTACCCTGGGTGCCCTGACCGAGGACGTGGCCGACCTGGCCGTAGGCCTGCTCATCAGCGCCTGTCGCGGACTCATGGAAGGCGACGGCTTCGTTCGCGCGGGCCACTGGGCCAGCAGTCCCACGCCGCTGGCACCGTTGCCGCTGGCGCGCCGCTTCAGCGGCATGCGCGTCGGGATCGTCGGCCTGGGCCGGGTCGGACGGGCGGTGGCCACCCGGGTCGCCGCCTTCGGTTGCCCGGTCGCCTACACCGATCTGCGGCCGATGACCGATGTCGAGCACACCTTCGTTGGTGACCTGGTCGAACTCGCCCGCCAGAGCGATGCCCTGGTGGTCGCCGCAGCGGCGGACCAGGCCAGCGGCATCATCGATGCCCAGGTGCTGGAGGCGTTGGGCCCGGACGGCTTTCTGGTCAACATTGCCCGCGGCAAGCTGGTCGATGAAGCCGCGCTGATCGCCGCCCTGCGCGAAGGGCGGATCGCCGGCGCCGGGCTGGACGTCTTCGTCGACGAGCCGCGCGTACCGGCGGCGCTGAGGGAGGATTGGCGGGTAGCGCTGCAACCGCATCGGGCCAGCGCCACGCTGGAAACCCGCACGCGGATGGGCGAGATGGTGATCGAGGCCCTGGAGACGGGCCTCGCCGGGGGCGAACCGGTCGGGCGCGTGGCCTGAGTCGGCCTCAGGCCCGCTGCAGGGCGCTCTGGGGCGCCATGCGCTCCAGCCAGTCGCGCCAGCGCACCCGGCTGTCGTGGACCAGCCAGCCGTCCTGGCGGGCGAAGCTTTCCGACAGCCAGAGGCCGCGGGTCGACACCGGCAGGCGCTGGCCGGCGGACAGGGTGTAGAGCTCGCCGGTGGGCTTGCCTTCGTCCAGGGCGACCAGATAGAGGTCCGGGCGCTGGCGCGCCAGGCGCGCCAGCAACTGGCCGTTCTCGATCTTCTCGTCGACGTGGAACAGACTCGGCGCCTTGCATTCCTTGGGCAGTTCCAGCAGCAGGTCATAGACCAGTTGCAGCGAGGCGGTGGGGGTGTGCACATAGGCGCGGGGGCGTTCCAGCAGCGCCAGGCTGCCGCAGCGCACCGGCCGCGCCGCGCCCGAGCGCGGGGTCAGGCGAAAGGCCACGTCTTCGCGGTAGGGCAGGGCCGGGGCATAGGGCGTCGGCAGCCAGGTGTCGGCGAAGCGTCCGGCCAGCCAGCCGCGCGGCGTCTCGATCAGGCACTCCTCGGCCACCTCCTGTACGGCGGTGAGCAGCGGCAGGGCCAGTTCGTGGGTCGGGATGTAACCGGATATCAGCTTGAGCACCACGTCGCCCCGATCGGGCCGGCGCTGGCGTACCAGCAGCCAGTGGTCCTGGCCCTGCCAGTTCAGCGTCAGGCGCACCGAGACGCCCAGGTTGGCGAGCTTCGCACTGAAGTGCTGGGCATCCTCGATCTCGATCGGCTTGCGCCGCTCCAGCATCTCGCTGAAATTCAGCGGTTGGCCGAGCGCCTGGTAGGTGAGGCCGTCATGATTGGCCTCGACCGAAAGGGGCAGGGTCTTGAACGCCTTGGGATTGTGGCGGGCGATGAGCTGGGGCATGGCCGACTCCTGTTGTAGTGTGCCGCGGACGCGCCGTCCCGGGCGACCGGGCAGGACGTCCAGCGGACGAAGGCAAGGGTTCAGCGAAACGCTCTGGATCAGGGCCGAGCGGAGATCACTTCGGCCAGGGTACGGACATTATGTGACAGGTGCAGGGGATCGATAGTGCCGACTATCGCACCGCTCACCCCGGGCTCGCCGAATACCCGGGCGAAGCTCGCGCACACCGGATCCTGGCCGGTACCGAGCACCGCGTGGCCGCTGGCCAGGGCCTTCTTGATCAGGATGCCCTTGCCCTGGGCGGCGGCGGCTCGGATCACCGGGATCTCGGCGTCTTCGTTGAGGTTGAAGGTGACCATGGCGCAATCGCCGGTCTCCAGCGCCTTGAGACCGCCCGCGACGGTCTTGCCGGAAAAGCCGAAGGCGCGGATCAGGCCTTCGCGCTTGAGCTCGGCCAGGGTCTCGTAGCAGCCGCTGTCCTGGAGGATGGCCAGGTCGTTGCCATCGGAATGCACCAGCACCAGGTCCAGCCAGTCGGTCTCCAGCCGGCGCAGGCTGCGTTCCACCGAGCGGCGGGTATGGGCCGCGCTGAAGTCGAAGCTGGACAGGCCATCGGTGAATTCCTCGCCGACCTTGCTGGCGATCACCCAGTGCTGGCGCTGGCCACGCAGCAGTGGACCCAGGCGTTCTTCGCTGCGGCCGTAGGCCGGCGCGGTGTCCAGCAGGTTGATGCCCAGCTCGCGGGCCAGGCTGAGCAGATCGGCGGCGCTGCGGTCGTCGGGGATGGTGAAACCGTTGGGGTACTTCACGCCCTGGTCGCGGCCGAACTTGACCGTGCCCAGGCCCAGTGGGGAAATCTCGAGACCGGTGCTGCCCAGCGGACGCTGCAGACCATGTAGGGTGCGCAGGCTCATGGCAGCAGCTCCTCCCAGAAGGGCGCGGCCACCGGCGGTTGCGGATGGGCGGGCAGGGCGGGGT
>NZ_JAPDIQ010000016.1:0-66937 GCF_029872515.1 Pseudomonas flavocrustae | reverse complement strand
ACCCTGCTCCGGATCTACCATGTCCCAACCCTCCTTCGTTCCCGCCGACTACCAGGCTCAACTCGACGCCAAGGCCAACCGCCTGCGCGAACTGCTGGCGCCTTTCCAGGCCCCCGAGCCGGAGGTCTTCGCCTCGCCGCTGCAGCACTACCGGCTGCGCGCCGAATTCCGCCTGTGGCGGGAGAACGAGGAACGCCACTACGCCATGTTCGCCCCGGGCGACAAGCGCACGCCGATCCTCATCGAGGCCTTCCCCATCGCCAGCCAGCGCATCAACGATCTGATGCCGCGCCTCAAGGCCGGCTGGCAGGCGGACGTGGCACTGTCGTTCAAGCTGTTCCAGGTGGAATTCCTCACCACCCTGAGTGGCGACGCCCTGATCACCCTGGCCTACCACCGCCCCCTGGACGCCGCCTGGCAAGCCGCCGCCGAGCGCCTGGCCGCCGACCTGGGCGTCAGCCTGATCGGTCGCTCCCGCGGCCAGCGCCTGGTGATCGGGCGTGACCATGTGCTCGAAGAACTGGAGGTGGCCGGGACGACCTACCGCTATCTCCAACCCGAGGGCGGCTTCACCCAGCCCAATGGCACCGTCAACCAGAAGATGCTGAGCTGGGCCCATACCGCCCTGGGCGAGCGCGACGACGATCTGCTGGAGCTCTATTGCGGCAACGGCAACTTCACCCTGCCGCTGGCCAGCCGGGTCCGTAAGGTACTGGCCACCGAGGTGAGCAAGACCTCGGTCAACGCCGCCCTGCACAACCTGGCCAGCAATGGCGTGGACAACGTCACCCTGGTGCGTCTCTCCGCCGAAGAACTGACCCAGGCGCTCAACGAGGTCCGTCCCTTCCGCCGCCTGGCCGGCGTGGATCTCAAGAGCTACCAGTTCGGCACCGTCTTCGTCGACCCGCCCCGCGCCGGCATGGACCCCGACACCTGCGAGCTGACCCGCCGCTTCGAGCGCATCCTCTATATTTCCTGCAATCCGGAGACCCTGGCCGAGAACATCGCCCAGTTGCAGGACACCCACCGCATCACCTGCTGCGCCCTGTTCGACCAGTTCCCCTGGACGCACCATATGGAAAGTGGGGTATTGCTGGAGCGGCGTTGAGCATCGAGCTAGCCCGCGTGGAAAAGGCTGCGCCGTTTTCCACCCTACGCCTGGTCCGAACGCTCCCTCTCCCTCCGGGAGAGGGTTGGGATGAGGGGACCGCTAACCCGTAGGTTGGGCTGAGACGGCCCTATCGTCGCAGCCCAACAGGCCCGGGCAGCGTTGGGCTTCGCTGCGCTCAGCCCAACCTACGAGATACCGCACGCGGAAAAGGCTGCGCCGTTTTCCACCCTACGCCTGGTTCGAACGCCCCTCTCCCTCCGGGAGAGGGTTGGGGTGAGGGGACCGCTAACCCGTAGGTTGGGCTGAGACGGCTCTATCGTCGAAGCCCAACAGGTCCGGGCTGCGTGGGGCTTCGCTGCGCTTAGCCCAACCTACGAGATACCGCACGCGGAAAAGGCTGCGCCGTTTTCCACCCTACGCTTGGTCCCCTCACCCCAACCCTCTCCCTCCGGGAGAGGGTTGGGGTGAGGGGACCGCCAACCCGTAGGTTGGGCTGAGACGGCCCTATCGTCGAAGCTCAACAGGCCCGGGTAGCGTTGGGCTTCGCTGCGCTCAGCCCAACCTACAAGAGCCCATCATGACGCCCCCTCTCCCTCGGGGAGAGGGCCGGGGTGAGGGTCGCCCTACTCATGAAACTCCGCCACCGTCTCGCGACGGCCATAGAGGAAGGCATCCGCCACATGGCGCAGCGGGGCCACGTCCACATCGGAGCGGTTCTGGGCGACCAGCTCGGCGAAGCGGGCATAAAGGCCGGCGTACTCCCGGTCCGGGCCCTGGTGGCTCAATTGCCCGTCCAGGTACAGCTCGCTGCCGCCCTTGCTCAGGGTCAGCCGACCGCCATCGGTGTCGACATGGATGTCCCAGGTCTGGGGACCGGTCTGCAGGAAGTCGAAGTCGGCGGCGATGGGCACGCCGGCGCTGTCGACGAAGGCCAGTTGCGCGGCCACCGGGGTCTGGCAGTTGCCGGGCACCTGCAGCGTCGCCTCCTTGAGAAAGAACGGCCGTGGCAGGATGGCGGTGACGATGGACAGGGCATTGATGCCCGGATCGAAGACGCCCATGCCGCCCGGCTCCCAGATCCAGGCCTGACCCGGATGCCAGACGCGCACGTCTTCCTTCCACTCGATCCGCACTGCCTGGATGCGCTTGTCTTCCAGCCATTCGCGGGCTGGCTGGACGCCCTGGGCATGGCGGGAATGCCAGGTGGCGAACAGCGACAGACCCGCCATCTCGGCCTGCCGCGTCAGGGCTTCCACTTCACTCAGGGTCGCCCCCGGCGGTTTTTCCAGCATCACGTGCTTGCCCGCCGCCAAGGCCTCGCGGGCCTGTTCGTAACGTACCGCCGCTGGCGCGCAGAGCGACACGGCGTCGATCGCCGGGCCGTCTTCGAGCAGGGCACTCAGGCTGGGATAGTGGGCGACGCCGTCGAGCTGGGCGTTGCGGCTGGCCACGGCGACCAGCTCGTAGTCGGAATTGGCGGCGAGCGCCGGCAGGTGCTGGTCACGGGCGATCTTGCCCAAACCGACGATGGCTATTCTTATCATGATCGTCCTCGGTAGACGGTAGGAGTCCGCCGCCTAGGATCGGGTAATCATCACACCAAAGCAACAGCTTCGCGGTCGGTCTGCAGGCTCTCGCGCAACTCCAGCCAGCTGCGCAGATTGGCCCCCTCACGGCCCTTGCGCCACATCAGCCAGGTGGTGGCCTGAGCGAAGCGCGCCTGGATCGGATGACGCTGCACCCGCTCGCGGCCGGGCAGGCTGTCGAGCATGGATTCCGGCATCAGCGCCACCCCGCCGGTGATCACGCAGGCCAGCATGCTGTGGTAGGACTCGATCTCCATCACCGGTCCGCTAGGCACCCCCGCCGCGGCGTACCAGGTGTCCAGGTAGCGTCTATAGGAGCAGCCGGCGCGAAAGCCGAAAACCGGGCGTCCCGCCACGTCGGCCGGTGAACGCACCGGACCGAATTCCAGCCCGGTGATCAGCACCAGCCGCTCCTCGAACCAGGGCTGGCCTTCCAGCGTCGCGTCGGGCGCCGGGCCGTCCACCAGGGCCGCGTCCAGGCGACCGGCCAGCAAGCCTTCCACCAGTTCGCCGCTGGGGCCACTGTGCACCTGCAGATTCACCTTGGGATAGCGCTGGTGATAGCGCGCCAGCAGCCCTGGCAGATGGATGGCCGCGGTGCTGAACATGGACCCCAGGACGAAGGTACCGGCCGGCTCGCCGCCCTGCACCGCGCTGCGCGCCTCGTCGGCCAGGGCGAACAGGCGATGGGCGTAGTCCAGCATTCGGTGGCCGGCGGCCGTCAGGTGCAGCCGCTGGCGTTCGCGCAGGAACAGCTCCACCCCCAGCTTGTCTTCCAGCTGGCGCAGGCGCGTGGAGAGATTGGACGGCACCCGATTAAGTCGCTCGGCGGCCTTCACCAAGGAACCTTCCTCGGCCACCGCCTGGAAGATGCGTAGCTCTGCGAACTCCATCGATCACCGCCTTTCTCTTTAGCTGAACATCTATTTCTCTATTATTCGTTTTTATTGATCAACTTCAAGGCCTAGGCTGTACTCATCCGCTCGCTACTGGAGTCCTGCGATGACCGCCACAACCCGCCTGCTGGCCTGCCTGCTGGCCCTGGCCACCGCCATGGGCATCGGCCGCTTCGCCCTTACCCCCGCCCTGCCCCACCTAATCGCCGAGGGTCAGATCGACCTCACCGGCGCCAGTCTGCTGGCCGCGGCCAACTACCTGGGCTATCTGCTCGGCGCCCTGGACGCGCTCTTCGCCCGTCGGACCCATGCGCGTCTGGTCGGGGGACTCTGGCTCTGCGCCGGCCTGACCCTGACCTCCCTGCTGGCCGATGGCCTGGCCGCCCAGGCGCTACTGCGCTTCGGCACCGGCCTGGCCAGCGCCTGGGTACTGGTGATGGTGACCGGTCTAAGCCAGCCCCTGGCCGCCGAAGCCGGCCGGCCACGCCTGGGCGCCCTGGTCTTTACCGGGCCCGGAGTAGGCATTCTCATCAGTGGCCTGATGGCCCTGGTCAGCAATCGCCTGGGTGGCGATTCCAACCAGCTGTGGCTGAGCTACGGCCTGCTCGCCAGCGTGGCCACCCTGGCCCTGCTGCCCCTGCTGCCGCGGCGTGGTCCCGCCACCCCGCTGCCTACCACCGCCGCGGCGCCGGCCAAGCGCTTGCCCGCCTTCAACCGTTTGATCCTGGCCTATGGCCTGGTGGGCGTCGGCTACATCCTGCCGGCGACCTTCCTCTCGCAGATGGCCGCCAGCCGCTTCCACGGCCAGTGGCAGGCCGACCTCTTCTGGCCCGGCTATGGCCTGGCGGCGGCGCTGGGCGTGGTGCTGGTCAGCCTGAGACGCCCGGGCACCGATACCCGCCGCTGGCTGATCGCCACCCTCTGGCTGCAGGCCGCGGGTGTGCTGCTCTGCCTCCTGCCGGGCAGCCTGGCGCTGTTCCTCGGTGTGCTGCTCTGCGGTGGCCCTTTCCTCGCCTGCATGCAGCTGGTGATGCAGTACGGCCGCGAGTTGGCACCGGCCACGCCGCAGCGCAATGCCGGGGTGCTGACCGCCAGCTTCGCCAGCGGCCAACTCGTCGGTCCGCTGCTCGGCGCAGCCAGCAGTCATTTTGCCGGCAACTTGCAACCGGCCCTGGTGATCGCCGCGCTGGGCCTGCTGTTCGCCGGCCTGCACCTGCGCCACGCCCGGGCCTCGCTGCAGCGCTGCGTCGCCTGAATCGTTTCCGCTGCGGCCTTTCGTCACAGAAGTAAAACTGGGTGGTTCCTTGTTTTGAAATGTTTCGCCGTTCCTGAGTACAGTGACCGCCGCGCCTCATAGAGGAGGCGCTTCAGGCGCTCGCCACCCACCCTACAAGGAACACGACACTCATGATGAAGGCCTCCGATCTGGTCGTTCGCTGCCTGGAAAACGAGGGTGTGGAATACATCTTCGGCATTCCCGGCGAAGAGAACCTGGACCTGCTGGAATCCCTGCGGCGCTCCTCGCAGATCAAGCTGATCCTGACTCGCCACGAGCAGTCCGCCGGCTTCATGGCCGCCACCTACGGCCGCTTCACCGGCAAGACCGGTGTCTGCCTTTCCACCCTTGGTCCAGGCGCCACCAACCTGGTCACCGCCGGCGCCTACGCCTACCTGGGCGGCATGCCGATGCTGATGCTGACCGGCCAGAAGCCGATCAAAAAATCCAAGCAGGGGCGTTTCCAGATTCTCGACGTGTGCCGCATGATGGCGCCGCTCACCAAGTACACCCACCAGTTCGCCTCCGCCGACAACATCCCGTCGCGCATCCGCGAGGCCTTCCGCCTCGCCGAGGAAGAAAAGCCCGGCTCCGTGCACCTGGAACTGCCGGAAGACATCGCCGACGAGCACACCGAGAGCCTGCCGGTCCCGCCGAGCCTGAGCCGTCGTCCGGTCGCCGAAGCCAAGGCCATCGCCGCCGCCGTCTCCAAGCTGGAAAACGCCCGCAGCCCGGTGCTGGTGCTGGGCGCCGGCACCAACCGCAAGATGACCGCGCGGGTGCTGCGGCAGCTGATCGAGAAGACCGGCATCCCCTTCGTCACCACCCAGCTCGGCAAGGGCGTGGTCGACGAGCGCCACCCGCGCTTCCTGGGCAACGCCGCCCTCTCCGCCGGTGACTTCGTGCACCGCGCCCTGGAGTCCGCCGACCTCATCGTCAACATCGGCCACGATGTGATCGAGAAGCCGCCGTTCTTCATGACCCGGGGCGGCACCGAGGTCATCCACATCAACTTCCGCTCCGCCGAAGTCGATCCGGTGTACTTCCCCCAGGTCGAGGTGGTCGGCGACATCGCCAACGCCATCTGGGAGATCAAGGAGCGCATCGAGGTCCAGCCCACCTGGGACTTCGACCGCCTGCTGCACATCCGCGAAGCCAACGAGGCCCATGTCGCCGAAGGCGCCACCGATGACCGCTTCCCGGTCTATCCGCAGCGCCTGGTGGCCGATCTGCGTAACGTGCTGCCGTCCGACGGCATCGTCGCCCTGGACAACGGCATCTACAAGATCTGGTTCGCCCGCAACTACAAGGCCTACATGCCCAACACGGTGCTGCTGGACAACGCCCTGGCCACCATGGGCGCCGGCCTGCCGTCGGCCATGGCCGCGCGCCTGGTGCATCCCGGCACCCCCATCGTGGCGGTGTGCGGCGACGGCGGCTTCATGATGAACAGCCAGGAACTGGAAACCGCGGTACGCCTGAAGATGAACCTGGTGGTCATCATCCTGCGCGACGACGGCTACGGCATGATCCGCTGGAAGCAGGCGCAGATGGGCTTCGAGGACTTCGGCCTGGACTACGGCAATCCGGACTTCGTCCGCTACGCCGAAAGCTACGGCGCACATGGCCATCGCGTGGAAAGCGCGGCCGCCTTCGCGCCGCTGGTGCAGCACTGCCTGGACACCCCTGGCGTCCATGTCATCGACTGCCCGGTGGACTACTCCGAGAACGACCGCATCCTGCATCAGGACATCAAGGAACGCAGCGCGGCGGTCTGATCGGTTAGCCCGGCGATCCAGTTGACGCCCCGGCCTCCAGGCCGGGGCGTTTTTCATTGCGGCCGAAGGAAATACCCCGTCCTCTCCGGACCCTCAATCCACCACTCATATCGTCAAACTAATAGACGGGAAAACCCAGTAAAAACAAACAGATAGGACATGTGATCACTCCGGATACTGCCGAATATCCAGGTAATCACGCAGCCTATCGTCCAGATTCGAATATTACGGCGATTCGCGTTCTATTAAGCAGGCCTTAAGAATCGTAGCCATGGATATGCCCGTCCTTGAGCCCTCGCTGTCGCCTGCCATCCCCTCGGCGCGGTGGCGGATCGAGCGCCAAAGACCCGACGATTCCTTGGGGCCAATCCGTGGTTACCCGCACCAGCGGCCAAGCGCCCCTTCGCACCGACCGGTCCTGCCGGGCGGTTGACGAATCGAAAGAGGCTGCCGTAACCGCGAAGCACGAGGCGCGAGGTCTCCAGGCCCGCACCTTCCAACGCTCCGCTATCCAGGTAGTCCACATGCAGCAAGTTGGCTGGAATCCATTAAGCAATATAAGCGTCAGGGCCAAGCTGGGCCTTGGCTTCGCCCTGCTCATCGGCATGATCCTGCTGGTGGCCTACACCGGCTGGTCGGCCACCGATACCCTGCGCGATCGCAGCGAGCGCATGAACGATATCGCCGGCTACAGCACCCTGGCCCGCGACATGCGCATCGAACGGCTGGTGTATTTCACCAAGGCCGATGACGCCCAGGCGGCCAAGTGGCTTGCCGCCCTGGACAAGACCGAAGGCCAGCTGCAGGCCATCCTTCCACACTTCAACTCGCCGGCGAACAAGGCCTTGCTCGACGAGGCCGGGGCCGCGCTCAAACGCTATCGCGAGTTCTACAACCAGACGATCACCGCCACCCGCGAGCGGGAATCCATCCGCAAGATCGCCAGCAGCGCGGCAGAGGCAGCCAATGCCCAGTTGCTGACATTGGCCGAAGAGGCGAATGGCGAGACCGGTCGTCCTGCCGATCGCCAGCAGCTGGCGACGCTCTTCATCGGTGTGCAGCGGATGAGGGTCGATTTCCGTGGCTACGCCACCGCACCCGGCAAGGACAGCGAGCAGACCGCGCGCACCTCAGTCAATACCGCCCTCACCCAGGCCAAGGCGCTCGGCGCCACGGCGTTGTCGACCGAGACCGTGCAAAAGCTCGTCGGTGAAATCTCCGGCTACGGGCAGCGTCTCGATCAGCTGGTGGCCGCGCAGGCGCAGGTGGATCAGGCGCAGGGCGGTATCACCACGACCATCACCACCCTGCTCGGCATCGCCGACAAGCTCACCGGCATCCAGCAGGAATTCCGCACGGCCGACGTGGCCGGTGCCCGTCAGCTGCTGCTGATCTGGCTGGCCGTCGCCATCGCCCTGGGCCTGGCCTGTGCCTGGCTGATCACCCGTTCCATCGTCAAGCCCTTGCAGGACACCGTGGCCTTGGCCGAGCAGGTCGCCAACGGTGATTTCACCCATCAGCAGCAGGTCACCCGCAAGGATGAACTGGGCGCCCTGCAGACCAGCATGCAAGGCATGACCGGCAACCTGCGCCGCCTGATCGGCGAGGTACGCGACGGTGTGGTCCAGGTGGCCAGTGCCGCCGAGCAGCTGTCGGCGGTCACCGAACAGACCAGCGCTGGCGTGCAAGCGCAAAAGGTCGAGACCGACCAGATCGCCACCGCCATGCAGGAGATGACCGCCACCACCCACGAGGTGGCGCGCAACGCCGGGAACGCGGCCAAGTCCGCGCTGGAAGCCAGTCACCAGGCCCTGCAGGGCGAGCAGTCGGTGAGCAAGGCGGTCGACCAGATCGAGGTGCTGGCCCGGGAAATGGAATCGACCAAGACGGCCATGGCCACCCTGCGCGGCCATGCCGACAGCATCGGCGGCGTGCTCGACGTGATCAAGGCGGTTTCCGAGCAGACCAATCTGCTGGCGCTCAATGCCGCCATCGAAGCCGCCCGCGCCGGCGAGGCGGGACGCGGCTTCGCCGTGGTCGCCGACGAGGTCCGCGGTCTGGCCCAGCGCACCCGCTCCTCGACGGACGAGATCGCTCAGCTCATCACCGGTCTGCATCAGAGCACCGACCGCATGGGCACGGTACTCGACCACAATGTGCAACTGACCGAAAGCAGCGTAGGCCTGTCGCGCGAGGCGGGCGAGATGCTCAAGCGCATCACCCGCTCGGTGAAGGACATCGAGTCGATGAACGAACAGATCGCCTGCGCCGCCGAGCAGCAGAGTTCGGCTGGCGAAGAGATCAGCCGCAATGTCACCAACGTCCGCGACATCTCCGATCAGACCGCCGCCGCCAGTGAAGAGACGGCGTCCTCGAGCATGGAGCTGGCCCGCATCGGCGTACGCCTGCAGGAGATGACGGCGCGCTTCAAGGTGTGATCCTGACGGACGCTCCTTCCCCTCACCCCGCCCCTCTCCCCAAGGGAGAGGGGCGCCTGGGATGGACTTGCAGCGGGAAGGAAAACGCGGCACAGAAGGTAGGTTGGGCCGAGCGCAGCGAAGCCCAACACCTGTCGGATGAACGCTGAATCGTCGGGCTTCGACGGTGGAGCTGTCTCGGCCCAACCTACGGCTGGATTTCTTTCACCTCACTCTCGCCTCTTCCAGCAACCACCGCTCGAAGTTTGCCAGCGCCGGATCGCTCTCCTCCGCTGGACGGGTGACCAGCACATAGCGTTCGCGCAGTTCCGGCAGGACCGGCCACGGCGCCTGGAGCCGCCCGGCGACCAGCTCTTCCTCGATGTAGTGCTCAGGTACCAGGGCCATGCCGAAGCCGGCCTTGGCGGCCTCGATCAGCAGCGAGTAACGATCATAGGTGGGGCCAGCCGTCGGGGCGCCCAGGGATAGCCCTGCAAGTGCGGCATAGCGGGTCCAGCTGTGCGGGCTCTCCCGCTTGTGCAACAGCGGCAGGCTGACGGGAGGCCGGTCAGCCAGACGGGGGTGACAGACCGCCACCAGTTGCGCCTCGAACAGCCGTTGCACCCTCAGGCTCTGCCAGCTCGGATGCTCGTAGTTGATCGCGGCATGCAGACCGCTGTCTTCCAGGGCAAAGGGCTGCGTCCGCTCACGGAGGTTGACCTCGATGTCCGGATGGCGCTCGCGGAAGCGCGCCAGCAGGAGAATCAGCCAGCGACCGGCCAGGGTCGGGATAACGCCGATTTCCAGTGCCGTGGCGCCGCGGGCCTGGGCGATCAGTTGCTGGGTATGGCGCTCGATGTCGGCGAGCGCAGTGCGCATATGAGCGGCATAGCCGGCACCGGCGGCGGAAAGCTCGACGCGATTGCCGACCCGATTGAACAACCGGACGCCCAGAGCAGCCTCCAGCTTGGCGATCTGCCGGCTGATCGCGCCCTCACTCAGTGCCAGCTCCTGCGCGGCCTTGGCGAAACTGAGATGGCGGGCGGCCGCTTCCAGGGCCACCAGCGCCGTGGTGCTGGGCAGGCGTCTAGTCATCAGCGGTCATCCTTGGCAGCGGAACGGCACAGGATGACGCCTGGGCAAGCTGCCTTGCAAAAAAATCGGTAACGCTCGCCGCCAGCGCCTCCTAGCATGAGCGGATCTCGAGACCCAGGAAGCGCGCGCCATGATGACGAGGACGTCCACCTTGAACAGGACCGACCGGGTTCTGCTGGGCATGGGTCTGGTGATTCCTGTCTGGTTGGCGATCGGTGTAGGACTGACCGCCCTGGCCTATCCCGGCTATAGCCATATGGACCATGCCTTGAGTCGGCTGGGTGCAGTCGATGCCCCCACGCAGGGCTTTTCCGCCTGGATCAACAACATGCCGCTCGGAGTGCTCTTCGTGCTGGTCGGCCTGGGTCTGGTCCGGCGCTTTCGCAGATCGCGCTTGGCCTGCCTGAGTGCAGCCCTGATCCTGCTGCATGGCCTGGCCAGCTTCGCCACCGGGCTTTTTCCGTGCGACCAGGGCTGCGCCCCGGTGCAGCCGTCGCGCTCGCAAGCGCTGCACAACCTGGCGGGCCTGGTGATGTTCCTGTCGCTGACCCTCGCCAGCGCACTCTGGGGCTGGCTCGGCAGGCGCCTGCTGGCCTCGCCGGGCTTTGCCTGCTTCTCGATCCTCTGTACCGGCATGGCGCTGGTCACCGCGGCCCTGATGGCCGGAGCGGTCACCGACGGCCAGGGCTTCGGCCTGTACCAGCGCCTCAATTACGCCGCGGGCGTCTGCTGGCTCGCGGTCCTGGTCTGGCTGGCCCGGCGCGAACGCGGGTAATCGACGACCCGCGGCGAGCGCCACAGCGGACGCCTCAGGCCTGTACGGTCAGGGCGACCAGCCGCGCCACCAGCGGTCGTACCAGCAACACGCAGACGAACGCCGAAGGCATCGCCACCTGATAGGCATTCATCACATTCCTCAAGTAATGGGCATCGAACCCGAACTCGGCCAGGGTGATCACCAGGCACATCAGCAAGGCCATGATGGTCGACATATAGAGCGCGAACACATAGGGCGTCACACCCTTGGGCAGGCGTCGTCTGGCGGGAAGCGCTGGAGTCTGGGAATTCATCGGCTAGTCTCTGGTGGATGAGCGAGGCCAAGCTAACAAGCACCGGAACCGGCCGGTAGCCGCCTCGTCGTTGGTTCACCTTCAACAGAAATCAACGAATACACCGACAGGAATCTCGTGGACATCCTGGGTTTGATCAGTACCTACATCAAGGTCGTGGAAGCCGGCAGCATCGCCGGGGCTGCCCGTGGCCTGGGCCTGAGTGCGGCCGCGGTGAGTCAGAGCCTGACCCGGCTGGAGGCCCATCTGGGCGTGCGCCTGCTGTCGCGGACCACGCGCCGCCTAGCCATGACGGAAAGCGGCGCCCGCTATTTCGACAAGGTCCGGCACATCCCGCAGGAGGTCGAGAGCGCCGCCCAGTCGGCGACCCTGGAAAGCGAACCCCAGGGCGCGCTGCGAGTGGCGACCACCGCCGCCTTCGGCCGGCATCTGCTGGCGCCGCTGCTGCCGACATTCAAGCGCCGCTATCCCGGCATCGACATCGAACTGATCGGCTCCGATTGGCGCCTGGATCATCGCCTGGAACAGATAGACGTCAGCCTGAGGATCAAGGCGCAGCTCAGCGACAGCCTGGTCGCCCGGCGCATCGCGTCCCGCGCCTTCCTGTTCTGCGCGGCGCCCGCGTATCTGGCTCACGCGGGCACGCCGCGCACTCCGGAAGACCTGCAGCAGCACGCCTGCCTGCTGTTTCGCTACCCTACCGACGGTCGCTATCTGCCCTGGCGGTTCGAGCGCGACGGCCAGGTCTTCGAGGCGGCCACGCGCCCCGGCTTCGTCTGCGACGACATCGACATGCTGGCGCAGATCGCGGTGAACGGTGGTGGCATCGCGCGCCTGGCGGACTTCGTCGCCCTGCCGCTGATCGAGGGCGGGCAGCTGGTACCGCTGTTCGGCGCAGAGGGCCAGGGCGTCACGTCGGCCCGGTCGGAAGCCATGGATATCTATGCCTGCGTCGCCGAACGCTCGGCGCTGACCGGCAAGGTGCGGGCCTTCATCGACTTTCTCGAACAGGCCTTGCAGCCGAAATCCGGCCAGGGCCCTGGTCGCGATCCTGACCAGGGCCGCGCGCTCAGGCGCGGAGTACCAGGATGTTGATGTCGGTGTGCCGCAGCATGTGAGAGGTCTGACTGCCCAACAGGAAGCGCCTGGCGGCGGAATGGCTGTAGGCGCCCATCACCAGCAGATCGGCCCGGGTAGCCTGGACCCGATTGGGAATCACCTCTTCCGGATGCCCGGGAACGAGCTGCGTCGTCACCACACTGCCACAGGACCTCAAGAGATCCGCGGCGGCTTCCAGTCCGGCCAGCCGGGCCGGAGTGGCGTCGCCGACCTGCAGGACCTCGCCTTCGAGCCCAGACAACAGCAGGCTCTTCGCGACACGCAACAAGCCCTGATGGGTGGCTTCGCTGCCATCGTAGGCGACCAGAAAGCGCCGGGGCTCGGTGAAGTCGGTAGCGCAGACCAGGATGGGTTTGTGCAGCGTCCGCACCACCGTTTCCAGCTGGCTGCCGATGCCACGACTGCCAGAATGCTGCCCGCGCTTGCCGATCACCAGCACACCCAGCTCCGCCTCCAGCTCGTGCAGGGTATCCGCCAGATAGTCATGGCGCTGGAGCGTCGTTGGGACCGCCGCCATGCCTCGCTCGCGCAACCGCTGCAGAGCCCCATCCAGCAGCGCCGCGCCGTCAGCCCGCGCCAGACGGGCACGCTGCTCGTCCAGGCGGGCCAGCTCTTCGAGCAGGTGCTCGCGCGAGCCGAGACCGATGGCGCCGCTGGTGTCGGGTGAGCTCGGATAGAGGCTGCGTTCCAGGACATGCAGCAGGGTGATGGGTAGCGTTAGGCGGTGGGCCAGCCAAGCGCTGTGGTCGCAGACGCTGCCCGCCAGGGGCGAGCCGTCGATACAGGCGATGATCTTGCTCATAGGTGTCTCTCCTCAGTGGCCCAGCAGTTCACTGCCGGCCCCCGGCTTGTCGTGGATGCCGAAGCGATCGACCAGGGTCGCGCTGGCCTGGTCGAGGTCGAGGACCTGCACGGTCACGCCTTCCCGGCGATACCTGAGCACGACCTTGTCCAGGGCGGCGACGGCGGTGATGTCCCAGAACTGGGC
Source organism: Pseudomonas flavocrustae (assembly GCF_029872515.1). Lineage (NCBI taxonomy): Bacteria > Pseudomonadati > Pseudomonadota > Gammaproteobacteria > Pseudomonadales > Pseudomonadaceae > Pseudomonas > Pseudomonas flavocrustae. Next base: position 53,601 of record NZ_JAPDIQ010000016.1, on the reverse strand, counting down.
CGCCTTGAGATCGATGCGGACCTCGTCCAGCACCTCCTTGAAGTCGAAGGCGTCGATGAAGGCCGCGGTGGACGAGAAGAACACCTGGCCACGCACCTCGTAGACACGAATGCCGGGCGCTTCCAGACGGGACGTCAGCCTCAGCTGGTGCCCCACCTTGTTGGCGAAGAACAGCGAGGCCAGCAAGACCCCGACCAGCACGCCGAGCGCCAGGTTGTGGGTAGCGACCACGACCACCACGGTGGCCACCATCACCAGGTTGGTGGAGAGCGGATGGCGCCGCAGATTGCGGATCGAATCCCAGCTGAAGGTGCCGATGGACACCATGATCATCACCGCGACCAGCGCCGCCATGGGGATCCGCGCGAGCCAGTCGCCAAGGAACACCACCATCAGCAGCAGGAAGACACCCGCACAGAGGGTGGACAGCCGGGTTCGCCCGCCGGATTTCATGTTGATCACCGACTGGCCGATCATGGCGCAGCCCGCCATGCCGCCCAGCAGGCCGGCGGCGATGTTGGCGATCCCCTGCCCCTTGCACTCGCGATTCTTGTCGCTGGGCGTGTCGGTGATGTCGTCGACGATGGTGGCCGTCATCAGCGACTCCAGCAGCCCCACCACGGCCAGTGCCAGGGAATAGGGCAGGATGATCAGCAGGGTGTCGAGGGTCAGTGGCACCTGGGGCCAGAGCAGCACCGGAAGGGTATCGGGCAGCTGTCCCATGTCACCCACCGTGCGGATATCCAGCCCCAGGGCAAGGGAGACGCCCGTCAGCACCAGGATGCACACCAGCGGCGACGGCAGCAGCCGGCCCACCATCGGCAGCAGCGGGAACAGATAGATGATGCCCAACCCGGCGGCGGTCATGGCGTAGACCTCCCAGCCGACATGGGTCAGCTCGGGCAACTGGGCCAGGAAGATCAGGATCGCCAGGGCGTTGACGAAGCCCGTCACCACGGAACGGGACACGAAGCGCATCAGCGCGCCCAGACGCAGGTAGCCGGCGGCGATCTGCAGCACCCCGGTCAACAGGGTCGCGGCGAGCAGATACTGCAGGCCGTGCTCCTTGACCAGGGTCACCATCAGCAGCGCCATGGCGCCGGTAGCCGCCGAGATCATCCCGGGGCGACCGCCGACGAAGGCGATCACCACGGCGATGCAGAAGGAGGCATAGAGCCCCACCTTGGGATCGAGTCCGGCGATGATGGAAAAGGCGATGGCTTCGGGGATCAGCGCCAGGGCGACGACCAATCCGGACAATACATCGTTCTTCACATTGGAAAACCAATGTGTTCTGAGGGTATTCAACATAGACAACTCGCACCTGTGCCTGACCCGTCAAGCGAGTGGCAGACGCCGGATCAGGCGTGTATTCCAGGGTTGGCAGCCGCCAAGTCGCGGGCGCGACAGGACGGCAGAGGTCCTTGCAGCGAGGCAAGGACGAGGGAGGCGCGAGCTATGGGGGACTGGGTTGCCAGTCGCGGGAAGGGAAATGCATGCGCCGAGGGTATCACGAAAGAACGAGCGCTTGTAGACCGTGCCCGCCGGTGTGGCTGGGCGTCAACCTGCCCTCACCGGCTACCGCCATCGCTGACAAGGTAGGTAGCCCGGTCGATCCCACGCGGCAACCGGTCCGGCGTCCGGGTGATCAAACCGATGTCCTTGGCTGCGTCGTAGCCCAATCGTCGTCTGTTGCTTTCGGAGGACAGCAGGGTGGTGAGCTCCTCCGGGGTCAGCTTGAGACAGCCCTTGTAGATCTCGCGGAACTTGAGGTTCTCACGCTCGACGTCCTCGAACGCCTGCTTGGCCTGGTCCGGCTTCATGTAGCCGTTGACGGCGATGGCCGCCGCGGCCGGATGCAGGAGAAAGCTGGCGAGTGGCGCGGCATAACGATCTTCGGCCGCGCAATAGATCATGGTGGCGGATGAATCCGTCGCAGCGGCGTCGATGGTATTGATGTGCAGCGGATAGTGGCGGATGAACTCGTAGGCGACATAGCCCGCCTCCATGCTGCCGCCAGGGCTGTTTAGGTAGAGATTGACGTTCTTGGTCGCGGGATACTTGAGGGCGATGTCGCTCAGGGCAGCCAGCAGGGAGCTGACCGAGCGGTCGTTGATACCGCTGTTGAAGTACACCGACGCGGTGTCGGCACTGGCAGCAGAGCCTTCTCCGCGGATGACGGTCATCTCGGCGGAGGCCTCCGTCAGGCAGCCTGCGGCCAGCAAGGCCAAGGCCCCGGCGGACAATCGCTTCGCAACGTTCGAACGTCTCATCCCTGCTCGCTCCCAGGTCGGCAACCGGCCAAAGACCTGAAACGCTAGAGCGTGAGACTTAAGATCGGCTTAAGGCAGGGCGACCTGCCTTGATCGCCGCGCACTCAGTCCTTTTTCAGCAGCCCGGCCAGCCCGGCGAAGGGGTTGTGGGTGGCCTGGGCCACCTTGGGCGTGCTCAGCGAGCTGTCGCTGAAGTACTGCTGATCGGTGTAGCGGCTGTGCTCGTTGTCGTGGCAGTACAGGCAGAGCAACTCCCAGTTGGAGCCGTCCTGGGGATTGTTGTCGTGGTTGTGGTCACGATGGTGCACGGTCAGTTCGCTCAGGCGCTTGCCGGCGAACTCGCGGGCGCAGCGACCGCAGACGTGGGGATACATCTTCAGCGCCTTGTCACGATAGCCGCGTTCGCGCTCGCGCTGGGTCTCGGCGAGGATTCGATCCAGCTTCGAGGTATCGGTAGCCATGCTGCACCTGGGTAGTCGGGTAGAAAGGCCCAGTATAGCCCGGGCCCGGCCTGGCCTGTGAGCGCCCGTCATTGACTCCGACTGCCGAGCGCCCTGCCTGCCGGGAGCGCAGCGAAGTCCGGAAATCGTCCTTCGCTGCGGCCTGCCTTCGCCTAGAGGCGCATCCCCACTGCCAGCCGGTTGAAAGCATTCATCAGCGCCACCGCGAAGGTCAGGTCGGCGATTTCCGCGTCGCTGAACTGCGCCTTGAGTGGTTCGTAGGCCGCATCGGGCGCGCCCTTGTCGGCGACGGTGGTCAGGGTCTCAGCCCACTCCAGGGCCGCGCGCTCGCGGGCATCAAAGAGGTTGCTGATGCGCCAGCCGGCCAGACGATCCAGCTTGGCCTGGCTGACGCCCTGCTCGCGCAGGGTTTCGGCGTGCTTGCCCAGGCAGAAGGCGCAGCCATTGATCTGGGAGATGCGCAGATAGATCAGCTCCACCAGCTCCAGGCCCAGCGAACTCTGCGCCAGGGCCTGGCCCGTGGCGATCAGGCCCTGGTAGGCGGCGGGTGAAAGGGTGGAAAACGGCAGTCGCAGTTGGCTCATGGCTTACTCCAGGGTAGCGGTCACAGGGTTGGCGAGCGCGCGAAAGGGCACCTCGCGGGAGAGTTGTTCACGGACAGACGCCAGGGTGTCGGCCACATCAGCCGGGTCGCCGACCAGGCCTTCCAGATAGATGAAGTTCAGGTCGAACAGCCCGAGCGTGCCCAGGGCATGACGTAGGTAGGAGGTGAGGAAGTCCGGCTGCCGCGCCTGGGGGCCGCGGTGATGACCACCCGAGCCGACCAGCAGGTAGACCGGCCGGTCGGCCAGCAGACCGCGCTTGCCCTCCGCAGTGGACGCGAAGGTGCGGCCGATGCGCAGCACGTAGTCGAGCCATAGCTTGAGCGCCGCAGGCAGGGTGAAGTTGTGCAGCGGCGTATTGATCAGCAGCAGGTCGCTGGCCTCCAGTTCGCCAATGAGGGCTTCGGACAGGGTGAATACCGCTGCCTGCGGTGGCGTGCGCCGGGTCAGGGCCTCGGCATAGTCGGTGCTCAGCGGCGGCAGCGGCATGGCGGCCAGATCCCGCTCCAGTACTTCCAGGCGAGGCCAGCTCAGCCTCAGCGCGGCCCGGAGTTCACCGGCCAGCCGATAGCCCTGGGAGGTGGCCGGACGTGGACTGGCGTTGACATGGAGGGCGGTCTTCATGGCGTCACCGCCCCCGTCAGCCGCTCGGCGAAATGCAGGCCGCGGGCGAGCAGGCCCTGGCGGAAATAGAAGCGCTGGGCCAGCGGCATGTGCAGACCGGTATCCAGGATCAGGTGGGAGCAGCCGCGATCCAGGGCTTCGCTGCGGACCGCCGCCAGCAGCCGTCCACCCAGGCCGTCGCGCTGACGAGCCGGCTGCACGACCAGATCATCGACATAGAGGAAGCGGCCGTAGAGCAGATTCTCCAGCTCGCGATACCCGGCCAGGCCGATCACCTCGCCCTCCTCCAGGGCGGCCAGCAGCCGGTAGCCCTGGGCCGCCTGGCGCTGGAGTTGCGCCTGGTAACGTTCGGCATCGTCCAGATGCGGGCGCAATATCCGCATCAGCGTCAGGCTGGCCAGGCACAGCGGATGATCGGGCAACAAAGGCTGGAAGGTCAGGGGCATGACGGCTGTCTCCGGGAAAGATGACCCACTCTAGGCAGCCGATGGCCTAGGCTATAGAGCCAAGAAAGATACAAACGACCAGGCCATGACCCTCACCGCTGCCCTCGACAGTCGCCTCGCCCTGCCGCTCTACCGGCAGCTCTATCAGCGCTTTCGCCAGGCGCTGGACGAAGGGCGCCTGCGACCCGGTGACCGGGTGCCTGCGGTGCGCGCCCTTGCGGCGGAGCTGAACGTGGCCCGGGGGACGGTGGAGATGGCCTATCAGCAGCTGATCGCCGAAGGCTTTCTGCTGCCGCGCGGTCCGGCCGGGACCATCGTCTCGCCCCAGTGGCGTTGCCCGGCCGCTCCAGCACCGGCCGTACCCTCCTCACCGGACGCCGCGGCGATCCATGCCGGTGGCGCGCCGCTGCCCCTGCAGCTGGGCCTGCCGGCGCTGGACGCCTTTCCACGCAAAGGCTGGACGCGCCTCGCCGCGCGGCAGTTGCGCAGCCAGGGCCTGGAAGGACTGATCTATCCCGATGCCCGGGGTCACGCCGGTCTGCGCGCCGGCATCGCCACCTACCTGGGCCTGTCCCGCGGGATTGCCTGTCGTCCGGAGCAGGTGTTCGTCTGCGCGGGCTATCGCGCCTGCCTGGACCTGGTCGTCCAGACGCTGCTGGCACCTGGCGACGCCTGCTGGTTCGAGGAGCCCGGCTATTTCATCGCCCGCCAGGCGCTGCAGGGCGCCGGCCTGGATCTGGTGCCGGTGCCCGTGGACGCGGCGGGACTGGACGTCGCCGCCGGTCTCGCCCGGGCCCCGGCCGCCCGGTGCGCCCTGGTCACCCCCAGTCACCAGAGTCCGCTGGGCGTGTCCCTCGCCCTGCCTCGGCGGCTGGCACTGCTGAACTGGGCGATGCGGCAGAACACCTGGATCATCGAGGACGACTACGACAGCGAATACCGCTACCAGGGCAAGCCGCTGCCCGCGCTCAAGAGCCTGGATGACGGCGGTCGGGTGCTCTACACCGGGACCTTCAGCAAGGTGCTGTTTCCCGGTCTGCGCCTCGCCTACCTGGTGGTACCGCCCGCGCAGGTCGCCGCCTTCGGTCGCAGCGCCGACCGGCTGCACAACCATGCGCCCCTGCTGCTGCAGGCCACGGTGGCGAGCTTTCTGGAAGAAGGGCATTTCGCCCGCCATCTCAACCGTATGCGCAGTCTCTACCGACAGCGCCGCCAGTGGCTGGCCGAGGCGCTGGCGAACAGCCTGGGTGAAGCGGTGCGGATCGACCTGCAGGCCGGCGGGCTGCACCTGCTGGCGCGCCTGCCGCAGGGCGGTGATCGCCGCTGGGCGGAGGCCGCCCGGGCCGACGGCCTGGGGGTTCAGGCCCTGTCGCGCTGGTATCTGGAAACGCCCCAGGCCCAGGGGCTGCTGCTGGGGTTCACCAATGTCGCCAGCGCGGTGGAAGCCGGCGAACTGGCTCGCCGGCTGGCCCGCCTGGAACGCTGACGGCACCTTCTTCGCGCCTGTCCTTCGCGGCGGACCGTCCGCCAGTGCCTCTGCGAAGCGCAAAAATGTTTATTGCGTCACACAAAACTTTTTCAGGAGTGACCGCTCAAAGACCAGGCTCGGAGGCTCTAGCCTGCCACTCTTGCGCGGATATCGGCCTTTTTCGGCCTGCATTCGGCTAGGCGCGGCGCGACTGGAGTCATCCGCGGTATCGGCACTATCAGGAGCCACGCGTCCCCACCGTCGACGCAAGACACGGATCAGTCGCGTTCCCCTCCGCTAGCTTGCTGTACCCCAATCCTTTGCCCCCTGGGCGTGAGTCGACAACCTGGCGCGTGAGGCCTTCCCATGCTGCAACAGCTGACCATCGCGAACAAACTCAGACTCGGCTTCGGTGCCATTCTGGTCATCATCCTGGCGCTGATCCTGGCGGCCTGGCAGGGCTTCAACCAGGTCAACCAGGCTGTCCGGCAGAACATCCATTCCTACCACGTCCTGCAGGATTCGGATGCGGCCCTGCTGGCGCTGGTCAACATGGAAACCGGGATGCGCGGTTTCGCCCTGACCGGCAAGGAAGAATTTCTCGATCCCCTGAACAAGGGCGAGCAGCAGTTCGCCGAGCAGTTGCAGGAACTCACTCAACTCACCCGCGACAACCCTGAGCAGCAGGCCGGCCTGGCTCAGCTGGGCCAGGCCAAGCAGCAGTGGAACTCCGAGTCCGTGCAGCAGATCCTGGCCCTGCGCCGGCAGGTCAATGCCGGTACCCAGCCGCTGGACGCTCTGACCGCGCGCATCGCCACCGCCCAGGACAAGGGCAGGATGGATGGCATGCGCGAATTGCTGGCACAGCTCAAGACCCGCGAGAATCGCCTGCTGGACGGCCGCACCCAGTCGATGGACGACGCCAAGCAGCAGGCCCTGACGATCCTGATCAGTGGCGGCGTGCTCGCTACCCTGCTGGCGCTGGGCATCGCCTGGTCGCTGACCCGCACCATCGTGGGCCGGCTGGCCCAGACCGTCGCCGTCGCCCGTACCATCGCCGCCGGCCAACTGGATTCACCGATTCCCGCTGGCGGGCGCGACGAACTGGGCCAGTTGCTGACCGCCTTCGCCCAGATGCAGGACAAGCTGCGCGGCATGATCCAGGGGATCAAGCAGGGCACCGATCACCTGGTCGCCGCCTCCCATAGCATCTCGGCCAATTCCCAGCAGCTGTCCGCCGCCGCCCAGGAACAGTCCAGCGCCGCCTCCAGCATGGCGGCTACCGTGGAAGAGCTGACCGTCAGCATCAACCATGTCTCGGACAATGCCGGGGAGGCTCATGACCTCTCCAGCCAGTCGGGCCGGCTGGCCCAGGATGGCGGCCAGACCATCCAGGCCTCGGTGGACAGTATGAGATCCATCGCCGGTACCGTGCAGTCCTCGGCCACCCGCATCGGCGAACTGGGCGAGCATTCCGAGCGGGTGTCCTCCATCGTCAGCGTGATCAAGGGCATCGCCGACCAGACCAACCTGCTGGCGCTGAATGCCGCCATCGAGGCGGCGCGGGCCGGCGAACAGGGACGCGGCTTCGCCGTGGTGGCCGACGAGGTGCGCCAGCTGGCGCAACGCACCACCAATTCCACCCAGGAGATCGCCGCCATGATCGAGAAGATCCAGGCGGCGACCCAGGCGGCCATGAGCGACATGGAGGTGGGCGTCCGCCAGGTCAATGGCGGGGTCGACCTGGCCAACCAGGCGGGTGAGGCGGTGGTCAGCATCAACACCGCCTCGGACAAGGTGGTGCGGGTGGTCAACCAGATCTCCCTGGCCCTGCGCGAGCAGACCGCTGCCAGCCACGACGTCGCCCGTACCGTGGAGCGTCTGGCGCAGATGGCCCAGCAGAACAGCGAAGCCATCGGCGAGACGGTGCAGACCGCGGTGTCCCTGGACGCCCTGGCCAACGACCTGAATCGCCAGATCAGCCAGTTCCGCTGCTAGCGCCAGGCCTCCCCGTAGCCTGTCCCCTAGATCCCGGCACCTGGCCGGGATCGACTTGCCGAAACACCTCGCAACATTCATCCAGCGCAACGGTCACAAAGGCGTCTCCCTCAAGGCCTGCGCCCTGCATGAAAACCCCGCGTCCCGTCGATCGTCTCCCCCGCCTCAACCAACTGCGCAATCTGAAAATGGCCCGTTCCGCCCACGCCTATGTGCGCGGCAGCACGGTGCAGTTCTACGAGTGGCTGCACAGCCAGCCCGGCCGCAACCTGCCCAATGGGCCGGCGGTATGGATCTGCGGCGACTGCCATGCCGGCAACCTGGGCCCCACCGGCGACCTGCACGGTTCCACCGACGTCAACATCCGCGACCTGGACCAGACCGTGGTCGGCAATCCGGCCCATGACCTGGTGCGCCTGGCGCTGTCGCTGGCCACCGCGGCGCGCGGTTCCGACCTGCCGGGGGTGACCACGGCGCGGATGCTCGAAGAGATGATGCGCGGCTACGAGATAGCCTTCGAGGACGATCTCGAGCGCGAGGTGCCGCGGCCGGCCCAGGTCAAGGCCGGCATGCGCAGCGCGGTGCAGCGCACTTGGAAGCACCTGGCCAAGGAGCGCATGGAAAACACTCGACCCAAGCTGCCGCTGGGCAAGCACTTCTGGCAGCTGAGCAAGGCCGAGCGCCAGGCCATCGCCGAGTTGTGCGAGACGCCGGGCATCCATGCCCTGGTGACCTCGCTCAAGGGCCGCAGCCACGACAGCCGCGTCGAACTGCTCGACAGTGCCTACTGGGTCAAGGGCTGCAGCTCCCTGGGCCTGCGCCGCTACGCCGTGCTGCTGGGCGTGGACGATGGCGATGACCAGGACTACTGCCTGATCGACGTCAAGCAGGCGGTGGCCGCCGCCGCTCCGCGCGTGGCCCATGCCACCATGCCCCGCGACAACGGCAAGCGGGTGGTGGAAGGTGCCCGCCAGCTCTCCCCGGCCCTGGGCAATCGCATGCTGGCGGTGCGCCTGCTGGATCACTCCTTCTTCATCCGCGAATTGCTGCCCCAGGATCTCAAGCTGGAACTGGACGAACTCAGCGCCCGCGAAGCCATGAGCGCCGCGGCCTACCTGGCCCGGGTGGTCGGCCGCGCCCACGCCCGGCAGATGGACTTGGCCACCCGCGTCGAGTGGATGAGCGATCTGCAGCGCAATCGCACCCGCACCCTGGATGCGCCCTCCTGGCTGTGGAGCAGCGTGGTGCAACTGGTGGGCGCCCACGAGATGGGCTACCTGGCCCACTGCCGCGCCTATGCCCTGGAGCATGCGCAGGATTGAGGCCACCGTGAGACCGGCCCAAGGCTAACCGCCTCGGGCCGCGCTTCTCCCTCCCGCCCTTTCTCCAGCGGCCTGACCGGTCCAACCCTGGAGCGGCAGGCGGAGCCCACCTGATCCTCGACCACCTGCCCGCTTCGTCGATCCGCTCGATCACGCATTGTGCGCCCTTCAGCCTTTAACTAAAATGAGACGCTTTATCATTTAAGACCGGCGCTCGCGCCAAGGATCTTCCATGCGCCCTGCCCTGTCTTCCGGCTCGCCCACCGTCGCCCTGGATCGGCTCTATCGCGATCATCACGGCTGGCTCAGCGGTTGGCTGCGCGGGCGGCTGGGCAACGCGCCGGATGCGGCGGACATCGCCCAGGACACCTATCTGCGCATCCTCAGCTCCGGCCGGCTGCCGCTGCGTGAGGACTCGCGGCGCTATCTGGTGCAGGTGGCCAAGGGGCTAGTGATCGACCTCTGGCGACGCCAGGAGGTGGAGCGCGCCTATCGCGAAGCCATCGCCCATCTCCCTGAGGCCCAGGTGCCTTCGCCAGAGACGCACTGGCTGATCGTCGACGCCCTGCTGCGCATCGATGCCATGCTCGACGGCCTGCCCGGCCCGGTACGGGAAGCCTTCCTGCTGGCTCAATTCCAGCGGTTGACCCTGGCCGAGATCGCCGTGCGGCTGGATCTGGCGGTGATCACCGTACGTCGCTACATCCAGCGCGCCCTGGTGGCTTGCCTGGTGGCCGGCGAAGCATGAGTCCTCCCGCGCCGCAGCTGCTCGAAGAAGCGGCCGAGTGGCTACTCACGCTGAACTTCGACGACGCCGACGAGGCGCAGCGCCAGGCCTTCGAGCGCTGGCGAGCGCAGAGCGAGGCCCATCGCGCGGCCTGGGCACGGGCCGAGCGGGTCATGGGTACCTTCGCCAACGTTCCGCTGGATATCGGTCAGCAGGCGCTATGCCGCGCAGGTGACCGGGCCCTCAGCCGGCGGCGCACCCTGCGCCTGCTCACCGCCCTGCTGGTGGGGGCTCCCAGCGGCTGGCTAGCCCTGCGCACCCTGCGACTGGATACGCTGGGTGCCGAGCTGACGACCGCCATCGGCGAGCGGCGCTCCCTGCTACTCGCCGATGGCAGCCAGTTGGTGCTGAACAGCGACTCCGCCCTGGACGTACGCTTCGACGAAGGCACCCGCCGCCTGCACCTGCGACGGGGCGAGGTGCTGGTGACCACCCATGCCGATCCGGTCGTGCCGCGCCGACCCTTCGTGATCGACCTGGCACAAGGCGAGATCGAGGCCCTGGGCACCCGTTTCAGCGTGCGGTTGGAAGAGCCGCTGTGCCGGGTCGCGGTCTTCGCCCACGGCGTGGAGCTGCGTCCGCAACGGGGCGCTGCCGTACGGCTGGCTGCCGGGCAACAGGCCTGGTTCAATGCCTACGGCGTGCGGCGCCTTGCCTCGGTAGACGAGGATGCCAGCCTCTGGACGCGCGGCATGCTGGTCGCCCACGACCGCCCGCTGGACGAGGTGCTGGCAGAACTAGGTCGCCATCGCCCAGGCCTGCTGCGCTGCGACCCGGCCGTCGCCGGGCTGCGGGTGTCCGGCGCCCTGTCACTGGACGATACCGACCAGGCCCTGCTGGCGCTGCAACGCACCCTGCCGATCCGCATCACCCGTCGCACCCGCTACTGGGTGGCGGTGGGCGCCCCCTGAACGTCAACGACGTCGCCGAAAAAAGTCCCCGCCCCCTGAGCACTTTTCCGCGCTCGTCCGGGATAGCTGCAGACACCCTCATGGGGAGCGGTGGCAGCCCGCGCCTGGTGCGCTTTAGAGGACGGCAACACGACATGGCAAAGATCCACCGGCAGCAACCCGGCACCCGACGCTTCACTCCGTTGATCCTGGCCGTCGCCCTGCAGGGCGTGCCCCTGGCCGGTGCCGGACTGGCCCTGCTGCCCCTGCCGGCCCTGGCCGCCGCGGAGGGGCGTGACTACCGGATTCCCGCGGGTCCGCTGAACGCGGTACTGGCCCGCTTCGCCGCCACGGCCGGGGTCCAGCTGGTGTTCGATCCGGCGCCGCTGGCCGGTCGCAGCAGTCCGGGGCTGCAGGGCCGCTATACCCTCGACCAGGGCTTCGAGCACCTGCTGCGTGGCAGCGGCTATCGCTGGAGCGAACGCGGTGCCGGTATCTACGCCCTGGAAGGTGGTAGCGCCGAGGCCGCCCTCGCGATGCCCGAGACCGTCATTCAGGCCAGTGCCGCAGGCGGCGGCGCCGATGTCGGCTACCGGCGCCCGGTCAGCACCAGCACCACGCGCCTGGGACTGAGCGAACGCCAGACGCCCCAGGCGATCACCACCCTGACCCGCGACCAGGTCGAGGATTTCCGCCTGCAGAGCATCAAGGAAGCCCTGCGCGCCGCCCCGTCGGTGACCGTCGAGCAGACCGAGACCGACCGCACCCAGTTCACCTCGCGCGGCTTCGACATCAACAGCTTCCAGTACGACGGCATGGGCATGCCCTTCGTCAGCACCACCCTGGTGGGCGACCAGGATCTGGCGGAATACGAGCAGGTGGACGTCCTGCACGGGGCCAATGGCCTGATGAGCGGCACCGGCAATCCCTCCGCGGCGGTCAACTTCGTCCGCAAGCGGCCCACCGCCGAGTTCCAGGCCAGGCTCGGCGCCAGCGTCGGTTCCTGGGACAACCGTCGGGTGGATGCCGATGTCTCCGGCCCCCTGACCGAGACCGGCAACGTGCGCGGACGCTTCATCTACGCCCACGACAAGGGCAATTCCTGGCTGGATCGCTATGGCCATGAAAAGAACATAGCGGCCGGTCTGGTGGCCTTCGACCTCAGCGACGCCGACACCCTGACCCTGGGTTTCTCCCAGCACAACAGCGACGCCAACGGCAGCTCCTGGGGCAACCTGCCGCTGGCCGACGCGAACGGCGCTCCGCTGCACTACGGCCGTCGCAGTTCCAGCATCGGCCAGGACTGGACCTACTGGAATCTGGATACCCAGCGTGTCTTCGGTGAATTCACCCACGACTTCGGCAACGGCTGGCAGGGTACCCTCACGGCGACCGGCGTCACCGAGCGGCAGAACGCCGACATGTACTACATCTTCGGGGTCAGCGGCGACGACGCCACTGCCTTCGGCGACCACTCCGCCAGCAAGGCGCACCAGCTGATCGGCGAGGCCAGGCTGTCCGGTCCCTTCGAATTGTTCGGCCGCGACCACGAACTCACCCTGGGCGCCAGCTACGGCCGGACCCACCAAAAGTTGCGCGAAAAGATCCTCGCCGAGGACGGCTACTACCCCACCACCCTCTCCGGCTCCCTGGCCGGCGTCCCCGAGCCGTCGCTGCAATACACCGACGACAGCGGCCATACCCAGGACTTCATCGATCGCCAGAAGAGCCTGTTCGCCGGCGCCCGCTTCAATCTGATCGACGACCTGCACTGGATCGTCGGTGCGCGGATGCTCAGCGCCGATGCCAGCGGCCTGAGCTATGGCGACGACTACTACACCCGTGCCCATGGCGAGGTCACCCCCTATACCGGCCTGGTCTACGATCTGAATCCGCAGTGGAGTCTCTATGCCAGCTGGACCAGGATCTTCAGCCCGCAACACAGTTTCGGCCTGGATGGCCGGCTACTCGATCCGCTGGAGGGCAAGAGCCTGGAAGCCGGCATCAAGGGCGGCCTGTTCGACGATCGCCTGAGCCTGACTGCCGCGGTGTTCAAGACCACGCAGCGCAACGTGGCCGCCACCTCGGTGCTCGCCGGTTCGCGCTATCTCTATGACACCACCGACTACCAGAGCCATGGCCTGGAACTGCAGGTCTCCGGCGAGGCGCTGCCCGGTCTGGACCTGCTGGCCGGTTACACCTATGTCCGCATCGACGACGCGGACGGCGAGCGGGCGCGCAAATTCGTGCCCAGCCACAGCCTGCGAGGCCTGGCGACCTATCGCCTGCCAGGCCTGCCCCAGGCCAAGGTCGGCGCGCGGCTGAGATGGCAAAGCGGTATCGAGAACGACAACAACAGCCGCATCCGCCAGAACGCCTATGCGCTGGTGGATGTGCTGGGCAGCTACGATTTCGACGAGCACTGGAGCACCCAGCTCAATCTCAACAACCTCACCGACCGCAAATACCTGCTGTCGCTGTACAACAACGCCACCAGTGGCAACTACGGTGCGCCACGCAACGCGACGCTGTCGGTCAGCTACAACTTCTGAGACTGGGCAGGCGGCCGCTGAGACCTCCGTCCCGTCGTCCGCCATCGCCCGGCGATCCTTTGCGCCGTGCCGCGGTCCGAATCTGCACGCTCTCAGACAAGGTTTCCGCCCGTCATGCCCTCCTCCCCCCGTCCCGGTTTCGTCTCCGTCCGCGGTGCCCGCGAGCACAATCTGAAGAACGTCGATGTGGACATCCCCCGCGATGCCCTGGTGGTCTTTACCGGGGTGTCGGGCTCGGGCAAGTCGTCGCTGGCCTTCGGCACCCTCTATGCCGAGGCCCAGCGGCGCTATTTCGAATCCGTGGCGCCCTATGCGCGGCGGCTGATCGACCAGGTCGGGGTGCCCCAGGTGGAGGCCATCGAAGGCCTGCCACCGGCGGTGGCCCTGCAGCAGCAGCGTGGCCAGCCCAGCAGTCGCTCGTCCATGGGCAGCGTGACCGGGCTGTCCAGCCTGGTGCGCATGCTCTACTCCCGCGCCGGGCGCTACCCCGCCGACCAGCCGATGCTCTATGCCGAGGACTTCTCGCCCAACACGCCCCAGGGTGCCTGCCCGGAGTGCCACGGCCTGGGCCGGGTCTACGAGGTGACCGAGGCCTCCATGGTGCCGGACCCCTCGCTGACCATCCGCCAGCGCGCCATCGCCGCCTGGCCCACCGCCTGGGGCGGGCAGAATCTGCGCGATATCCTGGTCACCCTGGGCTATGACGTCGACACGCCCTGGCGCGACCTGCCGCAACAGCAGCGCGACTGGATCCTCTTCACCGAGGAGCAGCCCACGGTGCCGGTCTATGCCGGCCTCACCCCCGAGCAGACCCGCGCCGCGCTCAAGCGCAAGGCCGAGCCCAGCTATCAGGGCACCTACACCGGGGCGCGGCGCCATGTGCTGCACACCTTCGCCAACTCCCAGAGCGCCAAGATGAAGCAGCGCGCGGCGCGCTTCATGATCGGCCAGACCTGCCCGCTGTGCCACGGCAAGCGGCTGACCCGGGCGGCGCTCTCGGTGACCTTCGCCGGCCTGGACATCGGCGAGTTGTCGCGGCTACCGCTGGACGACCTCACCGTGCTGCTGCGCCGGGTCGCTGCCGGCGATTTCGACGAGGCGAAGGATGCCCGCGTGCTGGACGCCAAGGCCGGTAAGCAGGATCGCGCCCGGCGCAAGGCCGCCGGCGGCAGCGATCACGCCAGTGCCCCGGACGTGCGCCGTACCCCCGATCTTTCCCCGGAAAAGCGCCTGGCCGCCCAACGCATGGCCACCGAATTGCTGGAACGGCTGCAGACCCTGACTCGCCTCGGCCTCGGTTACCTGGCACTGGAGCGTAGCACCACCACCCTCTCCTCCGGCGAATTGCAGCGGTTGCGCCTGGCGACCCAGCTGGTGTCCCAGTTGTTCGGGGTGGTCTATGTGCTGGACGAACCCTCCGCCGGTCTGCATCCGGCCGATGGCGAGGCGCTGCTGGAAGCCCTCGACGGCCTCAAGGCCCAGGGCAATTCGCTGTTCGTGGTGGAGCACGACCTGGCCACCATGAAGCGTGCCGACTGGCTGGTGGATGTCGGTCCCGCGGCCGGCGAAGGCGGTGGCCGGGTACTCTACAGCGGCCCGCCCGCCGGTCTGGCCGAGGTCGAGGAGTCGGTGACGGCGCGCTATCTGTTCGCCGCGCCGCAACGCGAGACCCGGCCGCCCCGCGAGCCCCAGGGCTGGCTGCGGCTGGCCGGGGTCACCCGCAACAACCTGCAGGGTCTGGACGCCGCCTTTCCGCTGGGCTGCCTGACGGCGGTGACCGGCGTCTCCGGTTCGGGCAAATCCAGCCTGGTCAGCCAGGCGCTGCTGGAACTGGTGGGCGCCGACCTGGGCCAGCGCGCCGCCGAAGATGGCGACGAAGCCCCGGAACTGGACGGCGATGCCCTGCCCGCCACCACCGGGCAGGTGGTCGGTGGCCTCGGCGGCATTCGCCGGCTGGTGCCAGTGGACCAGAAGCCCATCGGCCGCACGCCGCGTTCGAACCTCGCCACCTACACCGGGCTATTCGACGGGGTGCGCAAGCTGTTCGCCGCCACCCCAGAGGCCCAGGAACGCGGCTTCGACGCCGGACGCTTTTCCTTCAACGTCGCCAAGGGCCGCTGCCCGACCTGCGAGGGCGAGGGCTTCGTCAGCGTCGAACTGCTGTTCATGCCCAGCGTCTATGCCGCCTGCCCCACCTGCCAGGGCGCGCGCTACAACCCCGAGACCCTGGAGGTGCGCTGGCAGGGCAAGACCATCGCCGAGGTGCTCGGCCTGACGGTGGACGAGGCCCTGGCCTTCTTCGCCGAGGAAGCCCCGGTGGCGCGCGCGCTGCGGGTGCTGGCCGACATCGGCCTGGGCTATCTGCGCCTGGGCCAGCCGGCCACCGAACTCTCCGGCGGCGAGGCTCAGCGCATCAAGCTGGCCACCGAACTGCAGCGCACCAGCCGAGGCACCACCCTCTATGTGCTGGACGAACCCACTACCGGTCTGCACCCGGCCGACGTGGAGCGCCTGATGCGCCAGCTGCACGGCCTGGCCGACGAAGGCAACACGGTGGTGCTGGTGGAGCACAACCTGCAGGTGGTGGCCGGCAGCGACTGGCTGATCGACATCGGCCCCGGCGCCGGCACGGCCGGTGGCCGCATCGTCGCCTGCGGCACGCCCCGCGCGGTGGCGGACGATCCCGCCAGCCCCACGGCGCCCTATCTGCGGCCCCTGTTCGACTAGCCTGCCAGCGGTGCCACGCTGCGGCGGCAGGCCGCCAGCACCAGCAGCGTCAACGTCGCCGCCAGGGCACCGAACTGGAAGGTGGCGGCGGAGCCGAGGAAGTGCCAGAGCGCGCCAGCAATGCTGCTGGCCAGCAGCAGGGCGACACCGCTGACCAAGTTGAACAGGCCGAAGGCGGTACCGCGCAATTCGGCCGGGGCGGTGCGGGCGACCATGGCGGCGAGCAGCCCCTGGGTCATGCCCATGTGCAGGCCCCAGAGCACGATGCCCAGCGCCAGACCGGTCCAGCCGCTGCTGAAGGCCAGGGCCAGGTCGGCCAGGATCAGCAGCACTAGGCCCCAGGCCAGCAGCGTGCGATGGCTGACCCGGTCGGACAGCGCCCCCAGCGGATAGGCCGACAGCGAGAACACCAGCTGCATGCCCACCATCACCAGCGGCACCAGCGCCAGGGGCACGCCCACCTGCTCGGCCTTGAGCACCAGGAAGGCCTCGCTGAAGCGCGCCAGGGTGAAGACGCCGCCGAGCAGCGCCACCTGCCAGAAGGCCGCCGGCAGCTTGCGCAGCTGACTGCGAGTGAGCGGATTGGTGCGTGCCTGGACGATGGCCGCCTGGGGCTCGTCCAGCCCGAAATACAGCAGGGCCACGGCGATAAAGGCCGGGATCACCGCCACCCAGAACACCGCGCGGAAATCGTTGGCCCAGAGCAGCATCAGCCCCACCGCCAGCAGCGGACCGAGAAAGGCGCCGAAGGTGTCCAGCGACTGGCGCAGGCCATAGGCGGCGCCGCGGATCTCCGGCGGCGTGACGTCGGCCACCAGGGCGTCGCGCGGCGCCCCGCGGATGCCCTTGCCGATGCGATCCATGAAGCGCGCGCCGAACACCAGGCCGGCACCGCTGGCCAGGGCGAACAGCGGCTTGCTCAAGGCGCCCAGGCCATAGCCCAGCACCGCCAGGCCCTTGCGCTTGCCCAGGTAGTCGCTGATGACGCCGGAAAAGATCTTGGTGATGAGCGCGGTCGCCTCGGCCACCCCTTCGAGGATGCCGATATAGAGCACGCTCAGGCCCAGGCCGGTGGCCAGGAACAGCGGCAGCAGGCTGTGGATCATCTCCGAGGAGATATCCATGAACATGCTCACCCCACCCAGAATCCAGACCCCGCGGGGTATCCGTCGCCAGCTCGCCGTCATCGTCACGCCCCTGTCCTCCTTGATCCTGTCCATCCCTGCCTGGCAGCAGGCAAACCGGTCGAAACTAGCATGACGATTGCCCGAGCCTCTACGGAGAAGACATCCCCCGTTACACTGGGCGCCGCTCTTTCCTTCGAGGCCACCCCATGAAAACCCTGCTGGTCATCGGCATCGGCGCTGGCGATCCCGACTACCTCACCCTCCAGGCCGTCGCCGCCCTCAATCGCGCCAGTACCTTCTTCCTGTTCGACAAGGGTACGGAAAAGGACAGCCTGATCCACCTGCGTGAAACCATCTGCGCCCGCCACATCCGCCAGGCGGACTATCGGTTCGTCACCGCGCCCATCCCCGAGCGCCGCCGCGAAGGCGACTATCGTCAGGCGGTGGACGATCTCAACGCCGCCAAGCAGGCGCTGATGGTGGAGATGATCGAGCACGAGCTGGCGGACGACGAATGCGGCGCCTTCCTGGTCTGGGGCGATCCGGCGCTGTACGACAGCACCCTGCGCATCCTGGCGGCGATCCGGCGCGAAGGCCGGCTGGACTTCGACTACGAGGTGATCCCCGGCATCTCCAGCGTCCAGGCCCTGGCCGCACGCCACCGGGTACCGCTCAATCGCATCGGCCAGGCCCTGGAGATCACCCCCGGCCGGCGCCTGGAGCGCTTCCCCGCGCACCTGGACAGCCTGGTGGTGATGCTCGATTCCCACGAAGCCTATCGCCGCCTGGACGAGCCCGGTCTGCATATCTACTGGGGTGCCTACGTCGGTACGGCGGACGAGATCCTCATCGCCGGTCCGCTGCAGGAGGTAGCCGAGGAGATCCACCGGGTGCGCAGCGCCGCGCGCGAAGAACACGGCTGGATCATGGACACCTATCTGCTCTGTCGGGGGCCGGCGGACGCCTGAGGGTCGTCCAGGCGTCGATCCAGGTGAAGGGTCTGCCAGGGCAAGGCCGTCTCCCGCGCGACGACTCGGAAGCCCTGGTCCAGCCAGAAGGCCTCGGCCCCGGGCAGGAAGGGATGGGTGTGCAGATAGAGGCGCTCGACCGCGTCGCGCCGCGCCTGGGTCAGCAGCGCCGCGAACAGCCGCCGCGCCAGGCCCTGGCGCCGCTGCCGGGGCACCACGAACAGCCGCACCACCTCCACCACCCGTTCGCCGGGATAGGCCAGCTGGGCAAAGCGCCGGTCGTAGGGCCGGTAGCCGATGCTGCCGAGGGGCTCTCCGGCGGCGTCCCGGGCGATCAGCAGGCAGCCATGACCCGCGCCATAGTGGTCGGCGAAGCGCCGTAGATCCCGGGGTACGGCCGTCGCCTCGACCCGGCTACCGAACAGCTCGTGATAGCTCACCAGCAAAAAACTCAGCGTCTCGTCATCTGCCACGGTGAGCCGTTCGAGGGTAATGGGTGGCGCTTCGCTCATGGTCCTGTGCGTCTCTCTGGCAGTGGCAGGGGCGCGACATTTCGGCGCAGGGCCGCGCCGGCCGGGCTGTGCGCCGCCCGCGACGATGATACAGTCCCTCGCCATGAAAACCGTCCGTTCACCGCGCGCCTCGCTCGCCTGGATGCTGCTCGCCTGCATCCTGCTGAACGGACTCGTCTGCGCCCTGGGCCACGGTCAGATGCTGGCGCGCTTGACCCTGCCGGTCCTGCCGCCCCTTACCCAGGCACACGAGCACCATCACGGTCTGCACGCCCAGACCGCCCAGGGTGACATGGCCGGCATGCATGCGGGCCTGCCGAGCGGCAGCGTGACCACCCTTTCCCCCACGGGTGATTGCGTCTTCGCCGCCACCCTGTTCCTCGCCACGCTGGCCGCCGTCGTGCTGCAGTGGCTGCTGCGCTCCGGCGATCCTCATCGTCCTCGCTACCAGAGCGCCCTGCCGCCGCCACCGCGCGCACGACGCTCCACGCTCCATCCCCAGGCCCCCTGACACCCCGGCGACGAAAGACGGCTGTCCTCCTTTTTCGTAATCCCGCGCGTGGCCTCTCGCTGGCTGCGCGTCGCTCCGTGGTGAACGCTATGACTTCGCACCCCTCCGTTCCGGCCGCCAAGACGCCGGGGCCGCTGCTGCAGCTGCTGGCGCGGCTGCATTTTCTCATCGGTCTGTTCGTCGGTCCCTTCCTGCTGGTGGCCGCCGCCAGCGGCCTGATCTATGCCCTCACGCCGCAACTCGAGGCGCACCTCTATGCCGAGGCCCTGCACACCCCCAGCCGTGGCAAGCCCCTGCCGCTGGCCGAGCAGGTCCATATCGCCCAGGCCGCGGTAGGTCCCACCCTGACCCTGGGCGCGGTGCGCCCGGCCCCTGCCGAGGGCGATACCACCCGGGTGATGTTCAATGATCCGGCGCTGGGCGAGTCGACCCATCGAGCGCTGTTCATCGACCCGGTCACCGGCGCCATCCGCGGCGATCTGGCGGTCTATGGCACCAGCGGCATCCTGCCGCTGCGCACCACCATCGACCAGTTCCACCGCAGCCTGCTGCTGGGCGAGCCCGGTCGTCTCTACAGCGAGCTGGCCGCCTCCTGGCTGTGGGTCGCGGCCCTCGGCGGCCTGACCCTGTGGCTGGCACGCCGCCGCCAGCGCCGCCCGGCCCGGGGCCTGCGCGGCCTGCACGCCTGCACCGGCGTCTGGCTGCTGGGTGGCCTGCTGTTCCTCTCCGCCACCGGCCTGACCTGGTCGCGCTTCGCCGGCGACAACATCGGCGTGCTGCGCGCCCACTACGGCTGGTCCACGCCAGGCGTGAAGACTGCCCTGGGCACCGCGCCGGCACCCACCATGGCCCATGACGAGCATGCCGATCACCATGGCGCCATGCACATGGCCATGGGGCCGGCTCTGGATCCGGCCACCTTCGACCGGGTACTGGCCAGCGCCCGCGCCGCCGGCATCAACGCCGGCAAGCTGGAGATCCGCCCGGCCCGCAGTGCCGACAAGGCCTGGACGGTCAGTGAGATCGACCGGCGCTGGCCGACCCGGGTGGATGCCGTCGCCGTCGACCCGACCAGCTTCAAGGTGATCGATCAGGTGCGCTTCGCCCAGTACTCGCTGCCGGCCAAGCTGACCCGCTGGGGCATCGATGCCCACATGGGCGTGCTGTTCGGCCTGGCCAACCAGCTGGTGCTGGCGGCCATCGCCCTCGGCCTGCTGGTGATGACCGTCTGGGGCTATCTGCTCTGGTGGCGCCGCCGGCCCAGCCGCGATCCGGCGCAACCCGGGCTGCTCGCCCTCTGGCGCCAGCTGTCGCCGCTGCCGCGTCTGCTGGTGCCGGCGACGGCCCTGCTGATCGGTCTGTGCCTGCCGGTGCTGGGCGGCAGCCTGCTGCTGTTCCTGCTGCTGGACACCCTGCTCGGCCTGCGCGGCCCGGCACTGCGCACGGAGGCCGGCTCGGCTTGAGGTGGGCTGGGTAGCTGTAGGGCTTCGCTGCGCTCAACCCAACCTACATAGCCTCCCCTCACCCAGCCGTAGCTTGGAAAATCGCGCAGCGTTCGCCACCTGTGCGACGCCGAACGCGTGGACAAGGCTACGCCGTTGTCCACTCTACAGCGCACGCAGGCTCCCGCTCACACCAAACCACCCCCTCTCCCTCCGGGTGAGGGTCCGTCCCAAATCGCAGCCGTAGCGTGGAAAACCGCGCAGCGTTTTCCACCTGGGTCCATCCCGAACGCGTGGAATGCAGCCTCCTGCCCGCGCCAGACCACCCCCTCTCCCCCTGGGAGAGGGGGTGGGGTGAGGGTCCGCCCAACACGGTTTGTCAGGCCGAGAATCCCCCCAGACCATCCATCGGCACACCCCCCTTCGAGGCTGGCGCTCCCCAGCGAGACGCTTATAGTTATCGCAATCCCCATCCCTCGAGGATCCGCCCATGCCCCGACTGCTGCACGTGATAGGTTCGCCCCGCCAGGATCGTTCCGCCTCGCTGGAAGTCGCCACCGCCTTCATCCAGGCCTGGCAGGGCGAACATCCCGACGCCGAGGTGGATACCCTCGATGCCTGGCATTGCGACCTGCCGGAATTCGACGGTCCCATCCTCGACGCCAAGTACGCCGGCATCCAGGGCGAGTCCCTCAGCGCCGAGCAGGCCCACGCCTGGACAGTGGCCAAGGCGCTGGCACAGCGCTTCAAGGCCGCGGATGTGCTGGTGTTCGGCGTGCCCTGCTGGAATTTCGGCATCCCCTACAAGCTCAAGCAGCTTTTCGATGTGGTCAGCCAGAAGGACCTGCTGTTCACCTTCGACGAGCGCGGCCTCAATGGCCTGCTCGGCGGTCGCCAGGCACTGGTGATCGCCGCCCGCGGTGCGGCCCTGGATCGCCAGGAGCACCAGGAATCCTATCTGCGCACCTGGTGCGAGATGGTCGGCATCGACCGGATGCATACCGTGGTGGTGGAAAAGACCCTGTTCGGTGCCGAGGTCGACCAGGCTTCACGCGACCAGGCCAAACAGGATGCCGTGGCGCTGGTGGGCAAGCTCTGATCGCTGGCTGCAGGGGCTACCCTCACCCCAACCCTCTCCCAGGGGGAGAGGGGGCAGTCTCGTAGGTTGGGCTGAGCACCGCGAAGCCCAACACCCGCTGCCAACTCACAACACCCTCACCCCAACCCTCTCCCAGAGGGAGAGGGGGCAGTCTCGTAGGTTGGGCTGAGCACCGCGAAGTCCAACACCCGCTGCCAACTCACAACACCCTCACCCCAACCCTCTCCCAGAGGGAGAGGGGGCAGTCTCGTAGGTTGGGCTGAGCGCAGCGAAGCCCAACACCCCTCCCCACTCCACGCCCCTCAGCGATGCCGGGTCGTCGAACTCAGCTTGTACCTGTCGCCCGGATGCAGCAGCCGCACATAGCTGACCAGGTGTTCGTCCGACCAGGTCCGGCGGATCATCGACAGGCAGGCCGCGCCTTCGGCGATATCCAGCCAGAGTGCGGTCTGGGCATTGGCCAGTACCGCCTCGACGATGTGCTCCACATCGCTGATCGGACAGCTGGCCACCAGCACCTCGTTGGGGGTCTGGCGGCTGAAATCGCTTTCCAGGTAGTGCGGCACCCAGCGCGGATTGACGTAACGATCTTCCAGCTGAATGGGCAGGCCGTTCTCGCGATGCACCAGGATGCTGTGGAACACCTGGCTGCCGATCCGCAGCCCCAGGCGCAAGGCCACCTCGTCGTCGGCGGCGATGGCCTCGCTGCGCAGCACCTCGTTGGAATACGCATGCCCCCGGGCGCGTACCTCGGCGGCGATGTTCATCACCTCGTGCAGCGAGGATTCGGCCTTCCGCTCGATGACGAAGGTGCCGAGCCCCGCCTGGCGCATCAGGTAGCCCTGCTGCACCAGGCGGGTGATGGCCTTGTTGGCGGTCATGCGGCTGACGGCGAAATCCCGCGCCAGCTGCTCCTCGGTGGGAATCTGGTGATGCACCGGGTAGGCACCACCCTGGATGCGTTCGAGCAGGAAGTCCTCGATCACCTTGTAGCGCGGGGGTGTCGTGCTGCTCACGCGAACTCCAGGCCGGAAAATGGGACGCCGATGATAACGCGCGGTCCGGCGTTCTGGCTGCCGGACCGCGTCCCTCTCAGAGACTGGGCAGCAGCCGCGGCGTGACCAGCGCGTTCAGGCAGCCGCTGGCCAGCAATGCGCTGGCGGCCTCGATGTCGGGGGCGAAGAAGCGGTCTTCCTGGTAGTAGGGCACCTGTTCGCGTAGCAGGCTGCGCGCTCTTTCCAGGCGTTCCGAACTCTTCAGGCCGTGACGGAAGTCCAGGCCCTGGCAGGCGCCCAGCCACTCGATGGCGAGGATGCCGCGCACGTTCTCGGCCATGGCCCACAGTCGCTTGCCGGCATTGGGCGCCATGGACACATGGTCTTCCTGGTTGGCCGAGGTGGGCAGGCTGTCGACGCTGGCCGGATGAGCCAGGGCCTTGTTGTCGCTGGCCAGGGCCGCGGCGGTGACCTGGGCGATCATGAAGCCGGAATTGATCCCGCCGTTCTCCACCAGGAAGGGCGGCAGCTGGGACATGTGCCGGTCCATCATCAGCGAGGTGCGCCGCTCCGACAGGGCACCGATCTCGGCCAGCGCCAGGGCCAGGTTGTCGGCGGCCATGGCCACCGGCTCGGCGTGGAAGTTGCCACCGGAGATGACGTCGCCCTCCTCGGCGAATACCAGGGGGTTGTCGGACACGGCGTTGGCTTCCACCTCCAGGACCTCGGCGGCCTGGCGCAACTGGGTCAGGCAGGCACCCATCACCTGGGGCTGGCAACGCAGCGAATAGGGATCCTGGACCTTGTCGCAGTTGGCATGGGAACGGGAGACCTCGCTGCTGTCAGTGAGCAGCTCGCGATAGGCCGCGGCCACGTCGATCTGGCCGCGCTGGCCCCGCGCGGCATGGATGCGCGCATCGAAGGGTGCCCGGGAGCCGAGCATGGCCTCGACGCTCAGGCCGCCGCAGACCGTGGCCGCGGCGAACAGGTCTTCGCCCTCGAACAGCCCGCGCAAGGCATAGGCGGTGGACACCTGGGTGCCATTGAGCAGCGCCAGGCCCTCCTTGGCGGCCAGGGTTATGGGTTCGAGACCCGCCACCGCCAGCGCCTCGCGGGCCGGCAGCCACTGGCCCCGATAGCGCGCCTTGCTCTCGCCGATCAGCACCAGCGACAGGTGCGCCAGCGGCGCCAGGTCACCGGAGGCCCCTACCGAACCCTTGAGCGGAATGTGCGGATAGACCTCGGCATTGATCAGGCCGATCAGGGCTTCGATGACCTGGCGGCGGATGGCGGAAAAGCCACGGGCCAGGCTGTTGACCTTGAGCAGCAGGATCAGCCGCACCAGGTCGTCGTCCAGTGCCTCGCCCACCCCGGCGGCATGGGACAGCACCAGGGAGCGCTGCAGCTTTTCCAGATCCGCCGGCGCGATCCGCGTCGAGGCCAGCAGGCCGAAGCCGGTGTTGATGCCATAGGCGGTCCGGCCTTCGGCCAGGATGTTTTCCACGCAGGCCACGCTGGCATCGATGGCCGGATAGGCCGCCGGATCGAGCTCGACGCGCAGCGGCTGCTGATAGGCCTGGCGCAGCTGGGTCAGATCGAGGGTGCCAGGTTTGAGGATCAGGGTGTGCATCGATCAGACTCCTTTGCCGATCATGGGCAGATTCAAGCCCTGCGCGCGGGCACAGTCGATGGCAATGTCGTAGCCGGCGTCGGCGTGACGCATCACCCCGGTGGCCGGGTCGTTGTGCAGGACCCGGGCGATACGGGCCGCAGCGGCGTCGCTGCCGTCGCAGACGATGACCATGCCGGAGTGCTGGGAGAAGCCCATCCCCACCCCGCCACCGTGGTGCAGCGAGACCCAGGTGGCACCGCTGGCGGTATTGAGCAGGGCATTGAGCAGCGGCCAGTCGGAGACGGCATCGGAGCCGTCCTGCATGGCCTCGGTCTCGCGGTTGGGGCTGGCCACCGAGCCGGAGTCCAGGTGGTCGCGACCGATGACGATGGGCGCCTTGAGTTCGCCGCTGCGCACCATCTCGTTGAAGGCCAGGCCCAGCCTGGCCCGCTGGCCCAGGCCGACCCAGCAGATGCGTGCCGGCAAGCCCTGGAAGGCGATGCGCTCGCGGGCCATGTCCAGCCAGCGGTGCAGGTGGGCATCGTCGGGGATCAGCTCCTTGACCTTGGCGTCGGTGCGCTGGATGTCCTCGGGATCGCCCGACAGCGCGGCCCAGCGGAAGGGGCCGATGCCGCGGCAGAACAGCGGGCGGATATAGGCCGGGACAAAGCCCGGGAAGGCGAAGGCATCGGCGACGCCGGCTTCCTGGGCCATCTGACGGATGTTGTTGCCGTAGTCGAAGGTCGGGACGCCGCGCTTCTGGAAGTCGAGCATGGCCTGGACGTGCACGGCCATGGACTGCTTGGCGGCCGTGACCACCCCCGCCGGATCGGTGACTGCACGATCCCGGTACTCGGCCCAGGTCCAGCCGATCGGCAGATAGCCGTTGAGGGGGTCGTGGGCGCTGGTCTGGTCGGTGACCATATCCGGGCGCACGCCGCGGCGGACCAGTTCGGGCAGGATCTCGGCGGCGTTGCCCAGCAGGGCGACGGAGACCGCGGCACCGGCGGCGGTGTGCCGGGCGATGCGCGCCAGGGCGTCGTCCAGGTCGCTGGCCTGTTCGTCCACATAGCGGGTCTTGAGGCGGAAGTCGATACGGCTCTGCTGGCATTCGATGTTCAGCGAACAGGCGCCGGCCAGGGTCGCGGCCAGCGGCTGGGCACCGCCCATGCCGCCGAGACCGGCGGTGAGCACCCAGCGGCCACGCAGGTCACCCTGGTAATGCTGACGCCCGGCCTCGACAAAGGTCTCGTAGGTACCCTGGACGATGCCCTGGCTGCCGATGTAGATCCAGCTGCCGGCGGTCATCTGGCCGTACATGGCCAGGCCCTTGGCATCCAGTTCGTTGAAGTGCTCCCAGCTGGCCCAGTGCGGTACCAGGTTGGAGTTGGCGATCAGCACCCGCGGCGCGTCGGCGTGGGTCCTGAATACCCCCACCGGCTTGCCCGATTGCACCAGCAGGGTCTCGTCGTCGCCCAGTTCCTTGAGGGTGGCGACGATGCGGTCGTAGCTTTCCCAATCGCGCGCCGCCCGGCCGATGCCACCGTAGACCACCAGCTCCTCGGGATTTTCCGCGACCGCGGGATCGAGATTGTTCATCAGCATGCGCAGTGGCGCCTCGGTCAGCCAGCTTCTGGCATTGAGCTGGGTGCCGCGGGGCGCGCGGATCTCACCTTCACGAAAGCGGGTCATGGAATCTTCCTCTCTTGTTGTTCGCGGCAGGCCCTAGAGGTCCAGTGCCAGGGTATGGATCAGCCGCGCCGCGACCCGGGCCGTACGGCCGTCCTGGTCGAGCGCGGGATTGAGTTCGGCCACATCGGCCAGGCGCAACTTGCCGCTGGCCTTGAGCCGACGGATCAGGGGTTCCAGCAGCGCGAGGCTCACGCCATGGGCGGCGGGGGCGCTGACCCCGGGTGCATCGCCGGCGGGCAGCACATCCAGGTCGAAGGTCAGATAGAGGGCATCGCAGCGAGCCGCGAAGGCGTCCAGTTCGGCGCCAATGCGCTCCAGGCTGCCTTCGCGGATCTCATGGTCTTCGCGGATCAGCACGTCCAGCTCGGCGGCACGCCTGAGCAGGGTGCGGGTATTGGCCGCCAGGCTCAGCCCCAGGCAGGCATAGTGGAAGGACCAGTCATGGCGGGCGCAGTGCGCGGCGACCTGGGCGAAGGGCGTACCGGAGGTCGCTCCCCGAGTCGGGTCGCGCAGGTCCAGGTGGGCGTCGAAATTGACGATGCCGATGCGCGGCTTGGGCAGGGTCCTGGCCAGGTGCAGCGCCAGGCCCGACCAACTGGCCCAGGCCACCTCATGACCGCCGCCCAGTACCAGCGGCAGGTGACCGGCCTCCAGCAAGAGGCACACACCCTCGGCCAGGCGCTGCTGGGCGCCGTCCAGATCACCGTCGGCGCAGCGGATATCACCGGCGTCATAGGCCGGGCCCTGGCGTTGCCAGGCGACATTGGCCAGGGCACGCCGCAGGGCGCCAGGACCCTCGGCAGCGCCGGGGCGACCCTGGTTGCGCCGCACGCCCTCGTCACAGGCGAAGCCCAGCAGGGCCACGCCGGGCGCGCTGTCCGCGGCGAGTGGCTGGATGCATTGATGCCAGCGCAAGGCATCCGGCTCAGGATCGATGCGACCGCTCCAGGTTTCCAGGGCCTGGCGATCAGCGAACATGCTGCACCTCGCCGCCGAAGACGCGCTGACGCAGGCGGCCCGGACGTACCTCATAGGCCAGCTCCGCCGGCTGACCGACGTCCCACAAGCAGAGCTCCGCCGGGGCGCCCGCCTGGATGCGGCCCAGCTCCGGGCGCCCCAGGGCCTGGGCGGCGTGGGCGGTCATGCCGGCCAGGGCCTCGCGGGGCGTGAGGCGAAACAGGGTGCAGCCCAGGTGCGCGATCAGGGTAGGCAGATAGAGCGGCGAGGTGCCGGGATTGGCGTCACTGGCCAGCGCCATGGGCACCCCGTGGCGACGCAGCAGTTCGACCGGTGGATGTTGAGTCTCGCCCAGCATCAGGAAGGCGCCGGGCAGCAGCACGGCGACGGTGCCGGCGGCCGCCAGGGCGCGCACCCCGGCTTCGTCGAGATACTCAACATGGTCCGCCGACAAGGCGCCCAGGCGCGCGGCCAGGGCGCTGCCGCCCAGGTTGGACAGCTGTTCGGCATGGGCCTTGATCGGCAGACCGTGCGCGTGCGCCGCCTGGAAGACTCTTTCGCACTGGGCCGGCGAAAAGGCGATCCCCTCGCAGAAGACGTCCACCGCATCGGCCAGCCCTTCGGCCACCGCGGCCGGGATCATCTCCTGGCAGACCAGCTCGACATAGCCGTCGGCATCGCCCTGAAATTCCGGCGGCACGGCATGGGCGCCCAGCAGCGTGGTGATCACCCGGACCGGCAGCGCCTTGCCTAGCTGGCGGGCGACCCGCAGCAGCTTGAGTTCGTCGGCCACTGTCAGGCCATAGCCGGACTTGATCTCCACGGTGGTAACGCCCTCGTTGGCCAAGGCCTGCAGGCGCGGCAGGCTCAGGGCGAAAAGGTCCGCCTCGCTGGCTGCACGGGTGGCCCTTACGGTGCCGAGGATGCCGCCACCGGCGCGGGCGATTTCCGCGTAACTAGCGCCCTCCAACCGCTGCTCGAATTCTCCGGCACGCTGACCGGCATAGACCAGATGGGTATGACAATCCACCAGGCCGGGCGTCATCACCCCGCCCTCCCCGGCCAGTTCGGCGCCTTGGGCCAGCTCGGAATAAAACTCGGACTCCGGCCAGACACCGGCAATCTGGTCATTCTTGACCCAGACCGCCATGGGCTTGGGCAGGGTCTGCAGGCCATCGAACAGGGTAACGTGACGCCAGAGCAGCGACTGGGTAGCGGCGGACATGATGACCCCTCCGGTTAATGTATATACATTTAATCCAGAGTTGATTGATCGTCAAGCACATGAAGCCTCTCCTTGCCTTAGAAGCCAGCAGAACGCTGACGGTGACGCAATGGAAGCTCAGCACCGGGGAAAGGCGACACTCATTTTGTATAGACAATAAGGACTCTGCGGGGACGCAACAGCGAGTTGCCTGTTGCCACGACTCAGCCAACGCCGGCCGCACCTATGGCGCCACTTTAAAAATCGCCACGGTCAGCGTCGCCTCTACAAGCCGGTGCGATAGCTGATGCCGATCTTGCCCGGCCTGATAGCGCTGAGCGCCTGCTCGAACAACCCCCTCTCCCCGCGGGAGAGGGCTGGGGTGAGGGCGCCCCTTGCCACGCGGCCCCAGTGGAAAAGGCTGCGCCGTTTTCCACGCTACGGCGCTGCAAGCAGGCGTTTCGTAGATAGCGCTGAACGCCTGCTCGAACAACCCCCTCTCCCCGCGGGAAAGGGCTGGGGTGAGGGCGCCCCTCGCCACGCAGTCCCAGTGGCAAAGGCTGCGCCGTTTTCCACGCTACCGTGCTGTAGCTAGGTGTTCCTTAGCTGGAATTCCTGCCAAGTCAAAAACGCTACAGCGGCGTCACCGTCACCTCGACCACCGGATCGTGATCGCCGCCGCCGAGGATCACCCCGCGCAATGGCGAGACGTCGGTGAAGTCGCGGCCCCAGGCCAGGGTGATGTGCTCCAGGTCCGGCAGGACGTCGTTGGTGGGATCGAAGTCGACCCAACCCTGCAGCGGGCAATGCACGCTGACCCAGGCGTGGGAGGCATCGGCGCCGATCAGCCGCGGCTTGCCGGGTGGCGGCCGGGTCAGCAGATAGCCGCTGACGTAGCGCGCCACCAGCCCCAGGCCACGCAGGCAGGCCAGCATCAGATGGGCGAAGTCCTGGCAGACGCCATGGCGGTGCTCCAGCACCTCGCGCAGGGGCGTCGCCACCTGGGTGGCGGTGGCGTCGAAGCGGAATTCGCGGTGGATCTTTTCCATCAGCGCCCGGCAGCCCAGCAACAGGGGACGGCCCGGTGGGAAACACTCCTCGGCGAAGCGGGCGAAGATGCCGTCCAGCGGCACCGCTGGGGATTCGAAGCGGAAGTGATGGACGTCCAGCGACACCTGGGCGGCGGGATAGCGCAGGCCGTCACGGACCTCCTCCCAGGCGGGCGAATCCGCCAGCCTTAGACCGGCACGGGAATCCACCTCCACTTCCAGCTCGGTGCCGACATAGAGTTCGTCGTGGGGGCGCTCGAAGGACAATCGCGTCAGCGGATTGCCGAAGGCGTCCCAGGCGTCCTGGCGCTGGGTCGGCTGCGGCAGGATCACCAGTTGCCGGGACAGGCAGCGTTGCCAGGCGCAGTCGCGCGGCAACAGGTGCAGCAGCTGCTGCGACAGCGACACCGGCGTCGCGTAGCGATAGTGGGTGTCGTGCTGGATGCGATAGCGGACCTGATTCATCACATGGACACCGTGCGCTGGCTGACGGCGTCGACATGGGCGAAGCAGCGATAGATGACCCGCTCGGACAGCTGGCTGCTGGCCTCGGCGACCTGCCGCAGCAGGCGCGCCAGCCCCTGCTGCACCTCGACCCGACCGGCGTCGCCGAACAGGGTGTTCTCCAGGGTCGCGAGGTCGAAGCGGCGCAGGCGATCGTAGGTATCGTGCAGCGCCGGATCGCGGGGCAGGCCGTAGTAGCGTTCCAGGTGCTCCACGGCGTTGATCAGCGCATGCAGCTGGAAGCGGATCGAATAGGGGTTGTGCTCGTGCAGCATCAGCAGGTCCAGCACCGGGATCAGCTGGGGCGCCGCCTGGTAGCGCGACCGATAGGTGATGATGCTGTTGCCCAGTTCCAGCAGCCATTCCAGGCCGGCCGCGTCCCAGGTGGCGCCGCCTTCGAGAAAGTGCGCCAGGCTGCCGGCGAGGAATTGCACCCGCTCGATGCGCCGGCCGATCATCAGGAAGCGCCAGCTCTCGTCATGGGTCATGTCGTCGAAGGTGAAGCCGGCCACCGCCGCCAGCGCCATCACCAGGCGGTTGAGACTCTGCAGCGCCTCGCCCGGCTCGCTGCCGACCTGGCCCAGACCATGGGCCTCGCGCTCCACCTCGCGAATGGCGCGCCAGTTCTCCGGCGACAGCCGGCCACGCACCTGGGCCGCGGCCCAATGCAGGCGCTGCAGATTGGCGCCCAGGCCGCTGGGAAAGTCACCCGGCCCCAGGGCCGCGCGCAGTTGCTCCGCCAGCCGGCCACCCGCCGGCAGCAATTCCAGGGCCGTGGCCAGATCGATGGCCGACTGCACCGCCGGCCCGCCGTCATCGGCATCGAGGTGGCGACTCAGGACGATCCGCAGCAGGCGCGCGGCATCCTCGCAGCGCTCGCTGTAGCGACCGTACCAGAACAGATTCTCGGCGGTACGCGAGGGCAGGAAGGGGTCCTTGCGCACCAGGTCGCGCACCCCCAGCACCCGCGCTCCGGGCACCTCGGCGGCGCCGCGACTGCCACCCAGCACCCAGGTGTCCTTGCTCGACCCGCCGCGCTGCATGGACACCACCGCGGCGCCCTCGTGGGCGACCCGGGTCAGACCGCCGGGCATCACCCAGTAGCCGTCCTCGCTGGCCACCGCATAGACGCGCATGCCGATGGCGCGCGATTGCAGACTGCCGCCCTGCCAGACCGGCGCCTGGGACAGCTGGATGCGCTCCTGGGCCACATAGGCATGGGGCGTGGCCAGGATGCGCGCGCGCAAATCGACCAGTCCCGCGGCATCCAGCGCCTTGCCGAACACCGGCTCGAAGCCCTGGGCCGGATAGGCCGGCTTGATCACCAGCTCCGCCAGCCGCGCCAGGGCCGCTTCCCGCACCGGCGTCTCGCCGCACCACCAGGTGGCGACGGAGGGCAGCGCCAGGGTCTCGCCCAGCAGCGCCTGGCAGACGCCGGGCAGAAAGCCCAGCAGACCGGGCGATTCCAGCAGGCCGCTGCCCAGGGCGTTGGCCATGATGACGTTGCCCTGGCGCACCGCTTCCAGCAGGCCGGGTACGCCCAGCGCCGAATCGGTGCGCAATTCCAGCGGATCGCAGAAGTCGTCGTCCAGCCGGCGGAACACCGCGTGGACGCGCCTCAGCCCGCTCAGGGTCTTCAGATAGAGGCAGGCGTCGCGCACCGTGAGGTCCTGGCCTTCCACCAGCGGAAAGCCCAGTTGCCGGGCCTGGTAGAGGTGCTCGAAGTAGGTCTCGTTGTAGCGTCCCGGCGTCAGCAGCACCGCCAGCGGTGCCTCCTCGCCGGTGTCCAGGCCGGTGCTCAGGGTGCGCTGCAGGGCCTGGAAGTAGCCATTGAGTGGCTGGACCTGCAGATCGCGGTGCAACTCGGGAAAGGCCCGCGCCACGATGTGGCGGTTTTCCAGGGCATAGCCGGCGCCGGAGGGCGCCTGGGTGCGATCGGCCAGCACCCACCAGCGGCCATCGGGCGCGCGCGCCAGATCCACCGCATAGACGTGCAGCCAGGTATCGCCCGGCGGGCGCATTCCCTGGCAGGCCCAGAGGAAGTTGTTGTGGCCGAACACCAGCTCCGGCGGCAGCAGCCGCTCGTGCAGCAGCCGCTGTTCGCCATAGAGATCGCCCAGTACCCGGTTCAGCAGACGCGCCCGCTGCGCCACGCCCGCCGCCAGGGGCGCCCACTCCTCCGCCGAGATCAGTTGCGGCAGCAGGTCCAGTGCCCAGGGCCGGTCGCTGCCCTTGGGATCGGCATAGACATTGTAGGTCACGCCGTTTTCCTGGATCTGCCGGGCGATCAACGCCTGGCGCTGATCGAGCTGCGCGGGTCGCAGTCCGGCCAGATGGCCGTAGAAGCGGCGCCAGGGCGGCCGCACGCCACCCCGCGGACTCCAGAGTTCGTGGTAGCTGCCGGTCATGTCACTGGCATTGCGGGAAGCGTTCGGGGGCATGGTCGGAGGACGGCTGACAGGGTGCGCGAGCAGGTTCGGAGAGGTCGCCTCGACGGGCACGCCGGACCGCACGCGCCGGTCGCGACCGGTAACCTAGGGTAGTGATGTGCGTCGGGATGCGCCACCGCTAACGCTGGCCGCCGCTGCCTGTGGCGCGTCGCCCGGTGCGGGAGCCGATCCCAGAGCCCTCGCCGGCCGTCCCAGGCGACGAACAACCCGGAACTCCCGGGTCGAGCCGCTCTACTAATCCGCTAGCAAGACGCCGGCGCTCCGCCGACGTCCGACGCGGCCGCTCTCGCCAGGTATCAGCCCCATGCGCAATTTTCTCGGAAGCTACAGCTCGAATCGTCAGCAACGCAACGCCCTGCGCGCCCTGCCCGTCCAGCGCAAGGTCGCCAACTGCACCTGCGGCCAGGCCATCTTCTTTCCCAACAGCGAGTGCCTGGCCTGCGGCAACGCCCTGGGTTACGCCCCGGACCAGGGCACGCCGACGGCGCTGCTGCCGGGCGAAGGCGGCCTCTGGCAACTGCCCGAGGCGACCAGCGCGCTCTATCGCCGCTGCGCCAACCTGGACATGCCCGCCGCCTGCAACTGGCTGGTACCGGCCGACTCGGGAGAAAACTTCTGCGTGGCCTGCCAGCTCAATCACACCATCCCGGACCTGTCCTTCGACGGCAACGGCGAGCGCTGGCGCAAGCTGGAGCTGGCCAAGCGGCAACTGGTCGCCCAGTTGCTGGGCCTGGGGCTGCAGGTGATCCCCCAGACCGTGGATGCCGAGCACGGCCTCGCCTTCGACTTCCTCGCCCCCGATGCCACCGGCACCCCCACCACCGGGCACGCCAATGGCCTCATCACCCTGAACATCCTCGAAGCGGACGATGCCCACCGGGAAAAGGTCCGCGCCGACATGCACGAACCCTATCGCACCCTGCTCGGGCACTTCCGCCACGAGGTCGGCCACTACTACTTCGATCGCCTGGTCGCCGGCACCGACTGGGAAGAACCCTTCCGCGCCCTGTTCGGTGACGAACGCGCCGACTATGGCCAGGCGCTCCAGCACCACTACGAGCAGGGCGCACCGGCAGGCTGGGAGAGCCAGTACGTCAGCGCCTACGCCACCATGCACCCCTGGGAGGACTGGGCGGAAACCTGGGCGCACTACCTGCACATGATGGACACCCTGGCCACCGCCGCCAGCCTGGGCATGAACGCCGGCAGCCTGCAGCTGGACTTCCAGCCGTTCACCCGCGAGGCGCTGTACGAGGCCGAGGATCGCAGCGACGACGAATTCCTCGGCTTCGCCAATGCCTGGATCGAATTGGCGGCCATGCTCAACGAGCTGTCGCGCAGCATGGGCCAGCCGGACTTCTATCCCTTCGCCCTGCCCGCCCCGGTGATCGCCAAGCTGCACTTCATCCACAAGGTCATCCACTCGGCCCAGCCCAGCGTGCTGGAACAGGGCCTGGCCGCGGATGACACCACGGCGGGTGCCACCCTGGGCGCTACCCTCTGACCGGGGTCCTGCTCACCCGAGCAGGACGATGCCCCAGACCACGGCGATGATGATCATGGCCACGAACTGCGCAGCGCTGCCCAGATCCTTGGCGTTCTTCGACAGTTCGTGCCAATCCAGGGAAATGCGGTCCACCACCGCCTCGATGGCCGCGTTGAACAGTTCGACCACCAGCGACAGCAGGCAGACCGCCACCAGCAACGCCCGCTCGCCGCGACTGACGTCCAGCCAGAAGGCCAGGGGCACCAGCACCACATTGAGCATCACCAGCGAACGAAAGGCCGCTTCCTGGCGAAAGGCCGTGCGCAGGCCGGCCAGGGAATAGCCGGTGGCATTGATGACCCGGCGCAGGCCGGTCTTGCCTTTGTAGGGAGAGATCACCGAAAGCTCCATCCAGCAGGGGCGAACCGCCGATCCGGATGGACGGCAGCTGCCAGAAAGTGAAAGTCGAGGGTCGCGCCCGGTTCAGGCGCCGACAGCGCCTGGGTCAGCTGGAGGTGCTCTCCAGTTGCTGCAGCAGCAGCGCCGCCTGGGTGCGGGTGCGGACGCCGAGCTTGCGGAAGATGGCCGTGGCATGGGCCTTGACCGTGGCCTCGGAGACATTGAGCTCGAAGGCGATCTGCTTGTTGAGCAGGCCTTCGCAGAGCATGGTCAGCACCCGGAATTGCTGGGGGGTGAGACTGGCGAGTCCGGCGCTGGCGGCCTTGGCTTCCTCGCTCAGGGCGGGAGCGCCTTCCACCTGGGGCGGCCACCAGGTATCGCCATCCAGCACCTGACTGACCGCCTGCTGCAGGGTGCTCAGATCGCTGGACTTGGGAATGAAGCCACTGGCGCCGAATTCCCGGGCGCGCTGCACCACCGCCGGTTCCTCCTGGGCCGAGATCATCACCACCGGCACCTGGGGATACTGGCCCCGCAGGAGGACCAGTCCGGAAAAGCCATAGGCGCCGGGCATGTTGAGATCGAGCAGGACCAGATCCCAGTCGGTGCGCTCGGCCAGGCAGGCCTGGAGTTCGGCGATGTCGGCCACCTCGGTGAGCCGTGCCTGGGCGCCCAGGCCCAGGGTCAGGGCCTGCTGCAGCGCGCTGCGAAACAGCGGATGATCGTCGGCGATCAGTATCTGGTAGGCAGCCGCCATGGTGTAGCTTTCCTTGTTGTCGTGAGCGCCCACGTCGACCAGGTAGCTGGCGCACGGGCTGCACGCAAGCATGCCGAACGGCGCGGACGGGGGCAAGGCCGGGCGGACCGCGGACGGTAGGCAAGGCCCTGCGGTTTGCGGCACAGTTGCCGTTTTGCCCAAGAGACGTCCCATGCCCAGCGCCGCCCTGCGTGCCGATCTGCTCATGCTGCTCACCGCCCTCATCTGGGGTAGCGCCTTCATCGCCCAGACCGGCGGCATGGAGCACATCGGTCCCTTTCTCTATACCGGCCTGAGATTCGCCCTGGGCGCCCTCACCCTGGTCCCGCTGCTCCTGTTCCTGCGCCGCCGCGGCCGCCAGCAGCGTCTGACCCGCGACACCTTCAAGGGCGGCCTGCTGATGGGCCTGGTACTGACCCTGGGCATCAACCTGCAGCAGGTCGGCCTGCTGTTCACCAGCGTGACCAATTCCGGCTTCATCACCGGCCTCTATGTCATCGTGGTGCCGCTACTGGGGCTGCTGCTCGGCCAGCGCAGCCACCTGGGCACCTGGATCGGCGCCAGCCTGGCGGTGGTCGGCATGGGGCTGCTGAGCATCGGCGACAACTTCCACGTGGCCTCGGGCGATCTGCTGCAACTGGCCGGCGCCCTGGCCTGGGGGATCCATGTGCTGCTGGTGGGGCACTATTCCAGTCGCCACGACGCCACGGTGCTGTCGATCCTGCAATTCGGCGTCTGCGCCGTGCTCAGCCTGGCGCTGGCACTGGCTTTCGAGCCGATCCAGTCGACCGGGATCGTCCTCGCCCTGCCCGAGCTGCTCTATGGCGGCTTGATCGCCGCCGGCATCGGCTACACCCTGCAGGTGTTCGCCCAGCGCGGCGCCATCGCCTCCCATGCGGCGGTGATCTTTTCCCTGGAGGCGGTGTTCGCCGCCTTCTTCGGTGCCTGGCTGCTAGGCGAGGCCCTCAGCGGTCGTGGCTACCTGGGCTGCGGCCTGATGTTCGCCGGCATGCTCGCGGCCCAGCTCTGGCCGCGCCAGGCGCCGGTGGAGATCAAGCCGGTCAACTAATCTCGCAGGGCCTTCAGTTGCCGGCTGGCCGGGCTGTCCGCCGCCAGCGGCAGGTGATGCTTGGCGTCCAGGTAGCGCTCGCTGAAGACATCCAGATAGGCCTCCAGCAACCGACCGGCCGGTGCCTCGCCGGCCAGTTCCAGGCACAGGGCGGCGACCTCGGCGGTGCACAGGTGCTCGCCCCGGGTCGAGCGCCGCAGGCGATAGCGCGACAGGGCGTTGGGCTGGAAGCTCAGCACCGGCAGGCGGTCCAGATAGGGACTCTTGCGAAACATCTTGCGCGCCTCGGTCCAGGTGGCATCCAGCAGCACGAACAGCGGGCGCTGACCGGGCGCCAGCGGCAGGCTCTCGACCACCCGCTCGGGCGCGGCGTACTCGCCGGGAAACACCAGCAGCGGTTGCCATTCCGGCTGCGCGAGCAATGCCGGCAGCCCCGGATCCACCGCCGTGCGACTCCAGCCGAAGGCATGAGTGTCGGCCACCACGTCGGCGATCAGCCAACCGGTGTTGCTCGGCTTGAGCGGCTCGACGTCGTGCATCAGCAGGCACATGCCGGCGTGGGTCTGGCGCAGGGGACGCAGGTCGCAGAGGCAGTGGCTGGGTGCCAGGCGGCAATTCGGGCAGCGCGCCATGCGCGAGCCACGGGCGATGAAGGGCTTGATGCTGCGCGCCAGGCGCTCCTGGCGCAGACGGGCCACGGCATGCAGAGGGGTGTCGCTGATCGGGGTCATGCCGGGCTCGCGGGGCAAAAGCGCAGTTTACCAGAGCGATCGGGATGCCCGCGGCGGCCAGGCAGGTTACCCTGCGCAGACGCCCTGCGAACCCCCGCCCGCGACCACGGTCGAAACGGGCTCCTCTACGCTGGAGAACACGATGCCTCGTTTTGCTTTGCTCGCCCTGACCCTCGCCCTGCCCTTCACCGTCCAGGCGGCCGAGTCGCTCAAGGACCACGAGCTCAACCAGATGCTGCGCAAGGTGGCGACCGAGAGCAGCCAGGGCACGCCCCGCGCCATCAACGAAGACATCCTCGACCGCGGCTATACCGTGCAGGGCAAGCAGCTGATCAACAACCTCAGCGTCCGCCCGGCCCATGCCGCCCGCATGCGCGAGAATCCGGCCACGGTGCGGGTACAGCTCGCCGAAAGCGTCTGCCAAAACAATGGTTATCGCCAGCTGCTGGCCCGTGGCGCCACCCTGGTCTATGACTTCACCGAATACCAGACCAACAAGCCGGTCATGGTCGAGCGCTTCCAGGCGGCCGACTGCGGCCTGGGCAAGTAAGCGGAGACCGCGGCCATGACCGAGGACAGCGACGACAGCTACCTGGCCCGCCACGTGGAGCCCAGCGCCGCCGACCTCGGTCAGCGCATCGACGAATTGCTGGAGCACGCCCTCCCGGGCGGCAGTCCCAACCTGGGCCTCTACCGCGAGATGCTGGTGACGGTGGTGCGCATGGCGCAGACCAATCCGGCACGCTGGGACGCCAAGATCATGCTGCAGACGCTCAAGGAGCTGGAGCAGGCCTTCCGCACCCTCGAGCGTTTCCGCAGGCGACGCAAGGTCACGGTATTCGGCTCGGCGCGGACCCGCATCGATCATGGCCTCTATGCCCTCGCCCGCGAACTGGGCAGTGCCCTGGCCCGCCGCGACATGATGGTCATCACCGGCGGCGGCGCCGGCATCATGGGCGCGGCCCACGAAGGCGCAGGGCCCGAGGCCAGTCTCGGCTTCAACATCACCCTGCCCTTCGAACAGCGCGCCAATCCCACCATCGAGGGCACGGATCACCTGCTGTCCTTTCACTTCTTCTATGTGCGCAAGCTGTTCTTTCTCAAGGAGGCGGATGCCCTGGTGCTCTGCCCCGGCGGTTTCGGCACCCTGGACGAGACCTTCGAGGTGCTCACCCTGATCCAGACCGGCAAGAGTCCGCTGGTGCCGCTGGTCCTGCTGGACACCCCCGACGGCCACTTCTGGGACGACACCCTGGCCTATCTGCAGCGCAATCTGCTGGAGGAAGGCTACATCCTGCCAGCCGATCTCAAGCTGGTCCGGCTGGTACGCTCACCGGAAGCCGCCGCCGCCGAGATCGAGCACTTCTATGGCAACTACCACTCCACCCGCCGACGTGACGGCCTGTTGCATATCCGCCTCAAGCACGCCCTGACACCGGCCTGTCTTGAGCGCCTGGCAACGGATTTCGGCGACCTCTGCCGGACCCCGGGCTTCACCCAGCTGGCGCCCGGGGAAGGCCAGCCCGACGAAGCGGAATTCGCCCATCTGACGCGCCTCGCCTTCGACTTCCATGGCCGTCACTACGGTCGTCTGCGCGAACTGGTGGACGAACTCAATCGGCCGGAGCATTGGGCAGTCACGTAGGTTGGCGCTGAGCACTGCGAAGCCCAACGTATCCAGACTCTGCCGCCATGTTGGGCTTCGACGATGGGGCCGTCTCAACCCAACCTGCAGCACTCTCCCGTAGGTTCGGTTGAGCGCAGCGAAGCCCAACGATATCCAACACCAGAACCGATGCTAGGCGCCACTGTGCTCAGCGCGAACCTGCGGTGCGGGACCGAAGTGATCGCTGCCATCGCGGCCATGGGCCGCTCTTACAGACACTGATTTGACTGTAGGAGCGGCCCATGGCCGCGATGGCTCTGAACTCGATTCGTGTCCTGGCAAACGCACGGAAAATGGCGCCTCCTTTCCATTCGGCATCACCGCGAAGCACCCCCTCACCCCAACCCTCTTCCTCAGGGAGAGGGGGTTAGTCGTGCGCGCGTTCATTTCCCGCAATCAATCACTCACCTTGGGCGGGATGGACCTGCAGGCTGGCGCTGATCACAGCGAAGCCCAACACCGCAAGCCACACCCCACTACCGCCGACTCAGCACCCGGTTGATCCCGTCCATGGCATAGCCTCGGTAGGCCAGGAAACGCCCCTGCTTGGCACGCTCCTTGGCGTCGGCCGGCGGCGTACCGAATTTCCGGCGCCATACCTCTTCCAGCTGCGCCTGCCAGTCCACGTCCGCTTCGCGCAGGGCCATCTCCACCTGCTCTCTTTTCAGGCCACGCTGGCCCAGTTCCTCGCGGATGCGCATGGGCCCGTAACCGGAGCGGGCACGGCTGGCGATATAGCTCTCCAGATAGCGACTTTCATCGAGCAGGCCATCCTCGGCTAGGCGATCCAGCACCGGACCGAGCAGTTCCTCCTCGGCCCCGCGCCGACGCAGCTTGCGCGACAGCTCTTCACGGCCATGCTCGCGACGCGCCAGCAGATCCATGGCAGCGAAACGGATGGCAGCGGTGGTATCCAGCGGATTGCCCAAGGGTGATCCTCCTCATACGAAAACCCCCGCACGGGGCGGGGGTCGTCTGGAACACTGGCAGGCGATCAGAGATCGACGTCAGCGCCTTCTTCAGCAGCCACTTCGGCTTTCTGATTGGTCGGCTGGCTCAGCAGCTTTTCGCGGATCGCCTTGTCCACGGCGCCCTTGATCTCGGGATTGTCTTCCAGGAACTTGGCAGCGTTACCCTTGCCCTGGCCGATCTTGCTGCCCTGGTAGCTGTACCAGGCACCCGACTTCTCGATCAGACCCAGCTGCACGCCCAGATCGATGATCTCGCCGTTCAGGTAGATACCCTTGCCATAGAGGATCTGGAACTCGGCCTGGCGGAACGGCGGTGCCACCTTGTTCTTGACCACCTTGACGCGGGTTTCGCTGCCGATCACCTCGTCGCCTTCCTTCACCGCGCCGATGCGAC
The DNA here is from genome assembly GCF_029872515.1 of Pseudomonas flavocrustae. Lineage (NCBI taxonomy): Bacteria > Pseudomonadati > Pseudomonadota > Gammaproteobacteria > Pseudomonadales > Pseudomonadaceae > Pseudomonas > Pseudomonas flavocrustae. Next base: position 13,856 of record NZ_JAPDIQ010000016.1, on the reverse strand, counting down.
GGATGTCCAGGCGGACCGACGAATAGAACTTCAGGGCGTTACCGCCGGTGGTAGTCTCGGGGTTGCCGAACATCACCCCGATCTTCATGCGGATCTGGTTGATGAAGATGACCAGGCAGTTGGCGTTCTTGATGTTGCCGGTGATCTTGCGCAGCGCCTGGGACATCAGGCGCGCCTGCAGGCCCACGTGCATGTCACCCATCTCGCCTTCGATCTCGGCCTTGGGCACCAGAGCGGCCACGGAGTCGACGATGATGACGTCGACGGCGTTAGAGCGCACCAGCATGTCGGTGATTTCCAGGGCCTGTTCACCGGTATCCGGCTGGGACACCAGCAGGTCGTCGACATTGACGCCCAGCTTGCCGGCGTAGTCCGGATCCAGGGCATGTTCGGCGTCGACGAAGGCGCAGGTGGCGCCCTGCTTCTGGGCCTGGGCGATGACCGACAGGGTCAGGGTGGTCTTGCCCGAGGACTCGGGACCGTAGATTTCGACGATCCGGCCCTTGGGCAGACCACCGATGCCAAGGGCGATGTCCAGGCCCAGGGAGCCGGTGGAAATCGCCGGAATGGCCTGGCGCTCGTGATCGCCCATGCGCATCACGGTGCCCTTGCCGAATTGCTTTTCGATCTGTCCCAAGGCCGCGGCCAGGGCACGCTTTTTGTTGTCGTCCATTAGATTCCTCTCGGAGAAAGAAGGGCCAGACGGCCGTGGATACCTGTATAAGTGAACAGTATTAAACCATATTCACCCCCTGGTTGCTACACCTGAGGGCCTTTTTCCTCGGTCAGGAAGGCCAATAAAACCTCCAGCGCGCGGACCTGGGTCTGCTGGCGAACGGCGGCGCGATCACCCGCAAATACCTGCCGTTCGGTGTGCAATTTTTCGCCGTCGCGCCAGGCCAGCCAGACGGTACCGACCGGCTTGCCCGGCACCGCGCCGCCCGGCCCGGCGATACCGCTCACCGCGACCGCGAAGCGGGCACCGGCACGCTGTTGCGCGCCCAGCGCCATGGCCGCCACCACCTCCTCACTGACCGCGCCGACCTGCTCGAACAGCGCCTCGGGCACGCCCAGTTGCAGGGTCTTCTGGCGGTTGGAGTAGGTGACGAAGCCGGCCTCGAACCAGGCCGAGCTGCCGGCGACGCGGGTGATCGCCTCGGCGATGCCGCCACCGGTGCAGGATTCGGCAGTGGTGACCTGGGCGCCGGCCGCCTGCAGGGCTTCACCCAGTTGTTGGGCGAGACTGTCGAGGGAGTCCATCGAGACCTTCCTGTGCAAAGGAGAACATAAAAGGTGACCGCGGCCAGCGACCGCCTGCGGCGACCACTGGTCGGCCTGCACCTTAGACCGGCTTGCCGGTCCGCGTGAGAAAAGATTTACTGAAACCGGTTTCAGGCACCTACAAAATCCTAACAGCGGTACGCCATGAACGATGTCTTTCTCCCCGGTCCGCGCGCCACCCGTGCGACCATCGCCGAAGTGGCCGCCGCCGCCGGCGTGTCCAAGGCCAGCGTGTCTCGCTACATCAGCGACGATCGCCGCCTGCTGTCCGATTCCCTCGCCGCGCGTATCGAGCAGGCCGTGGTCGCCCTCGATTTCCAGCCCAACCAGATGGCCCGTGGCCTCAAGCGCGGTCGCAGCCGCCTGATCGGGATGCTGGTGGCCGATCTGCTCAATCCCTACTCCACCGCGGTGATGCATGGCGTGGAAACCGCCTGCCGCCAGCAGGGCTATTCGCTGCTGATCTGCAACACCGACCAGGACGCCCGCCAGGAGCGCCAGCAACTGGCCGCGCTGCAGTCCTACAGCATCGAAGGCCTGATCGTGAACACCTTTGGCCAGCACGCCGCCGACCTGCGCCACCTGGGCAGCCGCCTGCCGCTGGTGCTGCTGGATCGCGAACTGCCGGGCGTCGAGGCCGATCTGGTCGGCCTCGACAACCACCAGGCCATCGCCGAAGGCGTGGCCCACCTGCAGTGTCAGGGGTATCGCGACCTGTTGCTGGTCAGCGAACCTCTGGACGGCACCAGCTCCCGCCGCCAGCGGCTGACGGCCTTCGACGCAGCCCTGGCCGACCATCCTGGCTGTCGTGGCGGGCATTGCGCCCAGGCCGACGATGCCCTGGCCTTGCAGACGGCACTGGCCGCCTTTCTCGCCAGCCCCGGACCCGGCCCCAAGGCGCTGCTCACCGCCAATGGCGTGGCGACCCTGGCGACGACCCTGGCGCTGCAGGCCCTGGGCGAACCCCTGTTCGAACGCCTCGGCCTGCTCGCTCTCGACGACCTCGACTGGTTTCCCCTGGTGGGTGGCGGCATCAGCGCCCTTGCCCAGCCGACCCATGCCCTGGGCATAGCCGCCTTCGAGCGGTTGCAGCGGCGGATCGACGGGGATCGCAGCGCCCCGGTGCAGCAGACCTTCGGCGCGGAATTGCGCATCCGTCAGTCGACTCGCGCCCGAACCTAGAGGCACCTTTCGCCCTTTTGCTCGTCTTTTGTTGAAACCGGTTTCAGGAGAACAACAATGCCACCGGAGATCGCCATCACCACCTCGGCCTTTGGTGCCGACGGGGTCCGTACCCAGGGTCAGGCCGCCTGGCTCGACCTGATCGCCGCCGCGGGCGCCACCCATGTGGAAATCCGCGCCGAACTCTTTACCGAGGCGCCCGATTTCGCCGCCCTGGGCGCCGCCATCCAGGCAGCTGGTCTGGGCTGTGTCTATTCGGTCCCCCTCGAACTCTGGCCCGACGCCGGCGCGGCCCTCTCGCCACGTCTGCCCTCGGCCCTCGCGGAAGCCCGCCTGCTGGGCGCCGATACACTCAAGGTGTCCCTCGGGCACTACCGCGCGGCGGCCGATCTGGCGCCGCTCGCCAGCCTGCTGACAGGCGACGGCCCACAGCTGCTGGTGGAAAACGACCAGACCGCCCAGGGCGGCCGGGTCGAGCCACTGCGCGCCTTCATCCAGGCGGCCCGGGCAATCCAGTTGCCGGTGGCGCTGACCTTCGACGTCGGCAACTGGCGCTGGCAGGACGAAGACCCTTTGCAGGCTGCTCGCCTGCTCGGCCCCGACGTCCGTTACCTGCATTGCAAGGCGGTGCGCCGGCGGGCCGGTGGCCTGCACGCCGTACCGCCGGAAGCCGCCGACCTGCTGGCCTGGCAGGGCCTGATGGCGCACTTCCCCAGCCGCCTGCGCCGCGCCATCGAATTTCCGCTGATGGGGGCGGATCTGCTGGCCGAGACCCGCCGCCAGGTAGCGGCGCTACGCACCCTGGATGGGCAGGCCCGGGAGGAGCGCCGGCATGGCTGACATCGACATCCTCGCCTTTGGCGAAACCATGACCATGTTCGTCGCCGAGACGCCTGGTGAGCTGGCCACGGTCGACCAGTTCGGCAAGCGCATCGCCGGCGCCGATAACAACGTGGCCATCGGCCTGAGTCGCCTGGGCTTCAAGGTCGCCTGGCTGTCGCGGGTGGGCGATGACTCCTTTGGCCGCTTCGTGCGCGCCAGTCTCGAGGCCGAGGGCCTGGACTGCCGCCGCCTCACCGTCGATCCCCGGCACCCCACCGGCTTCCAGCTCAAGTCCCGCGCCACCGATGGCAGCGATCCGGTGGTGGAGTACTTCCGCCGCGGCTCGGCGGCCAGCCACCTCAACATCGAAGAAGACTTCGACCCCAGCCTGCTGCAGGCGCGTCACCTGCATGCCACCGGTATTCCGCCAGCGCTGTCGGACAGCGCTCGCGCCTTCAGCCGTCATCTGCTGCAGGCCATGCGCGACGCCGGTCGCAGCATCTCCTTCGATCCCAATCTGCGGCCGTCGCTGTGGGACAGCGAAGACCAGATGCGCCGTGAACTCAACGACCTCGCCGCCCTGGCCGACTGGGTGCTGCCCGGCCTGGCCGAGGGCCGGCTGCTGACCGGCTACGACACCCCGGCGGACATCGCCGCCTTCTACCTGGATCGCGGCGCCAAGGCCGTGGCCATCAAGCTCGGCCCCGAGGGCGGCTACTGGCGCACGCCCGACGCCGAGGGCGAGGTCCCCGGCGTAGCGGTGGCCGAGGTGGTCGACACCGTTGGCGCCGGCGATGGCTTCGCCACCGGCTTCGTCAGCGCCCTGCTCGACGGTCTCGACGTCGCCGCCGCCGTCGCCCGCGGCAACTGGATCGGCGCCCGCGCCGTGCAGGTGGTCGGTGACATGGAAGGATTGCCCTACCGCCACGAACTCCCCTGATCGACGCCAACCCCCTGACAAGAACAATCAAGCAGGTGACCCCATGAACGCTTCCCCTCTCGCTCCACGCCGCTGGTGGTATCTGATGCCGGTGGTCTTCATCACCTACAGCCTGGCCTATCTCGATCGGGCCAACTACGGCTTCGCCGCGGCCTCGGGCATGGCCGACGACCTGGGCATCACCCCGGCAATGTCCTCGCTGCTCGGCGCGCTGTTCTTTCTCGGCTACTTCTTCTTCCAGGTGCCCGGCGCCATCTATGCCGAGAAGCGCAGCGTCAAGCGACTGATCTTCTGGAGCCTGATCGCCTGGGGCGGTCTGGCGACCCTGACCGGCTTGGTACCCAACGTCACCCTGCTGATCGCCATCCGCTTCCTGCTCGGCGTCGTCGAGGCGGCGGTGATGCCGGCGATGCTGGTCTATCTCTGCCACTGGTTCACCAAGCGTGAGCGTTCCCGGGCCAATACCTTTCTGATCCTCGGCAATCCGGTGACCATCCTCTGGATGTCGGTGGTCTCGGGTTATCTGATCCATGCCCTGGACTGGCGCTGGATGTTCATCATCGAAGGCCTGCCGGCGGTGATCTGGGCCTTCATCTGGTGGCGCCTGGCCGCCGAGCGGCCCAAGGATGCCAAGTGGCTCGCCGCTGACGAAAAGGCCCGCCTGGAAGAGGCGCTGAAGGCCGAGCAGCAGGGCATGAAGCCGGTCAAGAACTACGCCGAAGCCTTCCGTTCGCCCAAGGTCATCCTCCTGTCGCTGCAGTATTTCTGCTGGAGCATCGGCGTCTATGGCTTCGTCATCTGGTTGCCGTCGATCCTGCGCCAGGGCGCCCATCTGGACATCGTTCAGGCCGGCTGGCTGTCTTCGCTGCCCTATCTGGCCGCGGTACTGGCCATGCTCGGGGTGTCCTGGGCCTCGGACCGCATGCAGAATCGCAAGCTGTTCGTCTGGCCGCCGCTGCTGATCGCCGCCCTGGCCTTCCTCGGCTCCTTCGCCCTCGGCACCCAGCACTTCTGGTGGTCCTATGCCCTGCTGGTGGTCGCCGGTGCCTGCATGTACGCCCCCTACGGCCCCTTCTTCGCCATCGTTCCGGAGATCCTGCCTGGCAACGTCGCCGGCGGCGCCATGGCGCTGATCAACAGCATGGGCGCCCTGGGCTCCTTTGCCGGTTCCTACCTGGTGGGCTATCTCAACGGCGTGACCGGTGGTCCCGGCGCGTCCTTCGGCTTCATGGGCGGCGCCCTGCTGGTGGCCGTGGTCCTGACCCTGCTGCTGCGCCAGGAACAGGTCACCCGCGCCGCGGCGCTCAAGCCCGCCACCAGTCACTAGAGGAAGCGCTGTCCATGAAAAAGAAGGTGATCCACTACAAGGCCCTGTCGCCGGCGCTGACCGCGCGACTGGACGAAGCCTTCGATCTGGAATACGTCGACGTCAAGGCGCCGGGCGGGGAGGCCCGCCTGCGCGAACGCCTGCCCGAGGCCCAGGGGCTGCTCGGCTCCAGCTACAAGCTGACGCCCGAACTGCTGGACCTGGCTCCCCGGCTGGAAGCCATCGCCAGCGTCTCGGTCGGCTTCGACAGCTATGACCTGCCCTATCTGGAGCGGCGTGGCATCCTGCTCTGCAACACCCCGGATGTGCTCACCGAAAGCGTCGCCGATGCCGCCTTCGCCCTGTTGCTGGCCACCGCGCGGCGCATTGTCGAACTGGCGGACTGGGTCCGCGCCGGCCAGTGGCAGGCCAGTCTGGGCGAGGCGCATTTCGGTTGCGACGTCCATGGCAAGACCCTGGGCCTGGTGGGCATGGGCCGCATCGGCCAGGCCATCGCCCGCCGCGCCCACCTGGGTTTCGGCATGCAGGTCAACTACACCGCCCACGCCGCCAAGCCCGAGGTGGACGAGCGCTTCGGCGCGCGCTTCCTGCCGCTGCCCGAGTTGCTGGCGAGCTGCGACTTCCTCTGCATCACCGTACCCCTGAGCAACGAGACCCATCACCTGCTGGGCGCCGCCGAACTGGCCCGGTTGCCGGCCCACGCCATCCTGATCAACGTCTCGCGCGGCCCGGTCATTGATGAGGCCGCCCTGATCGCCGCCTTGCAGGAAGGCCGGCTGCGTGGCGCCGGGCTGGACGTCTTCGATCGGGAACCCGTGGCGCCGGACTCGCCCCTGCTGCAGCTGCCCAACGTGGTGCCCACGCCGCACCTGGGCTCGGCGACCCGGGAGACGCGCGAGGCCATGGCCCGTTGCGCGGTGGACAACCTGCTGGCCGCCCTGGGCGGTCAGCGACCGGCAAATCTGGTCAATCCGCAGGCCTGGACGCGGCGCGAGTGAGCCTTGGCCGTCATTTGTGGTCAGACAAGTATCATCACAACGGAGAACGCCCCATGACCGCCTTCGACGATCCCCAAGCCTTCGTCAACCGCGTGCGCGAGCAGGCCGCCGATGCCGAACGCAGCGGCGACATCCCGCGTCTGCTGCAACTGGTCAATGAGCTGGCCACCGCCTTCGAGCGCCAGGCCCGCAGCACGGCGGCGGACAACGCTGGCGTGGTACGCGCAGTCGAGGAATTCGAGCGGCACGAGGGCACCTGAGCCGGCCTGCCGGTCGTGACCCGTTCGATACCGTGAGCGATCAGCGCCCCGAGGTCTAGCGCCAGTGCCCATTGCCACCCATACCCTGCTCGGCCGGCTGCTCAAGCTGGTCCCGCGGGAGACGCCGGCGCCCTTGCGCTTTCTGGGCGCTACCCTGCTGATCGCCATCGCGGCCGGAATCCGCCTGAGCCTGGGCATCGACAGCCTGCCCTATCTGCTGTTCATTCCCTTCATCATGGCCGCGGCCTTCTGGTTCGGCCTGGGTCCCGGCATCTTCGCCACCCTGTTGTCGGTGCTGCTGGCCGAGACCCTCTTCGTCAAGGCACCCGCCTATTTCGCACTGTTCTCGGAACGCTGGGTGTCCCATGCGCTGTTCGTGCTGGTCAACGTCATCATGGCGGTGGTCTGCGCAGCCCAGCGCCGCAGCCTGGAGTCCCTCTATCGCTTCGCCGGCAATCTCGGCGAACAGGTCACCCTGCGCACCCGCCAGCGTGATCTGATCTGGCAGGCCAGCCCCGATCTGCTCTGTACGGCGACCCTGGAGGGCCAGCTGCTGGACCTCAATCCAGCCTGGACCAGCACCCTGGGCTGGAGCGAAGAGCAGTTGCGCCACGAGCCTTTCATGGCCTTCGTGCATGTCGAGGATCGCGCCCGCACCGAGACGGCCCTGGAACGCCTGAAGCACGGCGAACCGGTGTTCGGCTTCGAGAATCGCTATCGGCATCGAGAAGGCGGCTATCGCTGGTTGTCGTGGAATTCGGTGTTGCAGGATGGCCTCATCTATTCTGCGGTGCGCGAAGTCACCGCCATCCGTGAGCAACAGGAAGCCCTGCGCCAGACCGAGGAACAGCTGCGCCAGAGCCAGAAGATGGAAGCCGTGGGCCAACTGACCGGAGGCATCGCTCATGACTTCAACAACCTGCTGACCGGTGTGATCGGCAGTCTGGACATGCTCAGTCTGAGACTCGAACAGGGCCGCTTCACCGATCTCGAGCGCTATGCCAGTGGCGCCAAGGGTGCCGCCGAGCGCGCCGCGGCCCTGACCCACCGCCTGCTCGCCTTTTCCCGTCGCCAGGCGCTGGATCCTTCGGCCACCCAGACCAACGCACTGGTGCTGGGCATGGAGGAACTCATCCGCCGCTCGGTCGGCCCCCAGATCGAGATCCATATCGAACTGGCGGAGGCGTTGAATCTCACCCTGTGCGATCCCCATCAGCTGGAGAACGCCCTGCTCAACCTGTGCATCAACGCCCGGGATGCCATGCCCGAGGGCGGGATGCTGCGCATCGTCACCGCCAATCGCCGACTCAACGACGCCCAGGCCGCCGCGCTGGAATTGCCGGCTGGCGACTATGTGACCCTGGCAGTGCTCGACACCGGTTCCGGGATGCCGCCCGCGGTGCTGGCGCGGGCCTTCGATCCCTTCTTCACCACCAAGCCGGTGGGCATGGGCACCGGGCTTGGCCTGTCGATGATCTATGGCTTCGCCAGGCAATCCGGCGGGGTCGCCCATATCGCCTCGGCACCCGGCCAAGGCACCACCGTGACCCTCTATCTGCCGCGCCTGGTGGAGCCTTCAGCGTCGTCAGTGGAGACGCCGTCGGCTCCAGCGCTGCGCTATCCCGACGGCATGACCGTCCTGGTGGTGGACGACGAACCTCTGGTGCGCATGCTGGTGGACGAAGCCCTGCGCGAACATCGCATCCATACCCTGGAGGCACCCGATGCCGCCGCGGCGCTGCAGGTACTGGAATCGGATATCTCGCTGGACTTGCTGATTACCGATGTCGGCCTGCCGGGCGGGCTGAGTGGCTGCCAGCTCGCCGCCCTGGCCCGGGAACGCCGCCCGGGTCTGATGACCCTGTTGATCACCGGCTATGCCGAGGCAAACCTGCCTGGCGAGGCCTTGCCTGTTCCAGATGTCGAGGTGCTGGCCAAGCCTTTCACCCTGGAACGGCTGATGGCCCGCATCGATCAGCTGCTGGCTGCCCGCGAACAAGGGCCGCAGGCCTGATACCGCTGCACTGAGCCGAGCGGGGCCGACAAACGCCGCCAGTTGGTGGACAATACGCGGCTATCCACAGGCAACCGGATCGAAACACCCGCATGAGCGATCTCTCCGCGCACACGCCCATGATGCAACAGTACCTCAAGATCAAGCATCAGCATCCCGAGCAGCTGCTGTTCTATCGCATGGGCGATTTCTACGAGCTGTTCTATGACGACGCCCGGCGTGCCGCCAAGTTGCTCGACATCACCCTGACCGCCCGCGGCGCCTCGGCCGGCAAGTCCATCCCCATGGCCGGCATCCCCTTCCACTCCGCCGAAGGCTACCTGGCCAAGCTGGTCAAGCTCGGCGAATCCGTGGTGATCTGCGAGCAGATCGGCGACCCCGCCACCAGCAAAGGCCCGGTGGAACGCCAGGTGGTGCGCATCATCACCCCTGGCACCGTCAGTGACGAAGCGCTGCTGGACGAGCGCCGCGACAACCTGCTGACCGCCGTGCTGGGCGACGAGCGCCTGTTCGGCCTGGCCGTGCTGGACATCGCCAGCGGCCGCTTCACCGTGCAGGAACTGGCCGGCTGGGAGACCCTGCTGGCCGAGCTTGATCGTCTCAATCCCGCCGAGCTGCTGATCCCCGACGACTGGCCCGCCGGCCTTCCCGCCGAGAAGCGCCGCGGCGTGCGCCGCCGGGCGCCCTGGGACTTCGACTGCGATTCGGCGCTCAAGAGTCTCTGCCAGCAATTCGGTACCGGCGACCTCAAGGGCTTCGGCTGCGACAAGCTGGGCCTGGCCCTCGGCGCCGCCGGCTGCCTGCTGGCCTATGCCAAGGAAACCCAGCGCACCGCCCTGCCGCACCTGCGCAGCCTCAGGCACGAGCGCCTGGACGACACCGTCATCCTCGACGGCGCCAGCCGCCGCAACCTGGAGCTGGACGTCAACCTGGCCGGTGGCCGCGACAACACCCTGCAGTCGGTGGTGGACCGCTGTCAGACCGCCATGGGCAGTCGTCTGCTGACCCGCTGGCTGAATCGGCCGCTGCGCAATCGCGCGGTGATCGAGGCGCGCCAGGACGCCATCACCTGCCTGCTGGAAGGCTATCGCTTCGAGACGCTGCAGCCGCAACTCAAGGACATCGGCGACCTGGAGCGCATCCTCGCCCGTATCGGCCTGCGCAACGCCCGCCCGCGCGACCTCGCGCGCCTGAGAGACGCCCTGGCCGCGCTGCCGGCGCTGCAGGAGGGGTTGACGCAGATGATCGCCCCGCACCTGCTCGACCTGGCCAAAAGCATCAAGACCTATCCGGAACTGGCTGCGACCCTGGCTCGCGCCATCATCGACAATCCGCCGGCGGTGATCCGCGACGGCGGCGTCATCAAGCGCGGCTACGACAGCGAGCTGGACGAGCTGCAGACCCTGAGCGAAAACGCCGGCCAGTTCCTCATGGACCTGGAGGCCCGGGAAAAGGCCCGCACCGGCCTGCAAGGCCTCAAGGTCGGCTACAACCGCGTCCACGGCTATTTCATCGAGATCCCCAGCCGCCAGGCCGAGTCGGCACCGGCCGACTACATCCGCCGCCAGACCCTCAAGGGCGCCGAGCGCTTCATCACCCCGGAGCTCAAGGCCTTCGAAGACAAGGCGCTGTCGGCCCAGAGTCGCGCCCTGGCGCGGGAAAAGGCCCTCTACGAGGCGCTGCTGGAGGAACTCATCGGTCACCTGGCGCCCTTGCAGGACAGCGCCGCGGCCCTGGCCGAACTGGACGTCCTGGCCAACTTCGCCGAGCGCGCCCTCAACCTGGACCTGAACAAGCCGCGCTTCGTCGCGGAGCCCTGCCTGAAAATCGGCCAGGGACGTCACCCGGTGGTGGAGCAGGTGCTGGAAACGCCCTTCGTCGCCAACGACGTCACCCTCGACAACGACACCCGCATGCTGGTGATCACCGGCCCGAACATGGGCGGCAAGTCCACCTATATGCGCCAGACCGCACTGATCGTGCTGCTGGCCCATGTCGGCAGCTTCGTCCCGGCGGCGAGTTGCGAGCTGTCCCTGGTGGATCGCATCTTCACCCGCATCGGCTCCAGCGACGACCTGGCCGGTGGCCGCTCCACCTTCATGGTGGAGATGAGCGAGACCGCCAACATCCTGCACAACGCCAGCGAACACAGCCTGGTGCTGATGGACGAGGTCGGCCGCGGCACCAGTACCTTCGACGGCCTGTCCCTGGCCTGGGCCGCCGCCGAGCAACTGGCGCGCCTGCGCGCCTGGACGCTGTTCGCCACCCATTACTTCGAGCTGACCGTGCTGCCGGAAGGCCAGCCGAGCGTGGCCAACGTCCACCTCAACGCCACCGAGCACAACGACCGCATCGTCTTCCTGCACCATGTGCTGCCCGGTCCGGCCAGCCAGAGCTATGGCCTGGCCGTGGCCCAACTGGCCGGCGTGCCGGAGGACGTCATCCTGCGCGCGCGGGAGCATCTCGCCCGCCTGGAAGCGGCCAGTTTCAACGGTGAGGTGGGTGCCCCCCTGCCGGTAAGCGCGCCGGCCAAGGGTCGTCCGTTGCAGGCCGATCTGTTCGCCAGCGCCACCCATCCTCTCATCGAGGAACTGGAACGCCTGCAGCCGGACGACATCACACCCAGACGGGCCCTGGAGCTTATCTACGAATGGAAAAAGCGTATCTGAGTTAACGGATACGAGGGTTCCGGCAATGCTGCTAGAATCCGCCGCCTTAGCCTGAGGAGAACGAGCAGATGACCTTCGTCGTCACTGACAACTGCATCAAATGCAAATATACCGACTGCGTGGAAGTCTGCCCGGTGGACTGCTTCTACGAAGGCCCCAACTTCCTGGTAATTCACCCGGACGAGTGCATCGACTGCGCCCTGTGTGAGCCCGAGTGCCCGGCCCAGGCGATCTTCTCGGAAGACGAGGTACCGGCCGGCCAGGAAGCCTTCATCGAACTTAACAGTGAGCTGGCCAACATCTGGCCGAACATCACCGAGAAGAAGGAAGCCCTGCCCGACGCGGCCGAATGGGATGGCAAGACCGGCAAGCTCGCCCAGCTCGAGCGCTAGGCCGCGCCTGGAAATCCAGGCCAAAAAAAAGGGGGCGGATCGCTCCGCCCCCTTCGTCCCTGTCCCTGTAATCCTGTCACCGTCCTGGTGAACCTCGTCCCGAGGTGTTCCCGATCCGCTTCCTGCCGATCCGCGTCGTCCCAGACACAGCGCCGATAGTACGCTTCTGCCGAAGGCTGGCAATCTGCCACAGTCGGTCACGGCGAACTCGCTAAGCACGCCCCTCGAAACAAAAAAACGTTACGCGGCAAGCACTTGGCTATTGGTCGAGCTGCTCAAGCGATACTTTCCGGCAGCCTGAAGCGATGCATGCTTACGCGGACTGTAAGCCTTGGCTTACAACGACACGCAGAAAAAAGCCCGGATAAATCCGGGCTCCGTTTGGCTGACATTCAGCTAGGCATGTTCAGAACAGCGAATCACTGGACAGGCCATTGCGCTCGAAAATCTCGCGCAACCGCTTGAGCGCCTCGACTTGGATCTGCCGGACCCGCTCGCGGGTGAGCCCTATCTCCTGCCCGACCTCTTCCAGGGTGCAGGCTTCATGACCACGCAGGCCGAAGCGACGCACCACCACCTCGCGCTGCTTTTCCGGCAGCTCCAGCAGCCACTGGTCGATGCTCTGGTTGAGATCCGAATCCTGCAGCAATTCGCAGGGATCGGTGGGGCGGTCGTCGGTCAGGGTGTCGAGCAGGGTCTTGTCGGAATCGGGGCCGAGGACCATGTCAACCGAGCTGATCCGCTCGTTCAGGCCCATCACCCGCTTGACGTCCGCTACCGGCTTTTCCAGCAGGGCGGCGATTTCCTCGGGTGAAGGCTCGTGGTCGAGCTTCTGGGTCAGTTCGCGCGCGGCGCGCAGATGCAGGTTGAGTTCCTTGACCACATGGATCGGCAGGCGAATGGTGCGGGTCTGATTCATGATCGCCCGCTCGATGGTCTGCCGGATCCACCAGGTGGCATAGGTGGAGAATCGGAAACCTCGCTCGGGATCGAATTTCTCCACCGCGCGAATCAGGCCGAGATTGCCCTCCTCGATCAAATCGAGCAGCGACAGACCGCGATTGATGTAGCGTCGAGCGATCTTCACCACCAGGCGCAGGTTGCTTTCGATCATGCGCTTGCGACCGGCGGGATCGCCACGCTGGGCAAGACGGGCGAAATGCACTTCCTCCGCTGGTGACAGCAGCGGCGAAAAGCCGATTTCGTTGAGATAGAGCTGGGTAGCGTCGAGCGCTCGGCCGTAGTCGGCCAGTTTCGCCCCCCGCAAGACCTGATTGCCGCGCCCGGAGAGCGCCTTGGTCATGGCTGAATCGGCGGATTCCTCACCGAAGGGATTGGAATCGAGAAGCAGGACATCATCGCCGAGGTCGTACTCGGTTTCTTGTTTGTTCTGGATCATCTTGAGTAACCCTTGCTCGTCTGCGCTTCGAGCCAGGGCGTATCGATACGTTGCCGATGCGCCATGACTCGCCCCCAAAAAAGCTGCGGGATCGAGTCGGCGCCTAGCGAATCAGCGATTGGGCAAAAACTGCAAGGGATCCACCGGCTTGCCCTGACGGCGAATCTCGAAATGGAGCTTGACCCGATCAGTCCCGGTCGAACCCATCTCGGCAATCGTCTGCCCTATCTTGACACGCTCACCTTCCCGAACCAGCAACCTACGATTGTGACCGTAGGCACTAACGTAGGTTTCGCTGTGTTTGACGATAACCAGTTCACCATAACCCCGTAGACCATTTCCCGCATAGACCACGGTACCGTCGGCAGCGGCCATCACGGGCTGACCTTCCTGCCCGGCGATGTCTATTCCCTTGTTTAGGCTGCTGCTGGCCGAGAAGCGGCTGATCAACGTACCTTTCGTCGGCCAGGCCCAACCGGATGCGGATTGGGGGACATCACGGGTCGGCGTCTGAGCGGGCGTTACCGGCGTCGGCGGGGGCGCGGCGGGCAGATTGGGGGTCACCACCGGGG
>NZ_JAPDIQ010000015.1:0-79845 GCF_029872515.1 Pseudomonas flavocrustae | reverse complement strand
TGGGGTTTCCCCATGTGAGAGTAGGTCATCGTCAAGCGCCTAACACCCAGCACCCCCGCTCAGTTCATTCTGGCGGGGGTGTTGTCTTTGCGGCGGGAAAAGTTTGGCCGGGCGTCAGGGGCTTGAGCGCTGGGAGCGGGCAATCGGCTGATCGGCTAGCGGAAGCCTGAAGTGGCGTCGCTGAGGGTGCCCTCACCCTAGCCCTCTCCCCGGGGGAGAGGGGACTAAAGGGCCCGGCGGCGGCGTTGGAGCAGTGCCTGCTAGGCAGGTACAGCTTTAAGTCTGCAAGAGCTCAAGAGCCCCAACAGCCCGGCTGCGCCGGGCTGTTGTGTTTGAAGCGCGGCACAGAATCATCGTAGGTTGGCGCTGAGCGCAGCGAAGCCCAACAATCAGCTCCGCTGCAGGGATCAAGCGAACGGCGGCGGGTCGGGGCGGTGAGGGGCAGGGGTTGGCTTCCGGAAGTTGGGCTTCGCTGTGCTCAGCCCAACCTACCGCATCTTTACGTGAGCAAGAAAAAGCCCGGCATTGGCCGGGCTTTTTGCGTTCTGGAAGGTGCCGAAGATTACTCCCGGTCACGTTCCAGCAAGGGCTTGAGGAAGTGGCCGGTATAGGACTTCTTGTTCGCCGCGACCTCCTCGGGTGTACCTGTCGCGATGATCTGACCACCCTTCGAACCGCCTTCCGGGCCCAGGTCCACCAGCCAGTCGGCGGTCTTGATGACATCGAGGTTGTGCTCGATCACCACCACGGTATTGCCGTGATCCCGCAGGCGATGCAGAACGTCCAACAGCTGCTGGATATCGGCGAAGTGCAGACCGGTAGTAGGCTCGTCAAGAATATAGAGTGTCTTGCCGGTATCACGCTTGGACAACTCCCGCGCCAGCTTCACACGCTGGGCCTCGCCGCCTGACAGGGTCGTAGCGCTCTGGCCGAGACGGATATAGGACAGGCCGACATCCATCAGCGTCTGCAGCTTGCGCGCCAGGGCCGGGATGGACTCGAAGAAGGCATGGGCCTCTTCGATGGTCATGTCCAGCACCTCGGTGATGGTCTTGCCCTTGTACTTCACCTCCAGGGTCTCGCGGTTGTATCTCTTGCCCTTGCAGACGTCACAGGCGACATAGACGTCCGGCAGGAAGTGCATCTCCACCTTGATGACGCCGTCGCCCTGGCAGGCCTCGCAGCGGCCGCCCTTGACGTTGAAGGAGAAGCGCCCCGGGGTGTAGCCGCGGGAGCGGGATTCCGGGACGCCGGAGAACAATTCGCGAATCGGGGTGAAAAGACCGGTGTAGGTCGCCGGGTTGGAACGTGGCGTCCGGCCGATGGGGCTCTGGTCGATGTCCACCACCTTGTCCAGGTGCTGCATGCCGTCGAAGCTGTCATGGGCGGCGACTTCCAGGGTCGTCGCGCCATTGAGCGCCGTGGCGGTCAGCGGGAAGAGGGTGTTGTTGATCAGAGTCGACTTGCCGGAGCCGGATACCCCGGTCACGCAGGTCAGCAGCCCAACGGGAATCTCCAGATTGACGTTCTGCAGGTTGTTGCCGCGGGCACCCTTTAGCTTCAGCAGCTTCTTCTTGTCCCGCGGCGTGCGCTTGGCGGGGACTGCGATCTTCTTGCGACCCGACAGGTACTGCCCGGTCACCGAGTCGGGGTGCTGCATAACCTGGTCGGGCGTACCTTCCGCAATGATCTGGCCGCCGTGTACGCCGGCGCCCGGACCTATGTCGATGACATAGTCCGCCAGGCGGATGGCGTCCTCGTCGTGCTCGACGACGATGACGGTGTTGCCCAGGTCGCGCAGGTGGGTCAGGGTACCCAGCAGGCGCTCGTTGTCGCGCTGGTGGAGGCCGATGGAAGGCTCGTCGAGGATGTACATGACGCCCACCAGACCCGCACCGATCTGGCTGGCCAGGCGGATACGTTGCGCCTCGCCGCCGGACAGGGTGTCCGCGCTGCGATCCAGGGTCAGGTAGTCCAGGCCGACGTTGACCAGGAACTGCAGGCGCTCGCGGATCTCCTTGAGGATCTTGTCGGCGATCTGCTGCCGCTGGCCCTTGAGGGTGAGGTCTTGGAAGTACTGGGTGGCATCGCCCACGGGCAGGCGGGTGACCGCCGGCAGGGTCTTGTCGCCGACCCACACATGCCGGGCTTCGCGGCGCAGGCGGGTGCCATTGCAGTCCGGGCAATGCTGGGTGCTCAGATACTTCGCCAGCTCTTCGCGCACGCTCTGGGATTCGGTCTCGCGATAACGCCGCTCCAGATTCGGCAGGATGCCTTCGAAGGGGTGGGCGCGCTTGACGATGTCGCCGCGGTCATTCAGATAGCGGAAGTTGACGCTCTCGCGTCCGGAGCCGCTGAGGACCGCCTTGCGGTGCTTGTCATCGAGACCCTTGAAGGGCTCGTCCAGGCTGAAGCCATAGTGGCTTGCCAATGAGCCGAGCATCTGGAAGTAGTAGACGTTGCGCCTGTCCCAGCCGCGGATGGCGCCCTCGCTGAGGCTGAGCTCCTCGTTGACCACACGGCGGGCATCGAAGAACTGCTTCACGCCCAGGCCGTCGCAGGTCGGACAGGCACCGGCAGGGTTGTTGAAGGAAAACAGCTTGGGCTCCAGCTCGCCGATGGAAAAGCCGCAGATCGGACAGGCGAAACGCGCGGAGAAGACGATCTCCTCACCCTTCCCGCCTTCCATGGGCGCGATGATGGCGATGTCGTCGGCCAGCTTCAGCGCCGTCTCGAAGGATTCCGCCAGGCGTTGCTGGAGGTCTTCGCGCACCTTGAAGCGATCCACCACCACCTCGATGGTGTGCTTCTTCTGCTTGTCGAGCTTGGGCAGTTCGTCCATCTCGTGCAGACGGCCATTGACGCGGACGCGGACGAAGCCCTGGGCGCGCAGTTCCTCGAATACCGAGAGGTGTTCACCCTTGCGCTCGCGCACGATGGGGGCGAGCAGCATCAGTCGCTCGCCTTCCGGCATGGCCAGCACCTGATCGACCATCTGGCTGACGGTCTGGGCTTCCAGGGGCACGTCGTGTTCCGGGCAGCGGGGCGTACCGACGCGCGCATAGAGCAGACGAAGGTAGTCGTAGATCTCGGTGATGGTACCCACGGTGGAGCGCGGGTTGTGCGAGGTGGATTTCTGCTCGATGGAGATCGCCGGGGACAGGCCTTCGATGGTGTCCACGTCGGGCTTTTCCATCATCGACAGGAACTGCCGGGCATAGGCCGACAAGGATTCCACGTAGCGGCGCTGGCCTTCGGCATAGAGGGTGTCGAACGCCAGCGAAGACTTGCCGGAACCGGACAGGCCGGTAATGACGATGAGCTTGTCCCGGGGGAGGGTAAGGTCGATGTTCTTCAGATTATGGGTGCGGGCCCCACGGATGAGGATTTTATCCACGTAGACTTCTGCCTCGTTTTGGCGGCGCTTCAATAGGAAAGAGGTCTCGTCCCGGGCTGCGGCTATCTGCCGCGCCTGTGAGAGAGGGGGTAAGGCTGGTAAAATTGGTGGCCCGACAGCGGTGATCGGGCGTTCGTGATCCTGGCGGTCGGGAACGTTCGGACGAGCGCTCGGCTATCTTCACCGCTTCCTCCCTAAATGGTCATTGTCACGACTGTTTTAAAGCTGTGTGGCGACGTAAAAGCCTGTCGCCGACGAGAGGATTATCAATGCTCGACAAGCGCAGTGAAGCCATGAACGGCGTCGAACGCCGTGCCGCCCTAGGGCTGGCTCTGGTCTTCGCCTTTCGTATGCTCGGTATGTTCATGGTGCTCCCGGTCCTGGCGACCTATGGTCAGGAGTTGGCTGATGCCACCCCGGCGCTGATTGGCCTGGCCATAGGTGCCTATGGTTTGACCCAAGCGGTTCTGCAAATTCCCCTGGGGACGCTGTCCGATCGCATCGGTCGCCGCCCCATCATCATTGGTGGACTGCTGGTGTTCGCCCTTGGTGCCGCCATTGCCGCCAATGCCCACTCGATCTGGGGCGTTATCGCCGGTCGTATCGTGCAGGGCGGCGGTGCCATTTCGGCCGCCATCATGGCGCTGCTGTCGGATCAGACCCGCGAGCAGCATCGCACCAAGGCCATGGCTACCATCGGCATGAGCATCGGCGTGTCCTTTGCCGTGGCGATGGTAGCCGGACCGCTGCTGACCCGTGCCTATGGTCTCGCCGGCCTGTTCTGGGCGACCTGCGGGCTGGCACTGGTCGGCTTGCTGATCGTGCTGTTCCTGGTTCCTCACCAGGCCTCGCCCTTCACCCATCGAGAGTCGAATCTGGCGCGCCAGGCGCTGGGCGCCACCCTGCGCAATCGCGATCTGCTGCGGCTGGACTTCGGTATCCTGGCGCTGCACGCTGTGCTGATGGCCAGTTTCGTCGTCCTGCCGCTGGCCCTCGCCGAACACGCCGGCCTGCCCAAGGAAGAGCACTGGTGGGTTTACCTGACCGCACTGGTGGTCGGCTTCTTCGCCATGGTTCCCTTCATCATCTATGGTGAAAAGAAGCGACGGATGAAGCGCGTGCTGGTGGGTGCCATCAGTGTGCTGGTGCTCTGCGAGCTGTACTTCTTCTTTTTCAGCGACAGCCTGGTGGCCCTGGTCATTGGCATCGTGGTGTTCTTTACCGCCTTCAACCTGCTGGAGGCCTCGCTGCCGTCACTGGTGAGCAAGGTGGCACCTGCAGGCGGCAAGGGCACCGCCATGGGGATCTATTCCACCAGTCAGTTCCTTGGTTCCGCATTGGGCGGTATCCTCGGTGGCTGGCTGTTCCAGCATGGTGGCCTGTCCACCGTCTTCCTGGGTTGTGCGGCGCTTTGCCTGGGATGGGCGGTGGTAGCTGGCACGATGCGAGAACCGCCCTATGTCACCAGTCTGCGTTTGCCGGTTACGCCCGCGCTAGTCAACGACCAGGGATTGGTCGGACGCCTGTTGGCCCTGGCCGGAGTGACCGACGCGGTAATGGTGGCGGAAGAACAAGCCGTCTACATCAAGATCGATACTAAAATCGTCGATCGGGCGCAACTGGAGCGACTGGTAAGCCAAACGCCAGTCGCCGCTTGATCGACAGCCCTATCAGGAGATTCATATGGCCCGTGGCGTCAACAAAGTCATCCTCGTCGGCAATGCCGGCGCCGATCCCGAAACCCGCTACATGCCCAATGGCAATGCGGTGACCAATGTCACCCTGGCCACCAGCGAAAGCTGGAAGGACAAGCAGACCGGCCAGCAGCAGGATCGCACCGAATGGCACCGTGTGGTGTTCTTCGGTCGTCTGGCAGAGATCGCCGGCGAGTACATCCGCAAGGGCTCCCAGGTCTATGTCGAAGGCAGCCTGCGTACCCGCAAGTGGCAGGGTCAGGACGGTCAGGATCGCTACACCACCGAAATCGTGGTCGATATCAACGGCAACATGCAGTTGCTGGGTGGCCGCGGTGGCAATGCCGGTGGCAACGATGAATACAACCAGAGCGCCCCTGCGCCCCAGCAGCAGCGTGCCCCTCGTCCCCAGCAGTCGGCTCCGCAGTACGACAACGGTGGCAATGCCGGCTCTGGCAACAGTCGTCCTCAGCAGCAGCCCAAGCCCCAGCAGCAGCCGGCTCAGCAGGACTACGACAGCTTCGACGACGACATTCCCTTCTAGGACTTACCTGAGACCTTTTTGTAAAGTTTAGGTCTGGAGCCCTCGCATTGCGGGGGTTTCTTCGTTTTGAAGCGTAAGGTCTTGATTGACCCTTTTTTCGTAGTCTGAAACCATGCAAAACGTAAAGTTTTGGTGTGGTATATGGATACCTTTATACGCAGATTCAGGGGGACAAATGGCGAGCGATTTTCTGTCCTAGTTGATGGCGAGGGCATGCCTCTTTTCTATCCCACATTGTTCATCACCTGGAAACTGAGAGCGAATTCCCATGCCGCTAACAGCATCACCAACGCTCTTAATGCACTGAAAGCTCTCTTCGCTTGGGAGGCTCGGCTGGGCATAGATTTAGTGTCGACTTTCACACAAGGCGTACTACTAGATCACAATCAGATTAGAGACCTATGCGATTTCCTGCAGCGCTCTCTTCGAAGTGAACAGTCCACTAAGGTCATAGCAATTCCTCATAAACTTCAGGTAGTGGGTGCCAGCGTCCACTATTTCCGTATTAGCACTATCGCGCAATACCTTCAGTTTCTAGCCCGTCGAGTCGCCCCCCACCTTGCTGATGACGTAGTCAACAAGATGGCTGAGACGATCAAGGCGCATCGGCCCGGCAGGCCTAATAAATCAATTGTTGATAGAGATGAGATTCATCTCAGCGAAGAGGCGATTCAGGCTATTGAAGCGGCACTGAAGCCAGGATCGCATAACAATCCGGCCCTTGATGGAGACGTGCAGCTTCGCAATGCCTTGATGTTCTTTCTTCTCAAACTCACTGGCATGAGGCGCGGCGAGTTGCTCAACCTCAGGATTGGAGATATCAACTTCGGCGACAATACGCTGTCTGTGGTGCGCCGGCCTGATTCAGATCTCGATACGCGAAAGCATCAGCCTACAGCTAAGACACGACCTCGCCGCATACGCATCGCGCCTACGTTGGTAGAGAAGATTGCCAATTATGTGAAAAATGCTCGCAGGAAAGTGCCGGGTGCTAGGAAGCATGACTATCTCTTTGTTACTCACAAGGCAGGCCCGACGCAAGGTGCGCCACTGTCCATAGGGGCATTTAACAAATGGATGGGCCGGATCTCGGCCATCGTAGAGAACGCTGGATTTCATGCTCACGCCCTTCGGCACAACTGGAATTACCAATTTTCTCGCCTTGCGGAAGAAAAGGGGATGACTCCCGAGGAAGAGGAAAAGATCCGCTCGTACTGGATGGGGTGGAGTGAAACCTCGGGTACGGCAGGTACTTACAATCGTAGGCATACGAAAGAGAAAGCTCAGAAAGCAGGCCTGGAGCTTCAAGAGCGCTACACAAAGTCGAATCAGAAGAGTGGATGACAAAGGGTCAGACCGTGAAGGTATTAGCGCCGATTGCACTGGATGGCATCCAAAACCTCGAAAGCGGGCAGTTTTACTCACGCGCCGGCTATTTGGTCGATCTTCTCGACGAGCGCTGGAAGCTAAGCAAAGATATCGACTTACCTATTGGTGAGCACAGCAAGGTTTTTCCAGGAGACAGCTATAAGCTTCGTCAAGTGCTCGCGTTCTACGCGCGGCATAACTCTCCCTATCACGTACAAAATTTGATGTGGCGTCTTACGCATTATGTGCAGGCGCTAAATGGCACTCAGCTTTTCTCTGTCGACTCTATAATTTCTTATCGAGCTAGTTTGGATAAATCGAGAGCTTGGTATCTGTCAGCGGTACGGGTATTTATGCGGCAGTGGGTACGGTTAGGTTATCCGGGGATACCAGCTGAGACCCTCACTTTACTCAACAATATTAAGCTCAAGGGTAATGAAAAAGGTCGCGCCGTTCAGTCGCAATGCCCGGAAGAAGGGCCGTTGACCGATGTCGAAATGCAGGGGATTGTAGAGTCTACGACTCACTGCCTCGCTAAGAAAATCTTGGGCTTGACTGAAACCGCGATGCTGATGACATTTGTCATGACCGGGCGCCGGCCTGGTCAGGTCTCTGCTCTAAAGCTCAAGGATTTGATTCAGCTTGAAAGTAAGTATTATATAAATTTCCCTCGTGCTAAGCAGCGCAATATGGGATGGCGCTCTTCGTTCAAGAAGTTTGCAATCGTTGAAGATCTCTGGATGCTGCTCAGAGAGCAGGCGAGCTATGTCCAGGCTCTGTTTGGGAAAAGTTTAGGTGCTAAGGTAATTCCGGCGCATCTGAACGATGAGCTGCCATTGTTCCCCAATATGAGCGAGGATCTTTCTCTGGCGCTAGAGCTAGAGGTGCTGAAGACTGATCGCCTCCATATCCCTTCGATTGAAATTACTCGCGCAGTTGTGGATGTTGGTGAAAAAATCAGTGTAATTAGTGAACGAACTGGTATGCCCCTTCATCTTACTCCTAATCGCTTTCGATATACGTTGGGTACCAACTTGGCTCGTGAGGGGAAGGGGGAATACGTCATTGCTGAAGCTCTTGACCACACAGATACGCAAAATGCTGGTGTTTATGTAAAGAACCTACCTGACATCGTAGAGCGGATCGACAAAGCTGTTGCTATTCAACTCGCGCCATATGCCCAGCTTTTTAGGGGTGTTGTGATTCGTTCTGAAAAGGAGGCTATTCGCGGCAACGATCCATCGAGCCGCATTTCGACTGGCAATAGAAATGTAGGTAGCTGCGGCAGCCACGGCTTCTGCAGCGCTCTTGCCCCCGTTGCCTGTTATACCTGCGCTTATTTCCAGCCATGGCTGGACGGGCCCCACGAAGAAGTCTTAGATGGTCTAATCCAAGAGCGTGATCGTGTTAATAGCCTAACTGGCGATCTCAAATTCGCATCGGCAAATGATCGATTGATATACGCCGTAAGCGATGTGATCAATCGCTGCCGTATAGCGAAAGGGGAAATAAAATAATGGCCGAGCTATTACTGTTTTCCCCCAAGGCCGAACGGGATGCGAGAAGTAATCTCGAAGATTTCATTGAAATGTGCCGGGACAGGTTGACGGTGTTCGGTGAAAGTCTGGACTGGAACTCCAACACTTGGCCAAAGGTAGGTAACTTTACAGTCAAGGGCGCTCCGTCGAGAGGCTTCACTGATGACCAATATTTGAATTCAGAAATTTTACCATTTGCTAAAGCCTATGTCCGTTATCAGCAAGGACTTAACCCATCTAAGCTGATTAACGAATTAAAAGCTATCCGATGCATAGAGCCAGCGCTCCTAACAATGAAAGGGAAGGCCGACATCACCTTGGTGGACATTTCCGTAATGGATGTTGCTGCGCAATTTGCTAGGGAATATGGCGCTACTGCGTACCAAGCTGGCTCTGCATTAGCAAAGCTGGCTAGGTTCCTGAACGACAGCAAGATCGCGCCTAAACGACTTGAATGGCAGAATCCCATCGCCAGGCCTAAAGGGATCAATCGCACTGACAAGGAAGCTCAAGACAAGCGCGCAGGTAAACTGCCGGATGACCTGCAACTGGAGGGAATGGCCGAGATGTTTGCGAATAACCCGCAGCATCCCCGTGACCGTTTCACTACATCCATCTTTGCATTGCTTATGTGCGCTCCATCAAGGATCACTGAAATTCAGCGATTACCTTTGAATGTTTTGCACTATGAAAAGGATACGAAAGGCATTGACAGGCTTGGACTTCGTTTTTTTGGCGGTAAAGGCGCCGGCTGGGATATCAAGTATGTAACGACATGCTTTGTGGAGATCGCCGAGGAAGCTGTCCGCCGACTTACAGAACTTTCTGCAGAAGGACGGAGGCTGGCAAAGTGGTACGAGGAAAATCCCTCCAAGTTTTACCGTCATGACGAATGCCCTAACGTTGGAGAGCATGAGCCACTGTCAGACGAGCAGGTCTGCTTGGCATTGGGCTTGGCTTGGGCAGGTAGCAAAGGAGTGATTCATCAGTTTTTCAAGGGGTACGCGCCTTATGAGAAGCAACGTAAAGCCGATAGTACGCTGACTTTGGCTTTCCTGAACGATTACTGCCACTCGGTGCTTCCAGAAGGCTTTCCCTACATTGATGAAGAACGAAAGCTTAAGTATTCAGAGGCTCTTTGCAGCTACCGGGCCCATGAGTTTCGACTGGATCTCACCACGAGCCGTGTCAAGCTTTGGACTCCAGGCAAGAGCCTGCTTACGACTGACCTGAATTACATCAAAGGCCAAGAGCGGAGTATCTGGACGCGTCATGGCTACAAAAATCTTGATGGGTCAGAAGTCACAATGACTTCCCACCAAGTGCGTCACCTGCTGAATACTGCTGCACAGCGGGGTAACCTGGGGCAGCTCGACATTGCGAAGTGGTCTGCTAGAGCGAATATTCACCAGAACGCTACGTACAACCACATGTCCGAGGATGAGTACGTAAAGCTTTCCGAGAACGCTCTACCCAATGGAATTCTGGAAAAGGTAAGGCAGAACTCTCCGGTCACACTCGAAGATCTGGAACAGGTCGGTGACGCAATTGCTCACGTTACGATCTTTGGATTTTGTGTCCATGATTACTCAATGCTTCCTTGCCAGAAACATAGAGATTGTCTGAATTGCTCCGAGCATGCGTGTATCAAGGGCGACTCCGTGAAGCTGAAGCGTCTCAAGGAGCACCGTCACCTCACCCAGGTTCAACTAGATAAAGCTAAACTGGCTGATGAGACTGGCAACTTCGGCGCTGACCGTTGGAGTCAGCATCAGCTTAAAACTTTGCAGCGCCTCGATCAACTCATCGAAATCATGGAGAGCCCAGAGATTTGTGAGGGGAGCATCATCATGCTCAACAATGACCAAGAGCATAGCCCGCTGAAGCGAGACCTTGCTGGGCGCCAAGGTATGAGTCGTCTTCCACGCGCAGTCCCTGATATGCCTATCATGAACTTTGCGATGGACACCTTCTGATGGCGCACAGGCACCTAACCAATCACGATATCCTGGTACTGGTCGATCTCATTGATGCTTGGGAGGGGCGGCTCACCTGGGACAGCCTGTGTGACAGAGCAGGAGAGATGTTTGGGTTTCGTCCAACGAGGCAGACCCTCAATGCACATTTGGCTGTGAAGTCGGCTTTCGATGCGAAAAAAAACTATCTAAAGGAAGGGCCAACACCCTCTCGGCGCCCGTCCAGCCTCTCCTATGCTGAGCAGAAAATTCGCAAGCTCGAAAGCGAAGTGGAGCGCCATAAGCATGAGAACGAGCGACTAATCGAGCGATTCATCCGCTGGCAGTACAACGCTCAGAAACGAGGAATTACTAAGGCGATGTTGGATGAACACCTTCCCGTAATCGACCGCGACTCATCGGAGTAAAAGGGGTAGCAGCTAACTATAGATTTGACGGTGATAAGATTTTCAATTGTACAAAAATGAGCCGGTTCAAAAAGTAAGATATTAACCTGTCACACGACCTATTCAGTAGTTTTGCGGTTTAAGATTATTTAAACTAACGATAACAAGGCGACGCTATCCGTGTCTGTCGATATTTTAAATTTCCATTACAGCGAAGTTTGGAAGATATCTATACATTCTAGAAAACTTTTCGGCATCTGACGCGGGTATAGAACCTAGCTCTAGTTCTCGTTCCGCAGGCTTAGGCAGCTGTTGCTCAATTTTTCGCAGCTCGCGAATTGTCAATTTTGGCATTTCTATCCGAATAGGCCGTTGATTCGCTGGCATAAAGTCGAGTCTCTGGAAAGCGCACGCCTCAAGCCGTTCATTTTCATCATCTTCAACGAAAGCTCCAACAAGGGTACACATGCGAGCATCATCTCGATACTCGATCTCGCAAATCGCTTTAAATTTAAGGTTGGTGTTGGAACTTAGGTTGCGTTCGGCAAGGGCTAATTCGATTTCGTTTATCAGCATTTTTCGACTCAAAGTCCCATATGGCCAGCCTGTGAGATCATCATCGCGAGCATCATCTGGAACCCGCTCTCGGCCAAATGTTTGCCTAAAGCGCTCGATCGCGGTCATCTTTCCCTCATCCATATCTCGTTCATAATCGACATAGGATGGGGCTTTAACACATTGCAACGATACTGCCAGAACCGAACCCGAGCGAGCCCGATTCGCGATTGATCGGACATCCTGAAGCATTTCGGGCTCAAGAGGGTCATCATAATCAAGCCACACAATAACTCGCTCTGACCAATCTAAGCTTGGGAGAACAGTAGACGAGTTACCGAACTCTATATTAATGTTGAATGGCCTGTTTTCTTCGAAGCGGGCTCGCGCTGTTTCTGCTTGCTCGATGGAAATCATTTTGTTTATACCAAGCATGCGATGAAACAAAATAAAATCCGAAAACCATACTGAGCCAAACCCAATGTAGCAGTAGTCCTCAACTGCTTGGAATGGAGTGAGCCGACGAAGAACGTCAACTAGCATTTTTCGCTCAGCATATTTTGCCGGCCGTAGAGAGTAGTCGATTTTTCGGAAGCTGCTGCTCATTAGTCGCGCTGCCTCGTCAAAATCATGTCAAAGCACGTTTCACCCACAGCCTTAGCTGATGTTACTCCCAAAGCGTCCTGTAGGAACTCAACATCGTCGACTTTACGTGAGAATTGTATCTTTACCAGCTTTGGACCCCTCGCAACGGAAGTTCGATTCGGTGCAGTGAAGTCCGATTTTACCTGGAACGTCTCTGGGCCTTGAGGTGCAGCCTTGGTAACGAACTCCAAGAGAGGACTTTTCTCTTTAGTGTTTTCGTCAATATCGGCGTCTAGTTCGTTAAGGAAATTGATCACCGGGCGCATCATTTCTAACATGCGTTGGAATGTAGTACGCCAAATATTGCTATCTACGTCTACATCCGTTTTTGTTGTATTCCAAGGGATTCGAGACGAATCATCTGAGTCAAATGATACTATGCCTCTAAACCTAGCAAACTGGTTGTGAAAGCTAGGGATTATCATCCTCTCGGCACTTTCCTCGAGTAAGCCCCACCCAGTTTGAGGTCTGCGGTCAGCTTCTAATATGACCCTGCCATTACATATAACATTCCAACCAGCCTCTTTCGGAGATGACTTTCCTAAGCCTACTATGATCTTGGCGGTAACGGTAGCAGCATCAGCTTCTGTAAATTCTAGGATATCGGTACCGGGTTTGAATCCATCGCCAACAAGTAAGTAAATATTGGTGGCATCGATTCGGGTATCGTTAACTTTTATATCGAGCCCGTCTGAAATGAATTGCCTGTGCTTTGACTTGATCAGGCCAATAATCGAGTTGAAAAAATAGGTCGTACCGAATTTAGCTGCTACCTCGCGCCTCAGCTTGGTTACCAAAATGTCTGTTCCGGGCCTGTCTTGCCCGATTCTATTGGATTGCACTTCGGCCCATGGAAAGCTCCAGCCGCCAGTCTCTGTCTCCCACTCCTCAACGTCAACATCTACAGCCCATGTCTCCGATGAGGTAGAGGACTCAACTCTAAAATGCCGACCGAATTTGAAAAGCGCCCGCTTCATGCCTACGCCAAACTGGCCAATTGAGTGCGCAGTTCTAGTTGCTGCTGCAGGTCGGCCGAAACGAAAGGCATACTCTTGAGCAGTTTCGACATCGAATCCGCCACAGTTGTCATAAATACTGAACTGGTGGCTGTTAAGCACGATTTCTACCTTGCAGCCATCATAGGGGCGTGCAGGGCTGCCTCCCTTACTGGCAGCTATTCGCTTGGCTCCATCGACGCAGTTATCGACGAGGTCGAGCACTGCCTGCTCAAGCGGAATGTCGCGGGTCAGCATGTCTACGAAAAACGACTTCGTAGGATGAGCGTTGATCTCTTTGCGTTGCGGTATGTCCGTTCCAGCCATCATGTAACTCCTTTTTCTTATGCGATAATGACGGCTTTGCTAGCGTTTCGCTAGCCGTCACGATCGACAAAAAGCTTCTGATCGCGTATGGTGTAGTAGTACCTATGGACTTCTGATGATGCCTATCCTACTCGACCTTTTTAGTGGATGCGGCGGGCTTGCGCTCGGCTCCAAAAATGCCGGTTTCAAGACCTGCTTGGCTGTGGATATCGATCCAATTCTATCCAGCTCATTCCCTGTCAATTTTCCGACTATACCCTTCCTTCATGATGACGTTTCGACGTTGACGTGGCAGGGGCTTCGTCCCTATATCCCTGACGGCGTCGATGGCATTGTGGGAGGCCCGCCTTGTCAGGCATTCAGCAGCATTGGCAGGCGTCTGCCCGATGACCCTAGGCGGTCACTTGTTGGGCATTTTTTCCGCATAGTTGAGGAAGTCCAGCCTAAATTCTTTGTCATGGAGAACGTTCCTGGGTTGGCATTTCCAGAGAATAGACCAGTACTCGATGATGCGCTTAGGCAGCTCGGTAGCCACTGGAAAGTCTTAGGTCCAGTGATTCTGGATGCCTCCCATTTCGGCGCTCCAACCAAACGGAAAAGGGTGTTCGTATTTGGATTTAACTCCCTAAAGCTCAACGCCCCGGACCTCGGTTACCTTACTGAGCCTGCCTCCTGTTCGACAACAGTCAGCGATGCCATCATCGACTTGAAAGACGCCGTACCTCCGGGCGTCGGTGATGGCAACGGCCACTGGGTTTATGGCAAGTCTTTGAACCTTTCCAAATATGCAAAGCGCATGCGCTCCAAATCTGGCTCCTTCACTGGTCACCAGCGAACGGTACATAAAATGGAGACGATAAAGCGCTTTTCGATGGTTCCCCAAGGGAGCGTGGATGTCGTGGGTAAGCACAAGCGACTCGAGTGGAGTGGACTTTGCCCTACGCTTCGAGCGGGAACAGGAAGTGATCGGGGCTCCTATCAGTCGGTTAGGCCACTGCATCCGGATGAAAACAGAGTCATTACGCCGAGAGAGGCCGCGCGACTGCAGGGTTTCCATGACGACTTTATCTTTCACTCTACGACGTGGCACAGCTTCAGGATGATCGGCAATAGCGTCTCACCTATCATCGCTGAGGCCTTACTGGGCCGTATTAAACAGCTTCTCTAACACTACGCGCCCTAGCTACTGATTCTGCAGAGATTTCTTGGTGGCTCTTTGGCCTCGTCTGGTCCTGAGTGAGTTGTCAGGGTAAGGAGGTGCCATCCAGAGCTGACGTCTTCCCATTGGCAGGGAGTGTACTAATCGGCGATTATCAGACACAGGATATATGTGTTTCGAAGCGCTAGGGATGCGGTATCTAAGGCTTACGGGTAGTTAAGCTTCCGCTGCTGAATAGCCAAAATGACCCGCTAGGCCTAGTCCCAATGTATAGTTTCTCCTTGGAGGACACGCTTGGTTGGCGGCTTTACGCGGTGTACTGGTATCATACAGACGTGAAGGAATATAGAAAAATGGGCCTGATTGGCGCCCTTTAGGAGAGGAGTCTCGAAGGGCATATCTGTTACTAACGTCGTTTCTGGGTCGAACTTAGCTCAAGTCAATTTAAGCTTACACGAAAAAAATGTTTCAGCTCATATAGGTTCCAGGCTCTGATAGTAAGCGCTAGGTAATGGTCTGCGATAGCTTTCGATATGTAAATGTTGGGCGAAATATAAAATTTATGCTTCTGTTTTATATAGCCTCCCGCTAGCTTTAAGTTGGTTTTATCCGCGCCACAGCGGTTTTACTCGCCTTTCTTTTTTAATTTATTTGATGTGTAAATTATTGTTTTCTTTACTTTAACAGTATTGGCGATTTTATCGAGATCCACCATTGTGTAGGACCGTCCGTTAGCAACTTCATAAAGCTCTGATCCGCCTATGTCCGGGTGGTACACGTGCGAAAATTGGATTAGTTCTTCCATCACCCATAAGGTTGATCCGTTCATCTGCGGCGGTGAAACGAGTTGAACTGTTTCCACCCAAGAAGAATCCGAGTCTTGCTCTAGCAATTCTACAAATAGCTCTGGATCCATGATTTGTAAAGCCATGGTCTCATTGCCATTCCTTTTTCGAATAGTGATGTAAAGCCATGGCAATTGGATGCAGTGCTCAATGCAGCCCCATATAGCGTTCTCGGAACTGTGTTCTGGACTGCTAATCAGCATAGATCGGTGCGTGCGAAACATATTTTGCCCTCCAAGCGAACCCTATAGATTGTAGCGCTATAGGGCGCGGGCGCGCTTCATATTCCGTTTTTGAGCATGAAAAAAATGGAATTGAAGCGAGTTTTCGGCACCACCCTTAAGCGTATTCGAGTTGCGAAGGGGTTGACTCAGGAAGATTTCGCCTTGGTGAGTAGTCGAACCTATCTGAGTAGCCTTGAACGTGGCCTAAAGTGCCCCACCATTGAGAAGCTTGATCAGCTGGCTGATGTGTTAAAGATTCATCCTGTGACCCTACTCCTAGCGGCTTATGCGGAACAGAATCCGCCGGAGGCCGCGAGCGTGTTGCTCGAAACTGTCAAGACCGAGCTTGCGGCGCTAGGCTACAGATAACTTAAAACGTTCTCATATTACTAGTTCTGCGCAGTGTGCCGTTGCCTGTAGTGATCAAGTAGTCTCAGAGGCTGACTTGTGTTTTTCCTGCAAAACAGAGTGGTACTCCATCATCAAGTTACTGCAGCCGCTGTCGCTAATTTCATTTTATCGGGAACCCCTCGATATCCCGTATGCGCATGTAACGCCCAGATAGGTGCGGGTTATCACCTGGCCTATCGTTATGTGGCGACCGTGCTGCTCCATGTGTGGTGAATTTCTACGTTGTCCTCTCGGTACCTCGTATGTGAGGCGCTGCTGTCAGCGTCGATTGCCACACCTATTCAACTAGCGGCTGTGAGATTGCACCTTATGCATCTAAGCGCAAGTCGTATACCTTCTGTTTTAGGCGGCGGTAGTGGTTTTCCAAGCCGGCCAGAATATGTGCGGCGGTGTGGTTTAACATTTTAGCTTTACAGGTATTGATCCTTCGATATCGTTTCTATTTGATTATTCCGAATTTCTTGCTTTGTAAGTATCGTGCAAGAAACTCTTTCGAATATATATCCGGAACCCTTTGGTGAAGCTAAGATTGCTATGTCGTCCCCGATCAGGGCAATCCACGCTTCAGTAGAAGCACCTCGAATGCCACAGTCTTTGGGATGCAAGTGGAACGATGTAAAAACCAGGACCTCTTGCATGATCTTTTCGTATTGAATGGATATGTACTCCCAGAAGTTCATTAGTATTATTATCGTAAAAACTGCGCCGACATTTGATATTAGTTTGTGAGTTTTGTGTCTTCGGTGAGCTGCGCTCGACCTATAATCATTTTGGTTTATTTTTACTCCTAGTGTTTTTTCGGGGTTTGGTACTGATAGCTTAAGTGTCATGACGTCCCAGAAGTATTTTGTAAGGGCGATAACACTTAGTATGAGGGTTGCGATGTAGCACCATAAGGTTACAAGTATTGAGGTCGATACGGCTTTTTGGGATAGCGGAAACTTAGAGGGGTCTGTTCTTGTGGCATCCAATATAAAAGAGTCGGCATAGGCACTTGCTGTAATTATAAGGAAAATTGTTGCCGAGGCGGTGAGTAACGTAAGCCACCAGCTATGATCTTTAAATTTCTTTATGATTTTGTGATGATGTATAGAATAAATAGACGACGTTAAACAGACAGCGAATAAAAGTCCTTTTCCGAATGCTGGTGCTACTGGCCCGCCTAGACATTTCCATACGAACACCACTATTACGGCTATCAGGGAGAGCGCCACGCTAGCTGCAGACCACTCATGAGTGCCCCACCATCGGAAGCTATAATTCAGCTTCCAAGGGAAATGTTTCGATCTAGTTCTTATGAAAAGAGGCCCGTTCCATAAACGAGCAGTAATTGCGTAACAGACTGCAAAGATTATGTACATTGCGATCCAATGAAGCAATTTTCACTCCTTAATAAACAGTTGGTTGTTTGGTTTTTTGGTTGTTGCGGTAAAATTGGAGGGTTGGGTCTCTGCAAATAGGCGGGGTGACGTTACTTTCTATATTGATAATAAGATTGGTTTTACTTTCGGTGCTCGGCTATCGTGTAAGCTACGATCAGATCTTGGCGGATATAGTAGAGGTTGTAGGGTATGATAAGTCAATTCTCAATACCTAAGCTTAATAAAGGTTGCTATCTTGGCGGCATGGCAGCCTTAAATATACCAGGATCTGGTGCCAGTGGTGATTGGCATTTGCAGCAAACTTTTTTTCGCCCTAGGCGAAAACTGTCTCGGTCGTTTATCTCTGGGGAAGGCTGTCCTACCAATACAAATAAATATTTCGGTAGCGAGGGTATCTATGACTGTACGAGTATTTTGGATGAGTTAAGTATTCCATACGAAAGCTCTCCAGTCTTCGCCGCTAGTCATATTCGAGCTGCGGCGGATTTGGTGATAGATGCGGTGTTGCGAGGTTTGTCACCAGATTTTGTGGTCTTAGACGATTGGCTGCCACTAGCTATTGATAAAGCTCGCGTTTTTGAGCTTTTAGAGAGAGCTATGCGATACATACCAGTCGATCAGCAGGAGGCAGTGCGAAAGTGGAAATACAAGAGTGCCTAGTATCGTTACAATAAATGCGAAGGCTGCAATCTCAACCTGCTTTGTAGCGTTCAAGTAGAGTTTTGTACTAACTCTGTCCGGTTCGACCTATACTCCGGCGTCCCGACAATACGATGTCAGCTATACATTGGCCTATGAATGTATTACCGAAGGCAGATAGCTGAATGATGGGAGCCTGGAATAGTGGGAAAAGGGTTCGATGGCATTCGGTAGCCAGCGTGACGCGATCAGCTGGCAGAGTACCAGGTGGATATCAAGCGCGGTGGGACGTGTCGCTACAAGCTCTGGCCGTTAGCAGCGGCTTCAGCTGCTTGGTCAAGTCTTTACGGGGGGGCTGTGAGGCGCGAGGTAATCTCTGTGTATCGGCTCGTCGTCGGATTCGATGACCGGCCAGGCTGTCCTTGATCCGAAACGCTATTTCGAGCTTAGGCGGTGTGGTGATGCGACGCAGATCCGACGAACGGTAGTCCACCCTCAGCTTTCTAGAATTTGTAAAATTTACGAGCCAAAATTGGCGGAATTTTGACGAAATACTTAACGAATTTTGGGCAAGGTCTTTTTGGTGCTCCCTGCCAAGCTCCAGTAGGCCTGGATTTAATCCATCTACCAGTCGATTCGTTCAGCTGTCAGGTAGGCATTACCTTTTTAGGGCCTCGTTGATCAGGCAAAGAAAAAGGGCAGCCAGTGGCTGCCCTTTCTTTTTGGTGGAGGCGGGGGGATTTGAACCCCCGTCCGCCAGCTCTCCGCTATCGGTTCTACATGCTTAGCCCTGTCTACTGAGTTAACCCATTGCGGCCCGACGGGCAGGGTGCTTTGGGCGAGCTGTATAAGTTTTAGCCGTTACGTCTACAGCGAACTTGGCGGCGATCCTGTTCTATCTGACAGTCGTTTCGGGTTTACAGGCATCCCCTAGCGACTGCTAGCCGCGTTAAGCAGCTAGAGCGTAGTTGTCGTCGTTGGCAACTATAAGTTTGCAGCAGCGAATTTACGAGTTCTGCTACCAGCTCGGCATGCCCCTCAAGTTTCGTTACCGGCGTCGAATCCTAATCGCCCCCAAAACTTGCTGGTCGTTCACTATAGGAATTCCAGCCGTCCTGCGCAAGTCATTGCTGACGAAACGTTTTTTTAGCCGCTTGGCTACTTGGCGTCCTTGCGGATGGCGCGCTGGATCTCACGGTCGGAATCGCGCTCGCGTTCAGTGGCACGCTTGTCGAATTCCTTCTTGCCCTTGGCCAGGGCGATCTCGCACTTGACCAGGTGTTTTTTCCAGTAGAGCGACAGCGCTACGCAGGCGTAGCCCTTCTGCTGCACCGCGCCGAACAGCTTGCCCAGCTCGCGCTTGTTCAGCAGTAGCTTGCGGGTGCGGGTGGGGTCGGCGATGACGTGGGTACTGGCAGTCTGTAGCGGGGTGATGTGGCTACCGAGCAGCCAGGCTTCGCCGTCCTTGAGCAGCACATAGCTGTCGGTCAGCTGCGCCTTGCCGGCTCTTAGGCTCTTGACCTCCCAGCCTGCCAGGGAAACACCTGCCTCGAAGCGGGTGTCGACGAAGTATTCGTGTAGCGCTTTCTTGTTCTGCGCGATGCTACCGGGGGAGACTTTCTTTTGCTTGGCCATGATTCCAGGGTACAGCGAGTCGGGGGAAATGTCGCCACGCGCTTGAGCGGGTATGAGCAAACACGGACAATACCGCGGTTCTGGACCGTGGCAGGCTGGTGCGGGAGTAAAATGCGAGCGCCGCCCTCAAATTCAAGGTCCGACACCGATATCGCTATTCTACGAGGTTCCGATGAGCTCGCACATCCAACGTTCGGCGTTGCTTCCCTATCCTGCTTCAGCGCTCTATGCGCTGGTTAATGACGTGGACCGTTATCCGGAGTTCCTGCCGTGGTGCTCGTCCGCCCAGATTCTGGAGCAGAACGAAGGGCTGATGCGCGCCGGTCTCACCGTGGCCAAGGGCGGCCTCAGTCAGCAGTTCACGACCCGCAATACCCTGGTGCCGGACGAGTCCATCACCATGGATCTGGAGAAGGGGCCCTTCAAGCAGCTGCATGGCGTCTGGACATTCAAGGCACTGGGCGACAAGGCCTGCAAGATCTCGCTGGATCTGTCCTTCGAATACGACAGCGCCATCGTGCGCGCGACCCTGGGCCCGCTGTTCAATCAGGCGGCCAATACCATGGTGGATGCCTTCTGCCAGCGTGCCCGAGCCCTCTATGGCTGAGCGTCTCGCCATCGAGGTGGCACTGGCGCTGCCGGAGCGGCAATGGCTATTGAGGCTGGAGCTGGAGGAGGGCGCCACGGTCGCGCAGGCCGTGCTGGCTTCGGGTCTGCTCGACCAGCTGACGCCAGAGCAGCGCGAAGGCTATCGGGTCGGCATCTTTGGCAAGCAGGTCGCCAAGCCGGAAGAAAGGAAGCTGCTGGAAGGCGAACGGGTCGAGATCTACCGCCCGCTGCTTGCGGATCCCAAGGAGAGTCGCAAGCGGCGGGCCGAAAAGGCCAGAGCCAAGACTGGCCTCTAGCTGGAGATCACTGACCGTCGGTACGGATGCGGTCGGGAGTCGGGATGGCAGCCGGCCGAGCGCTATCGATCTCTTTCTGGATAGTGTCTTCGGTCGAGCCGGGCACGGCGGGCGTTTCCGGTGTCGCAGCAGGCGCAGCAGCGGGTTGCGCCGGCGCGGTGGGATCCATGCTGGTACCACTGTCGGTACCCATGATCTGCTGTTCACGGCTGGTGCCGGGCATGAAATCGCCAGCCAGGCTACTCAACTGGTTGTCACCGTTGAACACCAGGCTGACACGCTCTTGTTTCCGCTGACCACCGGCGGCCTGCAGGCTGTACAGATAGTCCCAGCGATTGGGATGGAAGGTGTCCTGGATCAGCGGCGAGCCCATGATAAACCGGACCTGTTGTCGGGTCATTCCGGGGCGCAACTGGTCTATCATGTCCTGGGTGACGACGTTGCCCTGCTGGATGTCGATCTTGTAAACCCCCGGCAGAGAGCAGCCGGCGAGCATGGCTAGGCCCATCAGAGAGAGCCCGGTCAGCGTTTGCTTGAGGTTTTGCATCGGTGGGAGACTTCCACTATCTTGCTGGGCAACGAAGCACCGATCATACCCGTATTCCCGAGGGCTGCGAAAGCACTCGGCACCGAGAAAGAGCATGGTAGAGAACAACGAACTCCGCAAAGCGGGTCTGAAAGTGACCCTGCCGCGCGTCAAGATATTGCAGATGCTGGACACCACCGAGCAGCGCCACATGAGCGCTGAAGACGTTTACAAGGCGCTGATGGAAGCAGGCGAGGACGTGGGGCTGGCAACGGTCTATCGGGTCCTTACCCAGTTCGAAGCGGCCGGCCTGGTGGTGCGCCACAATTTCGATGGCGGTCACGCCGTGTTCGAGTTGGCCGACACCGGACATCACGATCACATGGTGGATGTGGATACCGGCGAAGTCATCGAGTTCACCGATGCCTCGATCGAAAAGCGTCAGCGCGAGATCGTCGAAGAGCATGGTTTCGAGCTGGTCGATCACAACCTCGTGCTGTACATCCGTCAGCGCAAGTGAAGATCCAGACATGAAAAAGGCGACTCCGAGTCGCCTTTTTCATGTCTGTTGCCAGCCCGCATCTAGCGGCTGACCACCAGCTTGCGGGCATGGGCGAGGGATTCGCGGGTAAGGTCGACGCCGCCGAGCATGCGCGCCACTTCCTCCACACGGCGCGCCCGGTCCAGTTTTGCAACCGCCGTACGGGTCTCGTCGGTGCCGCGTTCCTTGTGCACGAAAAGATGCTGATGCCCCTGGGCCGCTACCTGGGGCAGGTGGGTGACCGTCAGTACCTGGCCGCGCTCGCCCAGCTGCCGTAGCAGCTGGCCGACCACCTCGGCAGTCGGGCCGCCGATGCCGACGTCCACTTCGTCGAACACCAGCGTGGGCGTGCGCGAGGTCTGGGCGGTGATGACCTGGATGGCCAGGCTGATCCGTGACAGTTCGCCACCGGAAGCGACCTTGGCCAGTGGGCGCAGGGGCTGGCCCGGGTTGGCGCTGACGCGGAATTCGACCCCCTCGTTGCCCACCGGCTGGGGTTCGCCGGTGCTGCCCGGCGTGAGAGTGATGCTGAAGCGGCCACCTGGCATGCCCAGGCGCTGCATCTCGGTTTCGACCGCTGCGGCCAGCTCCGGCGCCCGTTGCTCGCGCAGACGGCTCAATTCGCCGGCCTTTTCCTGGTAGTGGCGCTCGAAGGCGGCCAGCTCTTCCTGCAGGCGCTCCAGAGCGACGTCGTCGGCATCCAGCGATTGCAGTTCGTTGCGCAGCTGTTCGTGCAGCTCCAGCAGGGCTTCGGGTTGCACGCGATGCTTGCGGGCGAGGCTGTAGACGCTGTCGAGACGCTCCTGTACCGCCTGCTGGCGCTCCGGGTCGGCTTCGAAATGATCGACGAAGCGATTGAGTTCGTTCATCGCCTCCTCGATCTGGATCTGCGCGGAGGCGAGCAGGTTGCTGGCTTCCTGGATCTGCGCAGGCGGGCGGTCGAAGGCAGTCAGGCGTGCCACGCTGGCATTGAGCGCTGACTGGGCATTGCCCTGCTCGTTCTCGGTACAGAGGTCCATGGCCTGGCGGCAGGCCAGCAGGATGTGCTCGGCACTCGCCAGATCGCTCTGCTCCTGCTCCAGGGCCTGCAGCTCGCCCTCGACCAGGGCGAGGTTGTCGAGTTCTTCCAGCTGATAGCTGAGCAGCTGATGGCGGGCGCGTTGCTCGTCACCGTTGCGGGTCAGGCGCTCCAGGGTCTGGCGCACCTGGCGCCAGCGCTGGGCGGCGAGTTGCACCTGGCGCACCAGCTCGCCCGCGCCGGCGTATTCGTCCAGCAGGCGGCGATGGGTATCGAGACCGAGCAGCGATTGGTGTTCGTGCTGGTTGTGGATGTCGATCAGCAGACCGCCGAGGGTCTTGAGGTCGGCCAGCGGGCAGGGCGAGCCATTGATATAGCCGCGCGAGCGTCCTTCGCGGGTGATGACGCGGCGCAGCAGGCAGGGCCCGTCCTGCTCCAGGTCTCGCTCGGCGAGCCATTGGCGCGCCTCGGGTATGTCGGTGGTATCGAAGCTGGCCAGGACATCGGCCTTGTCGGCGCCAGGCCTTACCGCATCGCTGTCGGCGCGGTCGCCCAGGGTGAGGCCGAGGGCATCGAGCATGATGGACTTGCCGGCGCCGGTTTCGCCGGTGATCACGGTCATGCCGCGCTCGAGGTCGAGGTCGAGGTGTTCGACGATGGCGTAGTTGCGGACGGACAGATGCACCAGCATGCGACGATCTCCGAAAGCGGTTTTCTGGTTGTTTATACAGTGCCTCTCGGGCACTGGCAATCCATACAGCTCTTGAAGCGCCGGCCGGCGGCCCCATATAGGCGCCATCGATCAAGGCATCGTCCATTAGCGGGCGCGCCCACCGGCATTATCACAGGAGGACTCCATGGCCGACGAACAGAACTCCCAGACCCCCGAGCACGAAGCAGCCGTTCAGGGCGACGTCCAGCACGAGGATCTCGCCACCCGCGTCGCCACGCTCGAAGAGCAGCTCGCTGCTGCCCAGGATCAGTCGCTGCGCAGCGTCGCCGAACTGCAGAACGTGCGTCGTCGCGCCGAGCAGGATGTGGAGAAGGCGCACAAGTTCGCGCTGGAAAAATTCGCCGGCGATCTCCTGCCGGTGCTCGACAGCCTGGAGCGTGGCCTGGAGTTGTCCAACGCCAGCGACGAGGCCCTCAAGCCCATGCGTGAAGGCATGGAGCTGACCTTGAAGATGCTGCAGGACACCCTCAAGCGCTATCAGGTCGAGGCCGTCGATCCCCACGGCGCGCCCTTCAACCCGGAGCACCACCAGGCCATGGCCATGGAGGAGAGCGCTACCGCCGAGCCGGGCAGCGTGCTCAAGGTGTTTCAAAAGGGCTATCTGCTCAATGGTCGCCTGCTGCGGCCGGCGATGGTGGTAGTCAGCAAGGCACCTGCGGCGCAGCAGCCGAGCATCGACGAAAAGGCTTGAAATTCTTTCGCTCGGCCCCATCTGGTAGGCAAGCGAACATCA
The DNA here is from genome assembly GCF_029872515.1 of Pseudomonas flavocrustae. Classification (NCBI taxonomy): domain Bacteria; kingdom Pseudomonadati; phylum Pseudomonadota; class Gammaproteobacteria; order Pseudomonadales; family Pseudomonadaceae; genus Pseudomonas; species Pseudomonas flavocrustae. Next base: position 55,669 of record NZ_JAPDIQ010000015.1, on the reverse strand, counting down.
AAGGCCCCCTGAGCGGGCCGCGCGGAATCTGAGATTTCTGGAGAAGACTACATGGGCAAGATCATCGGTATCGACCTGGGGACGACCAACTCCTGCGTCGCGATCCTCGAAAACGGTAACGTCAAGGTACTGGAAAACGCCGAAGGCACCCGTACCACGCCGTCCATCATCGCCTACACCAACGATGGCGAGACCCTGGTCGGCCAGCCGGCCAAGCGCCAGGCGGTGACCAATCCGCAGAACACCCTGTACGCGGTCAAGCGTCTGATCGGTCGGCGTTATGAAGAAAACGTCGTGCAGAAAGACATCGAGATGGTCCCCTACAAGATCGTCAAGGCCGACAACGGTGACGCCTGGGTCGAGGCCAAGGGCCAGAAGATGGCGCCGCCCCAGGTGTCTGCCGAAGTCCTGAAAAAGATGAAGAAGACCGCCGAGGACTACCTGGGCGAAGCCGTGACCGAGGCGGTCATCACCGTACCGGCCTACTTCAACGACAGCCAGCGCCAGGCCACCAAGGATGCCGGTCGCATCGCCGGTCTGGACGTCAAGCGCATCATCAACGAGCCCACCGCGGCTGCCCTGGCCTATGGCCTGGACAAGGCCAAGGGCGACCACACCGTGATCGTCTATGACCTGGGCGGCGGCACCTTCGACGTCTCGGTCATCGAGATCGCCGAGGTAGATGGTGAGCATCAGTTCGAGGTGCTGGCCACCAATGGCGACACCTTCCTGGGTGGCGAAGACTTCGACATCCGCCTCATCGACTATCTCGTCGAAGAATTCAAGAAAGAAAGCGGCATGAACCTCAAGGGTGACCCGCTGGCCATGCAGCGCCTGAAGGAAGCTGCCGAGAAGGCCAAGATCGAGTTGTCCTCGGCTACCCAGACCGACGTCAACCTGCCGTACATCACCGCCGATGCCAGCGGTCCCAAGCACCTGAACGTCAAGGTCTCCCGCGCCAAGCTGGAGTCCCTGGTGGAAGAGCTGGTCGAGCGCACCATCGAGCCGTGCCGCACTGCGCTGAAGGACTCCGGCCTGGACGTCTCCGACATCCACGAGGTCATCCTGGTGGGCGGTCAGACCCGCATGCCGCTGGTGCAGAAGCGCGTAGCCGACTTCTTCGGCAAGGAAGCGCGCAAGGACGTCAACCCGGATGAAGCCGTCGCCATCGGTGCCGCCATCCAGGGCGCCGTGCTGGCCGGCGACGTCAAGGACGTGCTGCTGCTGGACGTCACTCCGCTGACCCTGGGCATCGAGACCATGGGTGGTGTGATGACCGCGCTGATCGAGAAGAACACCACCATCCCGACCAAGAAGTCGCAGGTGTTCTCCACCGCCGACGACAACCAGGGCGCCGTGACCATCCACGTGCTGCAGGGCGAGCGCAAGCAGGCCGCGCAGAACAAGTCGCTGGGCAAGTTCGACCTGGCCGAGATCCCGCCGGCGCCGCGTGGCGTGCCGCAGATCGAGGTGACCTTCGACATCGACGCCAACGGCATCCTCAACGTGTCCGCCAAGGACAAGGCCACCGGCAAGCAGCAGTCCATCGTCATCAAGGCGTCCTCCGGTCTGTCCGAGGACGAGATTCAGCAGATGGTGCGTGACGCCGAGGCCAATGCCGACGAGGATCGCAAGTTCGAAGAGCTGGCTGCCGCCCGCAACCAGGGTGATGCCCTGGTGCACGGCACCCGCAAGATGCTGACCGAGGCCGGCGACAAGGCCACCGCGGAAGAGAAGAGCACCATCGAGAAGGCCATCGGCGAACTGGAAACCGCGGTACGCGGCGACGACAAGGATGCCATCGAAGCCAAGATGAATGCCCTGTCCCAGGCCTCCGCGCCGCTGGCCCAGAAGCTCTATTCCGAGCAGGGTGCTGCCGCGGGTGCCGAAGGCGCCTCGGCCAAGGCGGACGGTGATGCCAAGAAGCCCGGCGACGACGTGGTCGATGCCGAGTTCGAGGAAGTGAAGGACAACAAGTAAGCCGCGTGCTTACCGCACCTGACGGGCTTCGGCCCGTCGGATCCGCCACGCGGGAGCCTGCTCCCGCGTTGGCGTGTCTGGAGGGTGAGAAAATTTAAGGTGCAGAAAGTCTATGGCCAAACGTGATTACTATGAGGTGCTCGGGGTCGAGCGCGGCGCCAGCGAAGCCGAGCTCAAGAAGGCCTACCGACGCCTGGCGATGAAATACCACCCGGATCGCAATCCGGGTGACGCGGCTGCCGAGGAGCAGTTCAAGGAGGCCGCCGAGGCCTACGAAGTGCTGTCCGATGCGGGCAAGCGCTCGGCCTACGACCAGTACGGCCATGCTGGCGTCGATCCGAGCATGGGTGGCGGCGGTTTCGGTGGTGCGGCGGGTGGCGCGAGCTTCTCCGACATCTTCGGCGACGTCTTCAGCGACTTCTTCGGTGGGCGCGGTGGTGCCGGTGGGCGTGGCGGTCCGCAGCGCGGCGCCGATCTGCGCTACACCCTGGACTTGGATCTGGAAGAGGCGGTGCGCGGGACCACGGTCACCATTCGCGTGCCCACCCTGGTCGAGTGCAAGGTCTGCGACGGCAACGGCGCCAAGCCGGGTACCTCGGCGTCCACCTGCCCTACCTGCGGCGGCATCGGTCAGGTGCGCATGCAGCAGGGCTTCTTCTCGGTGCAGCAGACCTGCCCACGCTGCCACGGCAGCGGCAAGATCATTCCCGAGCCTTGCAACGCCTGCCATGGTCAGGGACGTGTGGAAGAGCAGAAGACCCTGTCGGTCAAGGTGCCGGCGGGCGTCGACACTGGCGACCGCATCCGCCTGACCGGCGAGGGCGAGGCCGGGACCCTGGGTGGTCCGAGCGGCGATCTCTACGTGGTGGTCAATGTGCGCGAGCACTCGATCTTCCAGCGCGACGGCAAGCATCTCTATTGCGAGGTGCCGATCAACTTCACCGATGCCGCCCTGGGTGGCGAGCTGGAAGTGCCGACCCTGGATGGCCGCGTCAAGCTGAAGATCCCCGAGGGTACCCAGACCGGCAAAATGTTCCGCCTGCGTGGCAAGGGCGTGACGCCCGTGCGTGGCGGTGGCGCCGGCGACCTGATGTGCAAGGTGGTGGTGGAGACTCCGGTCAACCTGAGCCGGCGGCAGCGCGAGCTGCTCGAGGAATTCCGCAACACCCTGCAGAGCGACAGTTCCCATTCGCCCCGGGCCAGTGGCTGGTTCGACGGCATGAAGCGCTTCTTCGACGACCTCTAAACCGGCAGGGGCGCCGTCGCGAGGCGGCGCCCGGCCAGCAGCCTGGAGCTGATGATGCGACGTATAGCTGTAATGGGCGCCGCGGGGCGCATGGGCAAGACCCTGATCGAAGCGGTCCAGCAGACCCAGGGCGCTGCCGGCCTGACCGCCGCGGTGGATCGTCCCGAGAGCAGCCTGGTGGGTGCCGACGCAGGCGAACTCGCCGGCATCGGCCGTAACGGGGTGATGCTGTCGGGTGACCTAGCGCGGGTGCTGGATGATTTCGATGTCGTCATCGACTTCACCCACCCCAACGTGACCCTGCAGAATCTGGCGCTCTGCCGCAAGGCGAAGAAGGCCATGGTGATCGGCACCACCGGCTTCACCGCCGAGCAGAAGCTGACCCTGCTGGAGGCCAGCAAGGAAATCCCCATCGTCTTCGCGGCCAACTTCAGCGTCGGCGTCAATCTCTGTCTCAAGTTGCTGGATACCGCTGCCCGGGTGCTGGGTGACGAGGTCGATATCGAGATCATCGAGGCGCACCACAGGCACAAGGTCGATGCGCCCTCGGGTACTGCCCTGCGCATGGGCGAGGTCGTTGCCCAGGCGCTGGGTCGTGATCTGGAAGAAGTGGCCGTCTATGGCCGGGAAGGCCAGACCGGTGCCCGCGATCGCCAGACCATCGGCTTCGCCACCGTACGTGCCGGCGACGTGGTGGGCGATCACACGGTGCTGTTCGCCAGTGAAGGCGAGCGGGTCGAGATCACCCACAAGGCGTCCAGTCGCATGACCTTCGCCAAGGGCGCCGTACGCGCAGCCCTCTGGCTCAAGGACAAACAACCGGCGCTATATGACATGCAGGACGTGCTGGAGTTGCGCTGAACCGCTCGCGGGGGTGCCAGCCGTGATCAATTCCTGTACAATGCAGCTTTAGTGTATCCACTAAAAGCTAGCGCAGAATGAAATCACAACATTAAAACGGGATGACTCTTCGAGATGTCATCCCGTTTTTTTGCACCCTGCGTTTGCCCGCCAAGGCTTGATTTTCGGAGGTCTTCTTGACTAAGCCAGCCATACTCGCACTTGCCGATGGCAGCATCTTTCGCGGTGAATCCATCGGTGCCGACGGCCACACGGTCGGCGAAGTGGTGTTCAACACCGCCATGACCGGCTACCAGGAAATCCTGACCGATCCTTCCTATGCGAAGCAGATCGTCACCCTGACCTATCCGCACATCGGCAACACCGGCACCACGCCGCAGGATGGCGAGGCCGCCCAGGTCTGGGCCGCCGGACTGATCATCCGTGACCTGCCGCTGCTGGCCAGCAACTGGCGCAACAAGCAGTCGCTGCCGGACTATCTCAGGGAAAACGGCACCATCGCCATCGCCGGCATCGACACCCGTCGACTGACCCGCATCCTCCGCGAGAAGGGCGCCCAGGATGGCTGCATCCTCACCGGCGAAGACGCCACCGAAGAGCGCGCCCTGGAACTGGCCCGCGCCTTCCCCGGCCTCAAGGGCATGGACCTGGCCAAGGAAGTCAGCGTCAAGGAACGCTACGAATGGCGTTCCAGCGTCTGGTCGCTGGAGACCGACAGCCACGCCGAGATCCCGGCCGAACAGCTGCCCTATCACGTGGTGGCCTTCGACTACGGCGTCAAGCTGAACATCCTGCGCATGCTGGTGGCCCGCGGCTGCCGCATCACCGTGCTGCCGGCCCAGACCCCGGCCAGCGAAGCCCTGGCGCTGCAGCCCGACGGTGTCTTCCTGGCCAATGGCCCGGGCGATCCCGAGCCCTGCGACTACGCCATCAAGGCGATCCAGGACGTCCTGGAAACCGAGATTCCGGTGTTCGGCATCTGCCTGGGCCACCAGTTGCTGGCCCTGGCTTCCGGCGCCAAGACGGTGAAGATGCCCAATGGTCACCACGGCGCCAACCATCCGGTGCAGGATCTCGACAGCGGCGTGGTGATGATCACCAGCCAGAACCACGGTTTCGCCGTGGACGAGGCCAGTCTGCCGGCCAATGTGCGGGCCACCCACAAGTCGCTGTTCGACGGCACCCTGCAGGGCATCGAGCGTACCGACAAGGTCGCCTTCAGCTTCCAGGGTCACCCCGAGGCGAGCCCTGGTCCGCACGACGTGGCACCGCTGTTCGACAAGTTCATCCAGGCCATGGCGGCACGCCGCTAAGACGGAAGGAGGGTAAGGCTCATGCTGGCGAATCTGGGTGTCATCGACTTCTGGACCTACGTGGTCGGGACCCTGTTCGTCATCCTGCTGCCCGGCCCCAACTCCTTCTTCGTGCTTGCCACCAGCGCCCAGCGCGGTATCCGCAGCGGTTACCAGGCGGCTTCCGCGGTGTTCCTCGGTGACGCCGTGCTGATGCTGCTCTCCGCCCTGGGCGTCGCCTCGCTGCTCAAGGCCGAGCCACTGTTCTTCCAGATCCTCAAGTATCTGGGCGCGGCCTATCTGTTCTACCTCGGCTGGGGCATGTTGCGCGGCGGACTCAAGTCCTGGCGCAGTCCGGCCCAGGGCCAGGCCGAGGCGACCCTGCGCGAAGACGTCCACCAGCCGTTCCGCAAGGCCCTGCTGCTGAGTCTGTCGAACCCGAAGGCGATCCTGTTCTTCGTCTCCTTCTTCATCCAGTTCGTGGACCCCGGTTACGCCCATCCGGCGCTGTCCTTTCTGGTGCTGGGCGCGGTCCTGGAAGCCATCAGCTTCTGCTACCTGTCGTTCCTGATTTTCTGCGGCGTTCGCCTGGCGGCCTGGTTCCGTCAGCGGCGTCGCCTCAGCGCGGGCGCCACCGGTGGCGTCGGCGCCCTGTTCGTGGGGTTCGGTGTGAAGTTGGCCACCGCGACCCTGACCTGATTACCTGCATTCGAGAAGCCCATGCCTAAGCGTACAGACATCAAGAGCATCCTGATCCTCGGGGCCGGCCCCATCGTCATCGGCCAGGCCTGCGAATTCGACTATTCCGGCGCCCAGGCCTGCAAGGCCCTGCGCGAGGAAGGCTTCCGCGTCATCCTGGTGAACTCCAATCCGGCCACCATCATGACCGACCCGTCGATGGCCGACGCCACCTACATCGAGCCGATCAAGTGGGCCACCGTGGCCAAGATCATCGAGAAGGAGCGCCCCGACGCCCTGCTGCCGACCATGGGTGGCCAGACCGCACTGAACTGCGCCCTGGATCTGGAGCGCCATGGCGTGCTGGCGAAGTTCGGCGTCGAGATGATCGGCGCCAACGCCGATACCATCGACAAGGCCGAGGATCGCTCGCGCTTCGACAAGGCCATGAAGGACATCGGTCTGGCCTGTCCGGTCTCGGGCATCGCCCACAGCATGGAAGAAGCCTACGGCGTGCTGGAGAAGGTCGGCTTCCCCTGCATCATTCGCCCGTCCTTCACCATGGGCGGCACCGGTGGCGGCATCGCCTACAACCGGGAAGAATTCGAAGAGATCTGCAATCGCGGTCTGGACCTGTCGCCGACCAACGAACTGCTGATCGACGAATCCCTGATCGGCTGGAAGGAATACGAGATGGAGGTGGTCCGTGACAAGAAGGACAACTGCATCATCGTCTGCTCCATCGAGAACTTCGATCCCATGGGCGTGCACACCGGTGACTCCATCACCGTGGCGCCGGCGCAGACGCTGACCGACAAGGAATACCAGATCCTGCGCAACGCCTCCCTGGCGGTGCTGCGCGAGATCGGCGTCGAGACCGGCGGCTCCAACGTCCAGTTCGGCATCTGCCCGGACACCGGGCGCATGGTGGTGATCGAGATGAATCCGCGGGTGTCGCGTTCCTCGGCGCTGGCCTCCAAGGCCACCGGCTTCCCCATCGCCAAGATCGCCGCCAAGCTGGCGGTCGGCTACACCCTGGACGAGCTGCAGAACGACATCACCGGCGGTCGTACCCCGGCGTCCTTCGAGCCGGCCATCGACTATGTGGTCACCAAGATCCCGCGCTTCGCCTTCGAGAAATTCCCCAAGGCCGACGCCCGTCTGACCACCCAGATGAAATCCGTGGGCGAGGTCATGTCCATCGGCCGTACCTTCCAGGAATCCCTGCAGAAAGCCCTGCGCGGTCTGGAAGTGGGCGTGGTCGGCTTCGATCCCAAGCTGGACCCGACCGATCCCGAGGCCGACAGCACCCTCAAGCGCGAGCTGACCGTGCCCGGTGCCGATCGCATCTGGTACATCGGCGACGCCTTCCGTCAGGGCTACAGCCTGGACAAGGTCTTCGAACTGACTCGTATCGATCCCTGGTTCCTGGTGCAGATCGAAGACCTGATCAAGGACGAGGAGCGCATCAAGACCCTGGGCCTGGCCGACCTCGACTACGACCTGATGCGCAAGCTCAAGCGCAAGGGCTTCTCCGATGCGCGTCTGGCCAAGCTGCTCGGCGTCACCGAGAAGAACCTGCGGGCCCATCGCCACAAGCTCAAGGTGCTGCCGGTATACAAGCGGGTGGATACCTGCGCCGCCGAATTCGCCACCGACACCGCCTACCTCTACTCCACCTACGAGGAAGAGTGCGAGGCCAAGCCCAGCGGTCGCGACAAGATCATGATCCTCGGCGGCGGTCCCAACCGCATCGGCCAGGGCATCGAGTTCGACTACTGCTGCGTGCACGCGGCCCTGGCCATGCGTGAAGACGGCTACGAGACCATCATGGTCAACTGCAACCCGGAAACCGTCTCCACCGACTACGACACCTCCGACCGCCTGTTCTTCGAGCCGGTGACCCTGGAGGACGTGCTGGAGATCGTTCGCGTCGAGCAGCCCAAGGGCGTCATCGTCCAGTACGGCGGCCAGACCCCGCTCAAGCTCTGCCGCGCCCTGGAAGAAGCCGGCGTGCCCATCATCGGCACCAGCCCCGACGCCATCGACCGCGCCGAAGACCGCGAGCGCTTCCAGCAGATGGTGCAGCGTCTGAATCTGCGTCAGCCGGCCAACGCCACCGCGCGCAGTGAAGACGAGGCCCTGGCCCTGTCCAAGAACATCGGCTATCCGATGGTGGTCCGTCCCTCCTACGTGCTGGGCGGCCGGGCGATGGAAATCGTCTACCAGGAAGAAGAGCTCAAGCGCTACATGCGCGAAGCGGTGAAGGTGTCCAACGACAGTCCCGTGCTGCTCGACCACTTCCTCAACTGCGCCATCGAGGTGGACGTGGATGCGGTGTGCGACGGCAAGACCGTGGTGATCGGCGCCATCATGCAGCACATCGAACAGGCCGGCGTGCACTCCGGTGACTCCGCCTGTTCGCTGCCGCCCTATTCGCTGCCCAAGCACATCCAGGACGAGATCCGCGAGCAGGTCAAAAAGATGGCCCTGGAACTTGGCGTAATCGGTCTGATGAACGTGCAGATGGCCGTGCAGGGTGAAGACATCTACGTCATCGAGGTCAACCCGCGCGCTTCCCGTACCGTGCCCTTCGTCTCCAAGTGCATCGGCGAGTCCCTGGCCAAGGTGGCCGCCCGGGTCATGGCTGGCAAGACCCTGGCCGAGGTGGGCTTCACCCAGGAGATCATCCCGCCGTTCTTCAGCGTCAAGGAAGCGGTGTTCCCCTTCAACAAGTTCCCCGGCGTCGACCCCATCCTCGGCCCGGAAATGAAGTCCACCGGCGAGGTGATGGGGGTCGGCGACAGCTTCGGCGAAGCCTTCGCCAAGGCCCAGCTGGGCGCCAACGAGATCCTGCCGAATTCCGGTTGCGCCTTCATCAGTGTGCGGGACGATGACAAGCCCGAAGCCGTGCAGGTCGCCCGCGATCTGGTCGGCCTCGGCTTCGAGGTCGTGGCCACCGCCGGTACCGCGCGGGTGATCGAGGCAGCCGGCCTGCCGGTGCGCCGCGTGAACAAGGTGACCGAAGGCCGTCCCCACGTGGTCGACATGATCAAGAATGACGAGGTCACCCTGATCATCAACACCACCGAAGGCCGGCAGTCCATCGCCGATTCCTATTCGATCCGCCGCAACGCGCTGCAGCACAAGCTCTGCTGCACCACCACCATTGCCGGCGGCCAGGCCATTTGCGAAGCTTTGAAATTCGGCGCCGAGAAGACCGTGCGCCGTCTGCAAGATCTGCATGCAGGAGTGAAGGCATGACCAAGTACCCGATGACCGTTCAGGGCGCTCGCGCCCTGGAAGACGAACTCAAGCATCTCAAGACCGAGCTACGCCCGCAGATCACCCAGGCCATCGCCGAGGCGCGCGAGCTGGGTGACCTCAAGGAGAACGCCGAATACCATGCCGCCCGTGAGCAGCAGGGTATGGTCGAGGCGCGTATCCGCGATATCGAAGGTCGCCTGCAGAACGCTCAGGTGATCGACGTGGCCGCCTTGCCGCACACCGGCAAGGTGATCTTCGGCACCACCGTGGAGATCGCCAACACCGAGACCGACGAGACGGTGACCTACCAGATCGTTGGTGACGACGAGGCGGATATCAAGCAGAGCAAGCTGTCGGTGGGTTCGCCCATCGCGCGCGCGCTGATCGGCAAGGAAGAAGGGGACGTGGTGGTGGTGAAGACCCCGGGTGGCAATGTCGAATACGAAATTGTCGCCGTCCGTCACGTCTGATCACCGCGCCAGCGGCTGGCTCGCCAGGCTGCTCGCCGCCGCCTGGCAGCTGGCCCAGGTGTTCTGGGTCGGCCCGCTGGTCGCCCTGCACCTGTGCATCCCCGTGGCGCTGGCCCAGGCGGGCTGGGCGCCGCTGCTGATCCAGTCCGGACGCGAAGAATTGCTACGCATGATGCTCAGCGCCGCAGGCGGTGGGGTCTTTACTCAGATCGTGGTGCTGGTGTGGTGGGCAGGTGTGGGCGCCTTGTGGCGTGACCTGCGCGGCCAGCTGCTGCTGGCCAGTGCACTGGCGGTGCTGCTGCAGAACGAACTGGCACGCTTCTGGACCGGGCCGACCGCCTTGGCCGGCTACCTGGTTCTGCTGCTCTGCGGACTGATCCTGGTGCTGCAGCCCGTTCCCGGGCGCGCGCCGGGCAATCAGGCGGTGTAGCGCACCACGTTGGACAGATTGCGATTCTGCTCGCGGGCCTTGCGATAGATCAGCGCCATCTTGCCGATCACCTGCACCAGCTCCGCCTTGCTCGACGCGCACAGCTCGTCGATCAGGGCCCGGCGGTCATCACGCTCGGTGACGGCCAGCTTGATCTTGATCAGTTCGTGATCGTTCAGCGCGCGGTCGAGTTCACCCAGTACGCCTTCGCTCAGGCCGTTCTCGCTGATGGTGACCACCGGCTTGAGTTGATGACCGATCGCCTTGAACCGCTTTTTGAGCTCGTTGTTGAGCGCCATAATTCACCCCGGATAAAAGCCGAACAGTTTATCCCAGCTGCCCGGTGCCGCCCAGCGATACGCGACAACGTGACGGTGGCCCCCGACAGAACCGGTCTCGCCGGCTCAAGGGATACCGCCACGAGCGCAGGCGTCAGGTCACTGTGAGGCATGACCGTAGTGGATGGACTCGCGGCTGGAAGCAAGCCACCCGGGGGACCTGCCTGGGCAGTTCGCAGGGCCAGATACCAGGTGTCCGGCGGGAGGCCTTGTTATTTCCGTCCTGGCCCCCATATGAGCGAGCGGAGTACGGCGGGCTGATCCAAGGCTCTCCGTGTCGCGGGACCAGATCGCGCCAGCAATAGCTATTGGGTCGCGGTTTTAGGGGCAATTGAGAGAATTGATGGCCGCAACGTCTGCCTTGCCCTAGAGTCAAAGGCAGAGGACTCATATAGCGTTACAGACGATGTCTGCCGTGGGCCAGGCTTTGTGTAGTAACTTACCGGTCACTGCCGGTTTCGCTTCGAACGGTTTACCCACGAAACCGGCGCAGAGGGTAGTCAATTGAACGACATGGCAAAGAATCTGATCCTGTGGCTGATCATCGCCGCGGTGCTCGTCACCGTGATGAACAACTTCTCCAGCCCCAACGAACCCCAGACGCTCAACTATTCCGACTTCATCCAGCAGGTGAAGGACGGGCAGATCGAGAGCGTGACCGTGGATGGCTATGTCATCACCGGCAAGCATCGTGACGGCGATCCCTTCAAGACCATCCGTCCGGCGATCCAGGACAATGGCCTGATCGGCGATCTGGTGAACAACAGCGTCACCATCACCGGCAAGCAGCCCGAGCAGCAGAGCATCTGGACTCAGCTGCTGGTGGCCAGCTTCCCGATCCTGGTGATCATCGCGGTCTTCATGTTCTTCATGCGCCAGATGCAGGGGGGCGCTGGTGGTCGCGGCGGCCCCATGAGCTTTGGCAAGAGCAAGGCGCGGCTGTTGTCGGAAGACCAGGTCAAGACCACCTTCGCCGACGTCGCCGGGTGCGACGAAGCCAAGGAAGAAGTCACCGAGCTGGTCGAATTCCTGCGTGATCCGGGCAAGTTCCAGCGCCTCGGCGGGCGTATTCCCCGCGGTGTGCTGATGGTCGGTTCGCCGGGTACCGGCAAGACGCTGCTGGCCAAGGCCGTGGCAGGCGAGGCCAAGGTGCCGTTCTTCACCATTTCCGGCTCGGACTTCGTCGAGATGTTCGTCGGTGTCGGCGCCAGCCGTGTCCGCGACATGTTCGACCAGGCCAAGAAGCATGCCCCCTGCATCATCTTCATCGACGAGATCGATGCGGTCGGTCGCCATCGTGGCAATGGCATGGGCGGTGGTCACGACGAGCGCGAGCAGACCCTGAACCAGCTGCTGGTCGAGATGGACGGCTTCGAAATGAACGATGGCATCATCGTCATCGCAGCCACCAACCGGCCTGACGTACTGGACCCGGCACTGCTGCGTCCCGGTCGTTTCGACCGCCAGGTCGTGGTCGGTCTGCCGGACATCCGCGGCCGCGAGCAGATCCTCAAGGTGCACATGCGCAAGGTGCCGATTGGCGAGCGCGTCGACGCGGGCGTCATCGCGCGGGGTACCCCGGGTTTCTCCGGTGCCGACCTTGCCAACCTGGTCAATGAGGCCTCCCTGTTCGCCGCTCGTTCCAACAAGCGCACCGTTGATATGCGCGAGTTCGAGCTGGCCAAGGACAAGATCATGATGGGCGCCGAGCGCAAGACCATGGTCATGTCCGAGAAGGAGAAGCGCAACACTGCCTATCACGAAGCGGGCCATGCCATCGTGGGTCGCCTGGTGCCCGAGCACGATCCGGTCTACAAGGTCTCCATCATTCCCCGTGGCCGGGCCCTGGGCGTGACCATGTTCCTGCCCGAGGAAGATCGCTACAGCCTGTCCAAGCGGGCGCTGGAAAGCCAGATCTGTTCGCTGTTCGGTGGCCGTATCGCCGAAGAGATGACCCTGGGCTTCGAAGGCGTCACCACGGGCGCTTCCAACGACATCATGCGGGCGACCTCCCTGGCGCGAAACATGGTGACCAAGTGGGGCCTGTCCGAGAAGCTCGGTCCGCTGCTGTATGGTGAGGAAGAGAACGAAGGCTACCTGGGTCGTTCGGGGGGTAGTGGCGCCGGCAACATGTCGGGAGAGACCGCCAAGCTGATCGATCTGGAGATTCGTCGCATCATCGACGACTGCTATAACACTGCCAAGCGCCTGCTGGACGAGAATCGCGACAAGCTCGAACTCATGTCCGATGCCCTGATGAAGTACGAGACCATCGATTCGGACCAGATCGACGACATCATGGCGGGCAAGGTGCCGCGTGAGCCGCGCGACTGGCATGACCGGGGTGGTCCTACCGGTGATTCGCCGGCACCGCAGAGCGGTAGCGATCGTCCTGAAACACCCATCGGTGGTCCGGCCGGAGAACACTGAAACACCCATGTTCAATCCGTTCCCTTCGACCCGATTGCCTTGCGGCAATCGGGTTCTTGTTTTTGACGCGCCCAAAGTCATGGGCATCCTCAACGTGACGCCAGATTCCTTCTCCGACGGCGGTCGCTATACGGCTGTCGACAGCGCGTTGCGCCATGCCGAGGCGATGATGACGGCCGGTGCTGCCATCATCGATGTGGGTGGAGAGTCCACGCGACCAGGGGCGCCCCCAGTGTCCGAGGTCGAGGAGCTCGAGCGTGTCGTGCCGGTGGTCGAGGCGATCGCCCGAGAGCTGGATGTCGTCATCTCCATGGACACCTCCTCGCCGGTAGTCATGCGGGAAGGTGCTCAGGCAGGGGCCGGTCTGATCAATGATGTCCGCTCGCTGCGCCGGCCCGGCGCCCTGGAAGCTGCCGCCGCGACCGATCTGGCGGTCTGCCTGATGCACATGCGGGGCGAGCCCGGCACCATGCAGCAGGCGCCCGTCTATGCTGACGTCGCCGGCGAAGTCGGCGCCTTTCTCGCCGAGCAGATTGCCCGTTGCGAAGCGGCCGGGATCTGCCGCGGGCGGCTGGTGCTGGATCCGGGCTATGGCTTTGCCAAGACCCTGGAGCACAACCTCGAGCTGTTCAGACGACAAACCGAGTTGCTCGCCTTTGGGCTACCCTTGCTGGTGGGCGTTTCTCGCAAGAGCATGATCGGCGCGGTTACCGGGCGACCCGTAGAGGGACGCCTGGCAGGCGGTCTGGCTCTGGCGGCGCTGGCGCTGGCCAAGGGTGCGCAGATCCTCAGGGTCCATGATGTGGCGGAAACGGTGGACGCGGTGAAGATGATCACCGCGGTCGAAGGCTTCAGGCAGGAACAGAACTGATGGCAAGAAAGTATTTTGGAACCGATGGTATTCGCGGCAAGGTCGGAACGTATCCCATCACCCCCGAGTTCATGCTCAAGCTGGGCTGGGCGGCGGGTATCGCCTTTCGCAGTCGCGGCGGTTGTCGAGTGCTGGTGGGCAAGGACACCCGCAACTCCGGCTACATGTTCGAATCGGCACTGGAAGCCGGTCTTTCCGCTGCCGGTGCCGACGTTATGCTGCTGGGTCCCATGCCGACGCCGGGTATCGCCTATCTGACGCGGACCTTCCAGGCCAGCGCCGGCATCGTTATCAGTGCTTCGCACAATCCCTACTACGACAATGGCATCAAGTTCTTTTCCGGCGCCGGCACCAAGCTGCCCGATGAACTGGAAACCATGATCGAGGAGCTGCTCGACACGCCCATGACCGTGGTCGACTCGGCGCGTATCGGCAAGGTCTCGCGCATCAACGATGCCGCGGGTCGTTACATCGAATTCTGCAAGAGCAGCGTGCCGACCGGGACCAGTTTCGCCGGTATGAAGATCGTGCTGGACTGCGCCAATGGCGCTACCTACAAGATCGCACCCAGCGTCTTCCGTGAGCTCGGAGCTGATGTCAGCGTGCTCGGGGTGCAGCCGGACGGTCTCAATATCAACAAGGATTGCGGTTCCACCCATCTGGAGGGGCTGCAACAGGCGGTGCTCGACCAGCACGCCGACATCGGCATCGCCTTCGACGGCGACGGTGATCGAGTGCTGATGGTGGATCACACCGGAGCGGCAGTGGATGGCGATGAGCTGCTCTATCTGATCGCCCGCGATCTCAAGCGTCGTGGTCGCCTCGAGGGTGGGGTGGTCGGTACCCTGATGAGCAATCTCGGTCTCGAGCTGGGGCTGGCCGAACTGGATATTCCCTTCGTGCGCGCCAAGGTAGGCGATCGCTATGTGATGGCCGAGCTGCTGGAGCGCAACTGGGTGCTGGGCGGCGAGAATTCCGGGCATGTGGTCTGTTGCCAGTACACCACCACCGGCGACGCCACCATCGCCGCGCTGCAGGTGCTCATCGCCCTGCGCAATGCCGGCCAGACCCTGGCCCAGGCGCGCATGGCGCTGCGCAAGTGCCCACAGGTGCTGATAAACGTGAGGTTCGGTGGCGGCCAGGATCCCTTGGAGAACCCGCGGGTCAAGCAGGCCAGTGCCGAGGTCACCGAGAAGATGGCCGGCAAGGGACGGGTACTGCTGCGCAAATCCGGTACCGAGCCGCTGCTGCGCGTCATGGTCGAAGGCGAGAACGAGCGCGAGGTGCGCGCCCATGCCGAGGCCCTCGCCGAGCTGATAAGCGAGGTATGTGCTTGATTTGCTTGCATGCCTGTTTTCGATTGAGTAACATCTGCGCCCACTTCGCTCCCTGAGGTAAAACGCATGCGTCGTTCCCTGGTTGCCGGTAACTGGAAAATGCATGGCTCGCTGCAAGGCGTGTCGGCGCTGGTCGCAGGCTTGAAAGGGTTGGATGGCGCAGCGGGTGTTGATGTCGTGGTGATTCCGACATTGGTGCATCTGCCGGGGGTGGCTGAAGCGCTGGCGGCAACGTCGCTGATGGTGGGGGCTCAGACTTGTGCCTCCGTCGCGGGTGAGAGGGCTCTGACTGGCGAGGTGTCCTCGACCCAGTTGGCAGAATTCGGTTGCCGTTACGTACTGGTGGGGCACTCCGAGCGGCGTGCACTGCTGGGCGAGGATGATGCGGTGGTGGCGAAGAAATTCGCGGCCATTCAGGAGGGCGGGATGATTCCCGTGCTCTGCGTCGGCGAAACCCGTGAAGAGCGGGAGGCTGAGCGCACTTTGGACGTGGTAGGTGGCCAGCTGAAGGCGGTCATCGAGGTGGTTGGAGTGGCAGCTTTTGCCAATGCCGTCGTGGCCTACGAGCCGGTCTGGGCGATAGGTACGGGGCTCACGGCAACGCCGGAGCAGGCGCAAGAGGTTCATGCGGCGATTCGTGCCTTGGTGCGCGAAGCCGATGCTGAGGTCGCTGATGGCCTTCAGCTGCTGTATGGCGGCAGTGTCAAGGCTGCCAGTGCTGCCGAGTTGTTCGGCATGCCGGATATTGATGGGGGGTTGGTGGGTGGAGCCTCCCTGAATGCTGAAGAGTTCAGTGCGATTTGCCGCGCTGCAGGACGTGGATAATGTTGGAAACTGCAGTAGTTGTGATCCACTTGCTGATGGCGCTTGGCCTGATCGTGCTGGTATTGATGCAGCAGGGCAAGGGTGCCGAAGCCGGTGCATCCTTTGGTGCGGGCGCCTCGGGTACCGTGTTTGGTAGTCAAGGTTCTGCTACCTTTCTGAGTCGTTTTACTGCTATACTAGCCGCGGTTTTTTTCGCGACTAGCCTAGGTCTGGGGTATTACGCCAAAGACCGTGCGCTGGGTCTGCGTGAGGTGGGTCTGCCCACTCAGCCAGTCCAGCAGGCTCCTCAGCCGAAGCAGGATGGTAACGATGTTCCTCTGAGCCAGCCACGTGCTGCCCAGGGTGGTACTTCCGGGGACGTGCCCCAGGAGTCCAAGTAGGTTTAAAAGGTTTCATGCCGAAGTGGTGGAATTGGTAGACACGCTATCTTGAGGGGGTAGTGGCCATAGGCTGTATGGGTTCGAGTCCCATCTTCGGCACCAAATAGCAAAGACGTCCTGCAGGACGCGGCGAGAATAGAGTAGGTTGACTCCTAGAGTTCAGTTGAATATAATCTCGCTCCAGCTTTGACGCGGGGTGGAGCAGTCTGGTAGCTCGTCGGGCTCATAACCCGAAGGTCGTTGGTTCAAATCCAGCCCCCGCAACCAGTTATTTAAAGCCCCTTTTTAGGGGCTTTTTGTTGGCTGGACAGTTCGGGTCGCGCTTTCTTGCGCAGACCTCTTAGGGATGGGCGTAATGCCCATTTTTTATTCTCAAAAAACGCGAGGCAACCAGGTGTCGAGCAAGCTAGAACAGTTGCAGGCCTTGCTGGCCCCCGTCGTCGAGGCGCTTGGCTATGTCTGCTGGGGTGTCGAGTACATCTCCCAAGGGCGGCATTCGCTACTGCGTGTCTACATCGATCATCCCAACGGCATTCTCGTCGAAGATTGCGAGGCTGTCAGTCGCCAGGTAAGTGGCGTACTCGATGTGGAAGATCCGATCACCAATGAATACACCCTTGAGGTGTCTTCCCCCGGTATGGATAGACCGCTGTTCACCCTGGAGCAATTCGCTGCCCACGTCGGTGAACAGGTCAAGGTCAAACTTCGGTCGCCCTTCGAAGGGCGACGTAATTTCCAGGGTTTGCTGCGCGGTGTGGAAGACCAGGACGTCGTGGTGCAGGTGGACGAGCATGAGTATCTGCTGCCCATCGAGATGATCGACAAGGCCAACGTCGTTCCCCGTTTCGAGTGATTTGAGCGCGAGACCGCGGATCCCAAGGATTGCGAATACGAGGCGTAAGATGAGCAAAGAAGTTCTGCTGGTAGTGGAATCTGTTTCGAACGAGAAGGGTGTTCCACCCGGCGTCATCTTCGAGGCACTGGAGTTGGCTCTCGCCACGGCTACCAAGAAGCGCTACGAAGAAGATGTGGATCTGCGGGTGTCGATCAACAGACACAACGGCAGCTACGAAACCTTCCGCCGCTGGACCGTGGTGGAAGACCAAGACTATCAGTTGCCCGATTCGCATCTGACGGTGGAAGACGCCCAGGAAGAGCATCCCGGCGTCAAGGCCGGTGAAGTGATCGAAGAGAAGATCGAGTCCATCGAGTTCGGTCGGATTGCCGCCCAGACCGCCAAGCAGGTGATCGTGCAGAAGGTGCGCGAGGCCGAGCGGGCTCAGGTGGTGGACGCCTATCGCGAGAAGGTCGGCGAGATCATCTCGGGTACCGTCAAGAAGGTCACCCGTGACAGCGTGATCGTCGACCTGGGCAACAATGCCGAGGCGCTGCTGCCGCGCGAGCACATCATTCCCCGCGAGACCTTCCGCATGGGCGTGCGTCTGCGTGCCCTGCTCAAGGAAATCCGTACGGAAAACCGCGGTCCGCAGCTGATGCTGTCGCGTACCGATCCGCAGATGCTGATCGAGCTGTTCCGCATCGAAGTACCGGAAATTTCCGAACAGCTGATCGATGTCATGGCGGCTGCCCGGGATCCGGGTTCGCGGGCCAAGATCGCCGTCCGTTCCAAGGACAAGCGCATCGATCCCCAGGGTGCCTGCATCGGCATGCGCGGTTCGCGTGTCCAGGCGGTATCCGGTGAACTGGGTGGCGAGCGGGTCGACATCGTCCTCTGGGACGACAACCCTGCGCAGTTCGTCATCAATGCCATGGCCCCGGCCGAAGTCGCTTCGATCATCGTCGACGAAGACAGCCGTACCATGGATATCGCCGTCGCCGAGGACAACCTGGCCCAGGCCATCGGTCGTGGCGGTCAGAACGTGCGCCTGGCCAGTCAACTGACCGGCTGGACGCTCAACGTGATGACCGAGGCGGATATCAACGCCAAGCAGCAGGCGGAGACCGGCGACATCATCCAGCGCTTCATCGACGAGCTGGATGTCGACGAGGAGCTGGCTCAGGTACTGGTGGAAGAAGGCTTCACCTCCCTCGAGGAAGTGGCCTACGTGCCCATGGAAGAGATGCTCAACATCGATGGCTTCGACGAAGACATCGTCAACGAGCTGCGTACCCGGGCCAAGGATCGCCTGCTTACCCGGGCCATCGCGACCGAAGAACAGAAGAGCCCCAGCGAAGATCTGCTGACCCTCGACGGCATGGATCCCCAGCTCGCCAGCGCGCTGGCCCAGCGTGGCGTGGTCAATCGCGAAGAGCTCGCCGAGCAGTCGATCGACGACCTGCTCGACATCAACGGCATGACCGAAGAGCGTGCCGGCAAGCTGATCATGGCTGCCCGTGCCCATTGGTTCGAGTAAGCGGCGCAGTCTGAGGAGAGAAGTGCATGACGCAAGTCACGGTGAAAGAACTGGCCCAAACGGTCAATACGCCGGTGGAACGTCTGCTACAGCAGATGCGCGAGGCAGGTCTGACGCACAGCAGTGCTGAGCAGTTGGTGAGCGATGCGGAAAAGCAGGCCCTGCTGACGCACCTGAAGGGGACCGCGCAGCTCGACGAGCCAAGCAAGATCACCCTGCAGCGCAAGACCCAGACCACGCTGAAAGTGGCCGGCAGCAAGACAGTCAGCGTCGAAGTGCGCAAGAAGAAGACCTTCGTCAAGCGCAGCACCGCTGAACTCGAGGCCGAACAGCGCCGCGAGCAGGAAGCCCAGCGCGCCGCCGAAGAGGCCGCTGTCCAGGCACGTGCCGAGGAAGAAGCCCAGCGCGCTGCCGAGGCCGCTGCCCAGCAGCAGGCCGAAGCCGCGGCTCAGGCCACGCAGCAGGCGGTCCCCGCCGAGGCTGCAGCCCCTGCCGCGCCGGAAGCCCCGGCCGTGGTGGCCGAGCAGCAACCCGCTGCCGCGCCTGCCGCCGAGGTCAAGAAAGCCGACCCGGCTGGTGAGCGCAAGCGCGAAGAACCGCGTCGTCCCGTGCATCCTGCCCCGAGCAGCAAGCGCGAAGAAGACGAGCGCCGTGAGCGCAAGAATGCCCAGCATCGCCCGTCGATCAAGGACAAGGTCGCAGCTCCCCGTACCGTGCGCAGTGGCGACGACGAGGAAGAGGGCTTTGGCCGGCGTGGCGGTCGCGGTGGCAAATCGCGACTCAAGAAGCGAAACCAACACGGGTTCCAGAGCCCGACAGGACCTGTAGTGCGCGAAGTCAATCTAGGTGAGACCATCACCGTCTCTGAGCTAGCTCAGCAGATGTCGGTGAAGGCCGCCGAAGTCATCAAGTTCATGTTCAAGATGGGGTCTCCCGCCACCATCAACCAGGTGCTCGACCGCGAGACGGCGCAGCTGGTGGCCGAAGAGCTGGGCCACAAGGTCAAGCTGGTCAACGAGAACGCCCTGGAAGACCAGCTGGCCGAGTCCCTCAAGTTCGAGGGTGGCAAGGCCCTGCACCGTGCGCCGGTGGTGACCGTCATGGGTCACGTCGACCACGGCAAGACCTCGCTGCTGGACTACATCCGTCGCGCCAAGGTCGCGTCGGGCGAAGCCGGTGGCATCACCCAGCACATCGGTGCCTACCACGTCGAAACCGAGCGTGGCATGGTGACCTTCCTGGATACCCCTGGCCACGCCGCGTTCACCGCGATGCGTGCCCGTGGTGCCAAGGCCACCGACATCGTCATCCTGGTCGTCGCGGCCGATGACGGCGTCATGCCGCAGACCGAGGAAGCCATCCAGCACGCCAAGGCGGCGGGTGTCCCCATCGTCGTGGCGGTCAACAAGATCGACAAGCCCGATGCCGATCCGGATCGCGTCAAGCACGATCTGGCCGGTCGTCAGGTCATCCCGGAAGAGTGGGGCGGCGATACCCAGTTCGTGCACGTCTCGGCCAAGGCCGGTACCGGTGTGGACGAGCTGCTCGAAGCCATCCTGCTGCAGGCCGAAGTCCTGGAGCTGACCGCTACGCCGGAAGCACCCGGTCGCGGTGTGGTCATCGAATCGCGCCTGGACAAGGGTCGTGGTCCGGTCGCTACCGTGCTGGTCCAGAACGGTACCCTGCGGCAGGGCGACATGGCGCTGGTCGGCGTCAACTTCGGCCGCATCCGTGCCATGCTCGACGAGAACGGCAAGCCGATCAAGGAAGCCGGCCCGTCCATCCCGGTCGAGATTCTCGGCCTGGACGGCACCCCGGATGCCGGTGACGAACTCACCGTGCTGACCGACGAGAAGAAGGCCCGCGAAGTGGCGCTGTTCCGTCAGGGCAAGTTCCGCGAGATCAAGCTGGCCCGCGCTCACGCCGGCAAGCTCGAGAACATCTTCGAGAACATGGGCCAGGACGAGAAAAAGACCCTCAACATCGTGCTCAAGTCCGATGTGCGCGGCTCCCTCGAGGCGCTGCAGGGTTCGCTGTCCGGTCTAGGCAACGACGAAGTCCAGGTACGGGTAGTCGGCGGTGGCGTCGGTGGTATCACCGAGAGCGATGCCAACCTGGCGCTGGCGTCCAATGCCGTGCTGTTCGGCTTCAACGTCCGGGCCGATGCCGGGGCGCGGAAGATCGTCGAGCAGGAAGGCCTCGACATGCGCTACTACAACGTCATCTACGACATCATCGAAGATGTGAAGAAGGCGCTGACCGGCATGCTGGGCAGTGACGTCCGGGAGAACATCCTGGGTATCGCCGAGGTGCGTGACGTCTTCCGTTCGCCCAAGTTCGGCGCCGTCGCCGGCTGCATGGTCACCGAGGGCATGGTGCACCGCAACCGTCCGATCCGCGTCCTGCGCGAAGACGTGGTCATCTTCGAAGGCGAGCTGGAATCCCTGCGTCGCTTCAAGGATGACGTGGCCGAAGTACGCGCTGGCATGGAATGCGGTATCGGCGTGAAGAGCTACAACGACGTCCGCGTCGGCGACAAGATCGAAGTGTTCGAGAAGGTTCAGGTCGCCCGTTCGCTGTAACGACGACTCTGCACCAGGACGGCAGGTCGCGGACCTGGCAGAACCCTGCCAGGTCCGGACTTGCCGTTCGCGTTTCCAAGGTTCATGGCTGGCAGGCCTGACGTCTGCGGCCTTTTGTACGAGAGTTTCGACATGGCCAAAGAATTCAGCCGTACCCAGCGTATCGGTGATCAGATACAGCGCGAACTGGCGCTGTTGATCCATCGCGAAATCAAAGATCCACGGCTGGGCATGGTGACGATCACCGGCGTGGACGTGGCCCGGGATCTGTCCCATGCCAAGGTGCACATCACCGTGCTGGGCAAGGACGATGACCCCGAGGCGATCAAGCAGAATATCGCCATCCTCAAGGATGCCTCCGGCTTCCTGCGGCAGCAGTTGGGTCGGGCGATGAAGCTGCGGACCGTTCCGCAACTGGGTTTCCAGTATGACGAGAGCATCCGTCGCGGCGCCCAGCTGTCGGCGCTGATCGAGCGGGCGGTCGCCGAAGACCGTCGGCAGGACGGGGAGGAGTAGGGTGGCCCAGGTCAAGCGAATTCGCCGGCAGGTGCATGGCGTGCTGGTGCTGGACAAGCCGCGCGGCTTTTCCTCCAATGCCGCCCTGCAAAAGGTCCGCTGGCTGCTCAATGCCGAAAAGGCCGGGCACACCGGTAGCCTGGATCCCCTGGCCACCGGCGTACTGCCGCTGTGCTTTGGCGAGGCGACCAAGTTTTCCCAGTACCTGCTGGATGCCGACAAGGGCTACAGCACCGTGGCGCAACTTGGCGTCACCACCACCACCGGCGATGCCGAGGGTGAGGTGCTGGAGCGACGAGCGGTCGCGGTCGACGAAGCGGCCATCCGGGCGGCGCTACCGGCCTTCCGGGGCCAGATAGAGCAGATTCCGCCGATGTATTCGGCGCTGAAGCGCGACGGTCAGCCGCTCTACAAGCTGGCGCGTGCGGGCGAAGTAGTGGAGCGCGAGCCGCGTTCTGTTACTATTGCCCGGCTGGAACTGCTGGCGTTGCAGGAAGATCGCGCGACGTTGGAAGTGGCCTGCAGCAAGGGCACCTATGTGCGCACCCTGGTCGAAGACCTCGGCGCCCTGCTCGGCTGCGGTGCCCATGTGGCCGAGTTGCGCCGTACCCAGGCCGGCCCCTTCGGTCTGGCGCAGGCCATCAGCCTGGAAGAGCTGGAGGCGGTGCACGCCGAAGGCGGTTCCGCAGCGCTGGATCGCTTCCTGCTGCCGGTCGACAGTGGCCTGGAGCACTGGCCGCTGGTGCAGTTGACTCAGCACAGCGCCTACTACTGGTTGCACGGTCAGCCCGTCCGGGCGGCCAATGCACCGAAATTCGGCTTGATGCGGGTGCAGGACGACCAGGGTCGTTTCATCGGCATCGGCGAGATTGATGACGAGGGGCAGGTTGCCCCCCGTAGACTGATTCGGTCCTAGACCGATACCGAGGGTGGCTGTCAGCAGGCACGGTCACACCTCTTTCCTAAGCACGGGACCTATCCCGGCCTGTTCCTCAGAGGAGCCCTATCATGGCACTGAGCGTTGAAGACAAAGCCCAGATCGTAAACGAGTTCAAGCGCGCCGAAGGCGACACCGGTTCGCCGGAAGTGCAGGTTGCCCTGCTGTCCGCCAACATCGACAAGCTGCAAGGTCACTTCAAGATCAACGGCAAGGATCACCACAGCCGTCGTGGTCTGATCCGCATGGTCAACCAGCGTCGTAAGCTGCTGGACTACCTGAAGTCCAAAGACACCTCTCGTTACAGCGCACTGATCGCTCGCCTGGGCCTGCGTCGTTAATACGATGCAGACCTGCTGCAAGCAGTCTGAAGCTGGAGGTCGGCTCGCGCCGGCCTCCGGCTTTTTTGCTTGAAAGGCCGGCAGAATCGGCCTGCGTCACCCCGGAGATCAGCGAGGGTCCGAATCCCTCTGGTCGCCCCTGTTTCCCCCAAGGCAATAAAGAGAAGGAAAGACTGTGAATCCAGTAATCAAGCAATTCAAGTTCGGTGAGCAGAACTTCACCCTGGAAACCGGCCGCATCGCGCGCCAGGCGACCGGTGCCGTGCTGGTCTCCACCGATGACGTCAGCGTGCTGGTCACCGTGGTCGGTGCCAAGCAGCCCGCCGTCGGCAAGGACTTCTTCCCGCTGTCCGTGCACTACCAGGAGAAGACCTACGCCGCTGGCCGTATCCCCGGTGGTTACTTCAAGCGTGAAGGCCGTCCTTCCGAGAAGGAAACCCTGACCTCGCGCCTGATCGATCGTCCGATCCGTCCGCTGTTCCCCGAAGGCTTCCTCAACGAAGTCCAGGTGGTCTGCACCGTGGTCAGCACCAACAAGAAGTCCGATCCGGACATCGCCGCCATGATCGGCACCTCCGCCGCCCTGGCCATTTCCGGTATCCCCTTTGCCGGTCCGATCGCCGCCGCCCGCGTGGGCTACCACAGCGAACTGGGCTACCTGCTGAACCCCAGCTACGAGCAGCTGCAGAGCTCCAGCCTGGACATGGTCGTGGCCGGCACCCGTGACGCCGTGCTGATGGTGGAATCCGAAGCCGACGAGCTGACCGAAGACCAGATGCTGGGCGGCGTGCTGTTCGCCCACGAAGAATTCCAGGTGGCCATCGAGGCCATCAGCCAGTTCGCTGCCGAAGCCGGCAAGCCGACCTGGAACTGGCAGGCGCCTGCCGAGAACACCGCCCTGATCGAAGCCGTCAAGGCCGAAGTCGGCGACGCCGTGTCCCGTGCCTACACCATCACCATCAAGCAGGATCGCTATGCGGCCCTGGGTGCCCTGCGTGACCAGGCCATCGCCAAGCTGGCCGGTGAGAACGGTCAGTACAGCGAAGCCGAGGTCAAGGAGACCTTCGGTCTGCTGGAATACCGCACCGTGCGCCAGAACATCGTCGACGGCAAGCCGCGTATCGATGGTCGCGACACCCGCACCGTTCGCCCGCTGCAGATCGAAGTCGGTCCGCTGAAGAAGACCCACGGTTCGGCACTGTTCACCCGTGGCGAAACCCAGGCCCTGGTCACCGCGACCCTGGGTACCGCCCGTGACTCGCAGCTGCTGGACACCCTGGAAGGCGAGCGCCGTGACAGCTTCATGCTGCACTACAACTTCCCGCCCTTCTCGGTCGGCGAGTGCGGCCGCATGGGCAGCCCGGGCCGTCGCGAGATCGGTCACGGCCGTCTGGCCCGTCGTGGCATCCAGGCCATGCTGCCGACCCAGGACGCCTTCCCCTACAGCATCCGCGTGGTCTCCGAGATCACCGAATCCAACGGCTCCAGCTCCATGGCCTCGGTCTGCGGTGCCTCTCTGGCGCTGATGGATGCCGGTGTGCCGGTCAAGGCCCCGGTTGCCGGTATCGCCATGGGTCTGGTCAAGGAAGGCGAGAAGTTCGCCGTCCTGACCGACATCCTGGGTGACGAAGATCACCTCGGCGACATGGACTTCAAGGTGGCCGGTACTGCCAAGGGCGTCACCGCCCTGCAGATGGACATCAAGATCAACGGCATCACCGAAGAGATCATGGAGATCGCTCTGGAGCAGGCGCTGGAAGCGCGTCTGAACATCCTGGGTCAGATGAACCAGGTGATCTCCGAGTCGCGTGCCGAGCTGTCCGAAAATGCCCCGACCATGCTGGCGATGAAGATCGACCAGGACAAGATCCGCGACGTGATCGGCAAGGGTGGCGCCACCATCCGTGGTATCTGCGAAGAGACCAAGGCGTCGATCGACATCGAAGACGACGGCACCATCAAGATCTACGGCGAGACTCGCGAAGCCGCTGAAGCGGCCAAGCAGCGCGTCCTGGGCATCACTGCCGAGGCCGAGATCGGCAAGATCTATGTCGGCAAGGTGGAGCGCATCGTCGACTTCGGCGCCTTCGTCAGCATCCTGCCTGGCAAGGATGGCCTGGTGCACATCTCGCAGCTGAGCGATCAGCGCATCGAGAAGGTCACCGACGTGCTGAAAGAAGGTCAGGAAGTGAAGGTGCTGGTGCTGGACGTGGACAACCGCGGTCGCATCAAGCTGTCGATCAAGGATGTGGCGGCGGCGGAAGCCTCCGGCGTCTAAGACGACCCTGAATAAAAAACCCGGCCTCGGCCGGGTTTTTCGTTTCTGGTGCGGGATGAAGTTCGCGGTGGACATCCTCATCGCGGCCGTGGCGGTCCGCCGATGCGGCCGCTCCTACAGAGAGTGATGTTTTGTAGGAGCGGCCCATGGCCGCGATCAGCAAACGGCAAGCGGTCGCACCTGCGAACCGCCATGGTCACGATTGGCCAGTGCATCAAGCCTTCTCGCGGATCCACTCGATAAAGCTGCGCACCTTGGGCACCTCGGCCATCTGTTCCGGATAGGCCAGCCAGTAGGCATGTGGGCTGGCCAGGCGATGGGGCCAGGCGAGCACCAGGCGACCGGAAGCCAGTTCTTCGGCGACCAGGAATTCCGGGAGCAGGGCTACCCCGCAGCCTTCCTGGGCGGCGCGGGCGCAGAGGGTGAAGGTGTCGAAGCGCGGGCCGTGGTGGCTGTGCACCTCGTCGCGCCCGAGGCTGGCGTACCAGTCGTGCCAGGATTCCGGGCGGGTGGTGTTCTGCAGCAGGACGAAGTCCACCAGTTGCTCGGGTCCGGCGATGCCCTCGGCGGGTAGCAGGTCCGGCGCGCAGACCGCGACCATGTGCTCGTGCAGCAGCAGTTCGCACTCGGCGCCCGGCCAGCTGCCGTGGCCGTAGAACAGCGCCACGTCATGCCGGGGGTCGCGGAAGTCCACCGGTTCCAGCGCACTGGAGACATCCAGGTGGATGTTGGGAAAGCGCAGGCGCCAGCCCTTGAGCCGCGGCACCAGCCAGCGCTCGCCAAAGGTCGGCGGGGTGGCCACGCGCAGCACCTCGGTCTCGCCGCCATAGGACCTCAGATAGCGCGCCGACATCTCCAGCTGATTGAGGATCTTGTCCACCTCGGCGAGGTAGAGGGCGCCCGCCGGGGTAAGCTGCAGGCGGCGACGGACCCGGCGAAACAAACTGTGCTGCAGCAGGTCCTCGAGCTGGGCGACCTGTTTGCTGACGGCGCTCTGGGTCAGCGCCAGTTCGTCGGCCGCGCGGGTGAAGCTCAGATGACGCGCGACCGCCTCGAAGCACTGCATGGCGGTGATGGACGGCAGGTGGCGGCGTTGCATGAGCGGACTCGCGGCATGAAAAAAGGGAATGATATGCCGAGCAAAGGTCGGTTGTCCGGCGCCGCTGGGCTGACCATACTCAGGGACGATTCCCTTTCCGCGGAGACCTCAGCATGAGCAAGGCCCTGTTGGAACGCCTCGGCGTTTCTGCCCAGCACTACACCCAAGGCGAGCACCGGGTGCATTCCCCCATCGATGGCAGCCAACTGGGCAGCGTCGCCCTGGAAAGCGCCGCCGAAGTGGAGCAGAAGATCTCCCGTGCCGAGCGCGCCTTCCAGGCCTGGCGCGCGGTGCCGGCGCCGCGCCGGGGCGAACTGGTGCGGCTGCTGGGTGAAGAACTGCGCGCGCACAAGACCGATCTCGGCGAGCTGGTGTCCTGGGAAGCCGGCAAGATCACCCAGGAGGGCCTGGGTGAAGTCCAGGAGATGATCGACATCTGCGACTTCGCCGTTGGCCTGTCGCGCCAGCTCTATGGTCTGACCATCGCCTCCGAGCGGCCCGGTCACCACATGCGCGAATCCTGGCAGCCGCTGGGCGTGGTGGGCATCATCAGTGCCTTCAACTTCCCGGTGGCGGTCTGGTCGTGGAACGCCGCCCTGGCCCTGGTCTGCGGCAATCCGGTGATCTGGAAGCCTTCGGAAAAGACCCCGCTGACCGCCCTGGCCTGCCAGGCGCTGTTCGAGAAGGCCCTGGCGCGCTTTGGCGATGCCCCGGCCGATCTGAGTCAGGTCATCGTCGGTGATCGCGCCGCCGGTGAGGCTCTGGTGGACGATCCGCGGGTGGCGCTGGTGAGCGCCACGGGTAGCACCCGCATGGGTCGCGAGGTAGGACCGCGGGTTGCAGCGCGCTTCGGCCGCAGCATCCTCGAGCTGGGTGGCAACAATGCCATGATCCTCGCGCCGAGCGCCGATCTGGACATGGCGGTACGCGCCATCCTGTTCAGCGCCGTCGGTACCGCCGGCCAGCGCTGCACCACCCTGCGCCGGCTGATCGCCCACCGTTCGGTGAAGGACGAGATCGTCGCCCGGCTGAAGACCGCCTATGCCAAAGTCCGCATCGGCCATCCGCTGGAAGGCAACCTGATCGGTCCGCTGATCGATGCGGCCAGTTTCCAGGCCATGCAGGGTGCACTGGAACAGGCGCGTGGCGAGGGCGGCGTGGTCTACGGCGGCGAGCGTCAGCTGGCTGAGCAGTATCCCGAGGCCTACTACGTGGCGCCGGCCATCGTCGAGATGCCCGAGCAGAGCGAGGCGGTGCGCCATGAGACCTTCGCCCCCATCCTCTATGTGCTGACCTATGACGATTTCGACGAGGCGGTGGCGCTGAACAACGCCGTACCCCAGGGCCTGTCGTCCTGCATCTTCACCACCGACGTGCGCGAGGCCGAGGCCTTCATGTCGGCGACCGGCAGCGACTGCGGCATCGCCAACGTCAACATCGGACCGAGCGGTGCCGAGATCGGTGGCGCCTTCGGTGGCGAGAAGGAAACCGGTGGCGGTCGCGAATCCGGCTCCGACGCCTGGAAGGCCTACATGCGCCGCCAGACCAACACCGTCAACTATTCCCGCGAACTGCCGCTGGCCCAGGGCATCGTCTTCGACTGAGTGGGTCCGCCAGGAGCGCAGAGAATGCAGTTGCGTGAAGAGTGCCTGTGGGAGCGGCTGTATCCGGCGGTGCCGGGGGCGTCGTTGCAGGGCGAGCGTGACACCGAGGTCTGCGTTATCGGCGGTGGCTATACCGGCCTGTCCACCGGCCTGCACCTGGCGCAGGCCGGGCGGCGGGTGGTGCTGCTGGAAGCCCATGGCGTCGGCCATGGCGGCTCCGGACGCAATGTCGGACTGGTCAATGCCGGCATGTGGATCCCGCCGGACGAAGCCGTGGCGACCCTGGGGCCGGAGGTCGGAGAGCGCCTGCTGGGCGTGATGGGCGATGCGCCGAGTCAGGTATTCGGTCTCATCGAGCGCTATGGCATCGATTGCCAGCCGCGCCGCGCCGGCACTCTGCACATGGCGCACAGCGCCAAGGGCCTGGCCGATCTGGGGCAGCGTGCCGAGCAATGGCAGCGGCGCGGTGCCCGGGTCGAGCTGCTGGAGGGGGAAGCCTGTTACAGCGCCTGCGGCACGCGCGACATCAGTGGCGCACTGCTCGATCATCGCGCCGGCACCCTGGTGCCCATGGGTTATGCCCTGGGCCTGGCCAGGGCGCTGCGTCAGGAAGGCGGCGAGCTGTTCGAGCGGAGCGCGGTACAGCGCCTGCAGCGGGTCGGCGAACGCTGGCAGGTGGAAACCCCACAGGGACGAGTCACCGCCGACCAGGTGGTGATCGCTTCCAATGCCTACACCGAAGGCGAGTGGACCACTCTGCGGACGCAATTCTTCCCGGGCTACTACTACCAGGTGGCCTCGCGGCCGCTCGGTCCGGAAGCGGATTTCATCCTGCCCCAGGGCCGTGGTTCCTGGGATACCCGGACGGTGCTCAGCAGCATCCGCCGCGATGCCGATGGCCGTCTGCTGCTGGGCAGTCTCGGCAACATGGCGGGGCGGCCGGCCGGCTTCATCCGCGCCTGGGCCGATCGTATCCAGCGGCACTATTTCCCGGCGCTCGGAAAGGTCGAGTGGGAGTGCAGCTGGACGGGCCGTATCGGCTTCACGCCCGATCATCTGATGCGACTGTTCGAGCCGGCGCCGGGGTTGCTGGCGGTGTCCGGCTACAACGGTCGCGGGGTGACCACGGGCACGGTGGTGGGGCAGGCCTTTGCCCGCTATCTGTGCAGCGGCGATCGCCACGACCTGCCGCTGCCCCTGGCGTCGCTGGATGCCAATCCGGTCGGCCAGTGGCGCAGTCTGATGTACGAAGCCGGCTTCACCCTCTATCACGCGGGGCAGTGCCTGCGCGTGGTGCTCTAGCGACCCCGCCATACCCGCTGTCACCGGCCCTCGGGCCGGGCGATAACGCCCCGAAGCGGCCGATTTGCGCATCTAGACCTGTGCAAGTCGGCCGCTTTTTCATGGCTGTTCATAACCGCCAGCAGGCTGAGAGAACGGCGGATTTCCCAGGGGCCTGAGGCCGCAGGATCATGGTTACTTTGGTGGCACAGTGTGGGGACGGTGTTACGTTTTGGTGCGAAACAGGTGCAACCGGGTTGCTATCTGGTAACAAACCGCTGCCTTTTGCCTGTTCCGCTGCTACCGCTTTGCAGAATTATCCAGACTAATGAGCCAGTTAAGACAAAAGTCTAAGGCGTAGTCGAGTCCACTGGCAGCAGCCCTCGCCGCCCGCAAACGAAGGTTTTGGCTCATCGCGGTGGCGGCAAATGGCCTTTGCGCCCGATACACAGCTGGGTGATGGCACAGGCTTTGCTCCGGCGAACAGGCCAACCACCCTCTGGAGCACACCTCCCATGTCGAAGATTTACAGAAAAGGCATTCTGGCTCTCGCTATCGGTTCTGCGTTCACTCTCTCCTCCCTGGCGCATGCCGACATCGTGATCGGTGTCGCCGGTCCCTACACCGGGGCCAGTGCCGCCTATGGCGAGCAGTTCTGGAAGGGGGCTACCCAGGCCGCGGCGGACATCAACGCCGCCGGTGGCATCAATGGCGAGAAGATCAAGCTGGTGCAGGGTGATGACGCCTGCGAGCCCAAGCAGGCCGTGGCCGTGGCCAACCGCCTGGTGGACTCGGAGAAGGTCAAGGCCGTGATCGGCCACTTCTGCTCCTCCAACACCATGCCCGCCTCGGAGATCTACGACGAAGCCGGCATCATCTCCATCACCCCGGCGTCCACCAACCCCAAGATCACCGAGCGTGGCCTGACCGGCGTGTTCCGCATGTGCGGACGTGACGACCAGCAGGGCATCGTGGCCGGCGACTACATCGTCGATACCCTCAAGGCCAAGAAGGTCGCCATCATCCACGACAAGGACACCTACGGTCAGGGCCTGGCCGACGCCACCAAGGCGCAGCTCAACAAGCGCGGCGTGAAAGAGGTGCTCTACGAGGGTCTGACCCGCGGCGAGAAGGACTTCAACTCCCTGGTCACCAAGATCCGTGCCTCCGGCGCCGACGTGGTCTACTTCGGCGGCCTGCACCCCGAAGCCGGTCCGCTGGTACGCCAGATGCGCGAGCAGGGCGTGACCGCCAAGTTCGTCTCCGGCGACGGCATCGTCTCCGCCGACCTGGTCACCACCGCCGGTGGCGCCCAGTACACCAAGGGCGTGCTGATGACCTTCGGCGCCGACCCGCTGCAGAACCCCGCCGGCAAGACCGTGGTGGAAACCCTGCGCAAGTCCGGCTACGAGCCCGAGGGCTATACCCTCTACTCCTACGCCTCGCTGCAGGCCGTGGCCGCCGCCTTCAACGGCATCAAGGGCACCGACGGCGCCAAGGCCGCCGAGTGGCTGAAGTCCCACAGCGTCAACACCGTACTGGGTGAGAAGAGCTGGGACAGCAAGGGCGACCTCAAGGTCTCCGACTACGTGATGTACGAATGGGACGACAAGGGCAAGTACCACCAGCTGCCCTGATCCTCGCGTGAATCCGCCAGCCGCCACCTCGTCTCCGCCCCAGGACGAGGCGGTGGCTGGCGGCCCTCGTCATCCATCCAGCGCGAGACTGCAAACGTGGACGGTATCTTCCTGCAACAACTGGTCAACGGCCTGACCCTGGGCTCGGTCTACGGACTTATCGCCATCGGCTACACCATGGTCTATGGCATCATCGGCATGATCAACTTCGCCCACGGCGACGTGTACATGGTGTCGGCCTATCTCGCCGCCATCGGCATCGCCCTGCTGAGCGTGTTCGGCCTGCATTCCTTCCCGGTGCTGATCCTCGGCACCCTGATCTTCACCGTGGTGGTCACCTCCGTGTACGGCTGGGCCATCGAGCGCATCGCCTACAAGCCGTTGCGCAACTCCACGCGCCTGGCCCCGCTGATCTCGGCCATAGGCATGTCGCTGATCCTGCAGAACTACGTGCAGCTCGCCCAGGGCGCGCGCCAGCAGGGCGTACCGACGCTGCTCGACGGCGCCCTGCGCCTGCACATCGGCGAAGGCTTCGTGATCATCACCTACACCAAGATCTTCATCATCCTGGCCTCCATCATCGGCATGGGGCTGCTCACCTACGTGATCCAGAAGACCACCCTCGGTCGCATGTGCCGGGCCACCCAGCAGGATCGCAAGATGGCGCAGATCCTCGGCATCAACACCGACCGGGTGATCTCCTACGTCTTCATCATCGGCGCGGCCATGGCGGCGCTGGCCGGGGTGCTGATCACTCTCAACTACGGCACCTTCGACTTCTATGCCGGCTTCATCATCGGCATCAAGGCCTTTACCGCGGCGGTGCTCGGCGGCATCGGTTCGCTGCCCGGCGCCATGCTCGGCGGGATCATCCTCGGCATCTCCGAAGCCCAGTTCGCCAGCCTGGTGAACTCGGACTACAAGGACGTCTTCAGCTTTTCGCTGCTGGTGGCGATCCTGATCTTTAGGCCCCAGGGGCTGCTCGGCAAACCCCAGGTCACGAAGGTGTGAATCCATGAGTCAGACGTCTTCCTCCTTCGATCTCAAGGTCGTGCTGCGCGACACCTTCATGGTCGGCCTGGTCTCGCTGATCCTGTTCGGCCCCATCGTCGGCATCGTGCTCGACGGCTATGGCTACAACGTCCAGCCCGGCCGCGTCGGCATCATGGTCGCGGTAGTCATGGCCGGTCGTTTCCTGCTCAGCCTGTTTGGCCAGACCGCCAAGGGCCGCGACTGGATCGAGTCCTTCAAGCGCAACGACGGTGGCGTCCACGTGCTGCCGCCGGGACACAAGTCCAACCTCAGATTCATCCTGCCCATCATCATCCTGGTGGCCATCGCCTTTCCCTTCCTGGCCACCAAGTACTGGCTGACGGTGATCATCCTCTGCCTGATCTATGTGCTGCTGGGCCTTGGCCTGAACATCGTGGTGGGCCTGGCCGGTCTGCTCGACCTCGGCTACGTCGGCTTCTATGCCATCGGCGCCTACGGCCTGGCGCTGGGTTACCAGTACCTCGGCCTGGGCTTCTGGACCATGCTGCCGCTCGCTGCGGTGCTGGCCGCGGTAGCGGGGGCGATACTGGGGTTCCCGGTGTTGCGCATGCACGGGGACTACCTGGCCATCGTTACCCTCGGCTTCGGCGAGATCATCCGCCTGGTGCTCAACAACTGGCTGGAAGTGACCAAGGGCCCCAACGGCATCGCCGCGCCTTCGCCGACCTTCTTCGGCATCGAATTTGGGCGTCGGGCGAAGGAGGGCGGGGTACCCATCCATGAGCTGCTGGGCATCAGCTACAACCCCAACGCGACGATGATCTTCATCTACACCGTGCTGTTCCTGGTGGTGCTGCTGGTGCTCTACATCAAGCACCGCCTGACCCGCATGCCGGTCGGTCGCGCCTGGGAAGCCCTGCGCGAAGACGAGATCGCCTGCCGCGCCATGGGCCTGAACCATGTGCTGGTCAAGCTCTCGGCCTTCATGATCGGTGCCTCCACCGCCGGCCTGGCCGGGGTGTTCTTCGCCACCTACCAGGGCTTCATCAACCCGGCCTCGTTCAACTTCTTCGAGTCGGTGCTGGTGCTGGCCATCGTGGTGCTGGGCGGCTTGGGTTCCACCGTCGGGGTGGTGGTCTCAGCCTTCGTCATGACCCTGCTGTTCGAACTGCTGCGTGAATTCGGCGACATCCGCATGCTGGTGTTCGGTGTGCT
This sequence comes from Pseudomonas flavocrustae, assembly GCF_029872515.1. Lineage (NCBI taxonomy): Bacteria > Pseudomonadati > Pseudomonadota > Gammaproteobacteria > Pseudomonadales > Pseudomonadaceae > Pseudomonas > Pseudomonas flavocrustae. The sequence continues at coordinate 22,406 of NZ_JAPDIQ010000015.1, read as the reverse complement.
CATGGTGGTGATGATGATGTGGCGGCCGCGTGGCCTGATCCGTATCGCCCGCAGTGGCTTCGCGATTCGCAAGGGAGTGGCGCCGTGAGCGACAACATTCTGACCGTAAAGGGTCTGGGCATGAGATTCGGCGGCATCAAGGCCCTCTCGGACGTGAGCTTCGAGATCCAGCGCCAGTCCATCACCGCGCTGATCGGCCCCAACGGCGCCGGCAAGACCACGGTGTTCAACTGCCTGACCGGCTTCTACAAGGCCACCGATGGCGAGATCCGCCTGGACACCGCCAACGGTCGCTCGACCCGCGTCGGCAAAATCATGGGCGAGCGCTTCCAGGCGGCCGACTTCGTCAATCCGGTGCAGTTCGGCAGCCGGCTCTGGTACAAGATGTTCGGCGGCACTCACCTGGTGAACCGCGCCGGTCTCGCCCGCACCTTCCAGAACATCCGCCTGTTTAAGGAGATGTCGGTGGTGGAGAACCTGCTGGTGGCGCAGCACATGCAGTGCAACCGCAACCTCATCACCGGCATCCTCAACACCCCTAGCTATCGCCGCGCCGAGGAAAAGGCGCTGGACACGGCCTTCTACTGGCTGGAGGTAGTGGACCTGGTGGATCACGCCAACCGCCTGGCCGGCGAACTCTCCTACGGTCAGCAGCGCCGTCTGGAAATCGCCCGCGCCATGTGTACCCGTCCGGAGATCGTCTGCCTGGACGAACCCGCCGCCGGCCTCAACCCGGCCGAGACCGAAGCCCTGGCCGGGATGATCCGCCTGTTGCGCGACCAGCACCGCATCACCGTGGTGCTGATCGAGCACGACATGGGCATGGTGATGAACATCTCCGACCACATCGTGGTGCTGGATCATGGCCAGGTCATCGCCCGTGGCCTGCCAGCCGACATCCGCAACGATCCCAAGGTCATCGCCGCCTACCTCGGCGCCGAAGAAGAGGAGGTGGCATGACCACGCCGATCCTGGAATTTCGCAACGTCGACGTCTTCTACGGGCCGATCCAGGCCCTGAAGAGCGTCTCCCTGTCCATCAACGAAGGCGAGACGGTGAGCCTGATCGGCTCCAATGGCGCCGGCAAGTCCACCCTGCTGATGTCCATCTTCAGCCAGCCCCAGGCGCGCAATGGGCAGATCCTCTACCGGGGCGAGGACATCACCCGCAAGAACGCCCACTACGTGGCCTCCAACGGCATCGCCCAGTCGCCGGAGGGGCGCCATGTGTTCCCCGACATGACGGTCGAGGAGAATCTGCTGATGGGCACCATCCCCATCGGCACCCGCTGGGTGGACGAGGACATGCAGCGCATGTTCGAGCTCTTCCCGCGCCTCAAGGAGCGCCGCAACCAGCGCGCCATGACCATGTCCGGCGGCGAGCAGCAGATGCTGGCCATCGCCCGGGCGCTGATGGCGCGACCCAAGCTGCTGCTGCTCGACGAGCCCAGCCTGGGCCTGGCGCCCATCGTGGTGAAGCAGATCTTCCAGATCCTGCGCGAGCTGGCGCAGAGCGGCATGACCATCTTCCTGGTAGAGCAGAACGCCAACCATGCCCTGCGCCTGTCCGACCGTGCCTATGTGATGGTCACCGGCGAGATCCGCATGAGCGGCAGTGGCCAGGAATTGCTGGCCAATCCCCAGGTGCGCGAAGCCTACCTGGGCGGCCACTAGCGGTGGCGGCGGTCCGCGGTCGCTGTCTGGTCGCGGGCCAGGCCCGGGGACGCCTGGCCTGGGCGCCCCTGGGGCTGAGTTTCTGGGGTGGCGTCGATCCGGCCAGCGGCCGGGTGATCGATCGCCACCATCCCCTGCACGGCCTGGAACTGGCCGGACGCATCCTCGCCATTCCCAGCGGTCGTGGTTCCTGCACCGGCAGCGCCGTGCTGCTGGAGCTGTTGCTGGCGGGCCGCGGGCCGGCAGCCTTGCTGCTGGCCGAGCCGGACGAGATCCTCAGCCTGGGTGCCATCGTCGCGGAAGAACTCTTCGGTCGCTCCCTGCCGGTCGTCAGCCTGGGCGCCGAGGCCTTCGCGGCCCTCGCCGGGCAGGACGAGATCGCGGTAAACGATGGCTGGGTCGGCGCGCCCGGAGAGCGCTTTCCCGGCACCGCTACCGAAGCCCCTGCCGCTTTGCAGCTCAGCGCGACCGACCGAGCCAAGCTGGCGGGCGCCGAGGGCCAGGCCGTGCAGGCGGCGATGAAGATCCTGGTGCGCATGGCGCACCTGCAGGGCGCTCGCGAATTGCTCGACATCACCCAGGCCCATATCGACGGCTGCATCTACACCGGCCCGGCCAGCCTGGCCTTCGCCCAGCGCCTGGTGGAGTGGGGCGGTCGGGTACGGGTGCCCACCAGCCTCAATGCGGTATCGGTGGATCAGCGTCGCTGGCGTGCGCAGGGCGTGGCGCCAGCGTTGGGCGAACCGGCCAGCGCCCTGGCCGAGGCCTATGTGGCCCTGGGCTGCCGTCCCACCTTCACCTGTGCGCCCTATCTGCTGGACAGCGCTCCGACCCTGGGCGAGCAGGTGGTCTGGGCCGAATCCAATGCCGTGGTCTTCGCCAACAGCGTGCTGGGGGCGCGCACCCAGAAGTACGCCGACTTCCTCGATATCTGCACCGCCCTGACCGGTCGAGCACCCCTGGCCGGCTGCCATCTGGACAGCGGCCGCCGCGCGGGCAAGGTCTTCCGGATCAGCGTACCCGAGGGCCATGACGACGCCTTCTATCCGCTGCTCGGCTACTGCATCGGCCTGCGTTCGCCCACCCGGATCCCCGCGGTGCTCGGGCTGGAACAGGCCCAGCCCAGCCGCGACGATCTCAAGGCCTTTGGCGCCGCCTTCGCCACCACCTCGGCGGCGCCGCTGTTCCATCTGGTCGGGGTGACGCCCGAGGCGCCGATCCTGGCCGCGGTCGCGGCGCCCGAGCTGGAGGTCGAGGACATAGATCTGGCGGACCTGCGCCAGGCCTGGGCCGAACTGGACAGCGCCGCTGCGCGCGAGGTGCAGCTGGTGGCCCTGGGCAATCCACATTTTACCGCCGAGGAATGCCAGCGCCTGGCCGAGCTCTGCCGCGGCCGGCAGCGGCATCCCGCGGTGGCCCTGGTGATCACCCTGGGGCGAGACGTGCGCGCCGCGGCCGAACGGGCCGGTAGCCTGGCCGAACTGGAAGCCTTCGGCGCCCAGCTGGTAGGGGACACCTGCTGGTGCATGCTCGGCGAGCCCCTGGTGCCGCCCGCGGCCCGTACCCTGCTGACCAATTCCGGCAAGTTCGCCCACTACGGCCCGGGCCTTACCGGTCGCGAGCTGCGCTTCGCCGGCCTCGCCGCCTGTGTCGAGGCGGCCTGCACCGGACTGGCGCCGGCCGAGCCGCCCGCCTGGCTGGTCCGCGCGGACTTATCCACCTGAAGCCCGGTCCGAGTTCTGTACAGGAATTCCGTGGATCGTCCTGTGGATAAGCTTGGCATAGCCGGGCGTGAGGCCCAGCGCACCTGGCCTGGCGGAAACTGTTCAAAAATTCGCCAATGCGCGGAAAACCGTGCAATTCCAAGGCGTTATAACTGATCCGCTGGATTCCCGGTGATCTGAGTATTCGCCTGACCAATGACCCTGAGCTATCGTGGGCCTCGGCCAAACTCCCTCGCAGAAGGAAACTTTCATGTCTTCGATCTTCATCACCGGCGCTACCTCCGGCTTCGGCGCCGCCACCGCTCGCCGCTTCGCCAAGGACGGCTGGTCGATCGTCATCACCGGCCGCCGCGAGGATCGCCTGCACGCCCTGGCCGAGGAACTGTCCGGGCAGGCCAAGGTGCTGCCGCTGGTGCTGGACGTCCAGGATCGCGCGGCCGTGGAAGCCGCGGTCGCCGGCCTGCCGGAGGAATTCAACCAGTTGCGCGCCCTGGTCAACAATGCCGGTCTGGCGCTGGGCAACACGCCGGCGCAGAGCTGCGACCTGGACGACTGGGACACCATGGTCGATACCAACATCAAGGGCATGCTCTATTGCACCCGTCTGCTGTTGCCGCGACTGATCGCCCATGGCGCCGGCGCCGGCATCGTCAACCTGGGCTCGGTCGCGGGTGACTATCCCTATCCGGGCAGCCACGTCTATGGCGCCACCAAGGCCTTCCTCAAGCAATTCAGCCTGAGCCTGAGATCCGACCTGCTCGGTACCGGGGTGCGGGTGACCAACATCGAGCCCGGCCTGTCGGAAAGCGAGTTCTCGGTGGTGCGCTTCGGTGGCGACAAGGCCAAGGCCGATGCCGTCTATGCCGGCACCGAGCCCCTGACGCCGGACGACATCGCCGAATCCATCCACTGGACGCTGAACCAGCCCAGGCACGTCAACATCAACCGCATCCAGTTGATGGCGACCTGCCAGGCGTTCAACAACTTCAACATCCACCGCCAGAGTTAAGGGCGCTCGCTAGAGCACCTTCACTGCCCGGCCGATGAACTGGATCGGCCCGGTGGGTCGGCCGGTGGGCGAGCCGCCCTGGTCTTCCAGGGTGAGTTCGAACAACTGGTTGGCTTCCAGCGGCGGCAGCCGGTCCAGCGGTACCTGCAGAGTACGCCCAGGCTGGACCAGACCCAGAGATACCGGGTCCTGCCAGGCATCGGCCTTGGTCCAGAATTGCAGGGTCTTGCCGCTCGGCACGGCATCGCGCCCCAGCGGAATCAACTGCAGGTCATGGGCGCTGGCAGTCTGGATCACCCAGCCGGGCGTGCGATCGCTGGGCGCCGCCAGCACCACCAAGTAGCTTGGCGTGGGTACCGGGCGCAGCAGTAGCAGCACCGCGAGCACCAGACTGGCGGCCAGCCCTGCCGCACTCAGACCCTGCCAGAGCGCCAGCCGTTGCCACAGCGACTCGCGCCGGATGACGACCCGGGTGTCGGCCTCACCCAGACTGCGCTCGATGCGCGGCCAGAGATTCGCGCCGGGCTCGACGGGTGGCACCCGCTCGGCCAGCGGCTGCAGGCGCGCCTCCCAGCGCGCCACGGCGGCGGCCAGCATGGCGTCCGTCGCCAGCGCAGACTCCACGCGACGACGCTCTTCGGCGTCCAGGGTACCGAGCACGTATTCGCCGGCCAGGCGTTCGCGTTCTTCGTCCGGGGGCAGGGTGGCGTCGCTGTTCATGTCATGCACTCCCTGAGCGCCTTGAGACCACGCGTGATCCAGCTCTTCACCGTACCCAGGGGTGCCTGCAGGCGCTGGGCGATCTCGCCATGGGAGCAGCCGTCCAGGTAGGCGGCCAGGATGGCCTCCCGCCGCGGTGCTTCCAGGTTCTGCAGGCAGCCCTCCAGGCGGCGGCCGTCGGCCTCTCGCGCCGGATCGGCAGACTCGGCCAGGGGTTCCCAGCTGTCCGCCAGGGGCACGAGGCGCTGCCGATCGCGCAAGGCGTTGAGCGCCAGGTTGCGGGCCACGCTGCACATCCAGCCACGCGCCGAACCGCGCTCCGGGGCGAACCCGGCGGCGCCGCGCCAGATGCGCAGAAAGGCATCGTGGAGGATGTCCTCGGCCAGCCCGCGATCGCGCACCAGGCGCAGGACGATACCCAGCAACAGCGGCGCCTCGTTCTGATAGAGGCGCTGCAGGGCGGCGCGCTCGCCCCGGGCACAGGCGGCGAGCAGGGCGGCTGGATCGGGGGAACGTTCGGTCACGAGGGCGCGCGCCAGGCTGGGGACGCCAGGGTGGCGACCGGATCAGCCGAGCCTAGCCGATCCGCTCCTGGCTGTCCCCCGGACCTCAGCCCTTCTTCCAGAACAGATAGTCGGCCTGGTAGTTCACGGTCTGCTGTTCGCCCTTGTTGGCCGAGGTGCAGGCCTTCGCCGGCGCGACGCCACCCTTGAGCGCGGTGCGCTGGATGTAGGTGGTGCCCTGGAAGGCGCCCTTGCCTTCGGCGGGCGCGGCCTCCACCAGCTGATAGGGCAGGTTGCCGGCGCCGGCGGGAGCGACGGCCAGTTGCTTGCCGACCACCTTGGAGCCATCGCTTGCTTCCCAGGTCGCGGGCGGACCGTAGTAGCGCCCCACCTGCTTGCCCTGGCGATCATGCAGGTCGGCCTTGGGGCCGACAAAGAACCACTCGGTCTGGCCGGGCATGTCCTTCTTGTCGCGGCATTCGTAGACGATGGTGCCCTTGCCCACGGTTTCCAGCATCAGGCTGTTGCCGGCGGGCACGCGGACGGCCTCGGGCAACTCGCCCTGGGCCAGCAGCGGGGTGCTCAGCAGGGCGGTCAGGACCAGGATGCTGCAACGGCTGGAGGTGTTGTTCATGCGCTTGCTCCGGATTGAGAGGGGGCACAGTCGGTTGGACTGTAGGGGCTATACCCGGCAGCCGGCGCTTTGGATGCAGCTGTCATGAAAAATCTTCAATTCATCGGCATAGTCGCGACCGCCTCATCGCCGAACCGCTCTGTCCTGGGGTTCCTGTCAGCCTGCCGTCAGCCTGGTTTCAGCGATCCCTAAGGTTGTTCGGCGATAGTGGCGCCGAGGCGCGAGCCCGTCCTTCCCAGCCTGCCGGAGTCCTGCCGCGTGTCGTCCATCCCGAGTCTGGCGCGCCTGCGCCTGGAAAGTCTGGCGCTGTGTCTGCTGGCGGTGCCCCTGTTCACCCTGGGGCTGTGGGAGCAGCCCTTCATTGGCTTCGACGGCCGCTTCGCACTCTTCGCCCAGGAGATGTTTCGCCACGGGGCCAGTGCCTTCCCGACCAGCTACGGACAGCCCTATCCGGACTATCCCGCCACTTCGACGCTGCTGATAGACGTCTTCGCCCAGCTGTTCGGCGAGGTCAATCGCCTGGCCACAGTGATTCCCACCGCGCTGGCCTCGGCGGCCATCGTCGGGCTGCTCTATCGCCTGCTGGCCGAGCGGTCCCGCGCCTGGGGCCTGCTGGCGGTGCTGGTGCTGCTGCTCACCAACGGTTTCCTGGCCAAGGCCCGTTCGATCTGCCTCGATCAGTTCGTCACCCTGGCGGCGCTGGGCTGCTTCTATCTGCTGTGGAGCGCCGACCAGCGCGGCCTGTCCCGGCGGCGCGCCCTGGTGTTCCTGTGCATGGCCGCCGGCTTCGCCGTGCGCGGACCGCTGGGGTTGATCGAGCCCTGTGGCGTGGTCTGCGTCTACTGGCTGGTGCAAGGTGACTGGCGGCGCAGCTTTGGCTACGGGCTGGTGGGCGCCGTGGTGCTGGCGCTGTGCTGCGCCCTGCTGTTCGGCCTGGCCTGGCGTACCGGCGGCCCGGCCTTCGTCGAAGACGTGCTGCGCATGCAGGTTTCTGGGCGGCTGGACGACACCGACGGTGCCGGCTATCCCTGGTGGTACTTCCTGCAACTGGGGCTCTATCGCTATGCGCCGGCCTTTCCCCTGGCACTGCTGGCCTTGCCGACGCTGAGGCACCACTGGCGGCTGCGCCAGACCCAGGCGGACAGCCGCCTGCTGCTCCAGCTGGCCGGCTTCGCCACGCTGATCCTGGTGGCCCTGTCGATACCCACCTTCAAGAAGCCCTATTACATCCTGCCGGCCATCCCGGCCTGCGCCGCCCTCGGCGCCTGGGTGCTGCTGCAGGGGCAGGGTGCCCTGGCCTGGGTACGGCGGCTGTTCCTGCCGCTGCTGGTGATCTTTCCGCTGGTGCTCGGGGTGCTGGTCAAGCTGCAGCAGCCCAAGCTGCAGGCCGCGGGCTGGTGGCCTGAACTGGATCTGCGCTTCCTGCTGGGCGCCTTCGCCATCCTGACGCTGTTCGCCCTGGTGGCCGCCTGGCGCGAGCGCGGCGCCTTCCGCCTGGGCATGCCCCTGGCCGCGGCAGCCCTGGCGCAATGGCTGCTGGTGGTGCTGGCACTGGATCCGATGCAGGCGCTGCGCTACGACACCCGCGCCTTCGTCACCCGCCTGGAAAGCCTGCGCCAGGGGGAGCCCGGGCAACTGGTGTTCCTTGGCCTGGGCCAGGACACCAAGGCCTTTCGCTACCTGATGAATCTGGATTACGACGTGCCCTTGCCGACCTTCCTCGATATCGGCCAGGCGGCGCAGCTCGCCCAGGTCGCCCGACCCGCCTATGTGCTGCTCGACGCCGACAGCCAGGCGGCCCTGGCCGGCACTCCGCTGGCCAACCGCCGACCGGTATTGGAAGGCCGCTTCAACGACAACCGCTGGCAGGCCTACTACCTGCCCTGAGGCCGCTGTGATGACCGATTCACCCGATTTCAAACGTCGCCGGCTGTGCCTGGCGCTGGCCGGTCTGCCGCTGCTGGCCGCCTGCAAGCCCACCCAGCGCTACCGCCTGCCGGAACACCGCGCACTCTGGTTCGAACGGCATACCTTCGCGCCGCTGGCGCCGCTGCCGTCGCGCAGCAGCTTCCTGCTCGGTGTCCTGCCGGATACCCAGTACTACAGCGAGAACAACCACGAGATGCTGCCCAATGGCCGGCGGGTGGAGCGCTATGGGCACCTGGGCTATCCGCCGGCACTGGCCTTTCATGCCCAGACCCATTGGCTGGCGCACAACGCTGCGGCGCTGAACCTGCCGTTCGTGGTGCACCTGGGCGATCTGGTGGAAAACGCCGAGCAGCGTGGCGAATGGGCCCTGGCCAGTCACGCCATGGCACGGCTGGAGCAGGCCGGGGTGCCCTACAGCGTCATGACCGGCGACCATGATGTCGTCGAGCTCTACACCGAGGATCGCCTGCGTGACGGTCGCGAACTCTTCACCCAGTACTTCGGCCGCGAGCGGGCGGCGCGCCAGTCCACCTTCATCGAACGCGATGTCACCGGCCTCAACGAGGCCCATCGTTTCTCGGCACTGGGGCAGGGCTTCCTGCTGCTGACCCTGGACTGGTGTCCCTCGGACCAGAGTCTGGACTGGGCTCAGGGCATGCTGAATCGCTATCCGCACCTGCCGACCATCCTGGCCTCGCACAACATCGTCGATCTGGTGAACGGCCAGGCCGTGCTCTCCACCCGGCGCAACGACACCGGGGTGCGGCTATGGAATCGGCTGATCCGCCGCAACGACCAGATCTTCCTGACCCTCAACGGCCACAACCACGGCAGCGGTCATCTGCGGCTGACCAATGACCTGGGCCATCCGGTGGATCTGCTGCTGATCAACTACCAGACCGAATACGCCGGCGGCAACGGCCTGCTGCGCCTGCTGGAACTGGACCTGGCGCGGGGCCGGCTGGAGGCCTTCACCTATTCGCCCTGGGTCGCCTATCGGCAGCAGAGCGGCGACCTGCCGGTGCGGCTGGGCAGCGATCCGCGCGACACCTATTTAGCCGAGGTGCTGGCACCCCTGGCCTCGCCGCAGTTCGACAACAGATTCGTGCTCGAGGTGGATTTTGCCACACGCTTCGCCGGCTTTGGCGGCTATACCGCGCAGTTGCCGGCGGTGGCGGAAGAGGGTGTGCTGGCGCGACTGCGCCAGCAACTGGGGATCGCCTGACGGATCAGGCGGCGAGCAGCCAGCCCCCGGCCACAGCGGTGGCGACGCCGGCTAGTCGCACCAGCGGCGTGGCCGCCTGGGGCAGGTAGCGCACCACGGCATAGCCCAGGCCATGCAGGGTGGCGGTGGCGGCGACGAAGCCCAGGGCATAGGCCCAGGGATTGCCCATCTCCGGCAGCTCCAGACCATGGGCCACGCCATGGAACAGCGCGAAGGCGGCGGTCAGGCCGACGGCGGCGGCCACCGGCGGACGGGCGGCCAGGGCCACCAGCAGGCCCAGCGCCAGCACCGAGGCGGCGATGCCGGTCTCGAGCAAGGGCAGCTCCAGCCCGGTGAAGCCCAGCAGGCCGCCGATCAGCATGGTGCCGACAAAGGTGCAGGGCAGCGCCAGGCGCGCCTTGCCCTGCTGCTGGGCGGCCCAGAGACCCACGGCGAGCATGGCCAGCAGGTGGTCGAGACCGGTCAGGGGGTGCAGCACCCCGGCGGCCAGGCCATTCTCGGCATGACCCGGATGGGCAAAGGCCAGGGCCGGGGCGAGCAGCAGGGCGGCGGTGGCGAGGATCTTGGCGTGTTTCATGGGGGCTCCTTGAGTGATGAAATCCTGGACTCATAACCTGCTCACGACCTGCTGCGCGTCGGCCAAACGGCGTTGAAAAGTCCTTCGGAATGCTCATTTACCATTTGTAAACTCCGCTTCCTCAGGCCTTTTCGCCTTGTTTGTCTCTAGCTCGCGAGGTCGTGAGCAGGTTCCTAGGCGGCGGTCAGCAGACCCTGCTTCTCGATGAAGGCGATGATCTCTTCCAGGCCCACACCGGTCTTCTGATTGCTGAAGACGAAGGGCTTGTCGCCGCGCATCTTGCGGGTGTCGCGATCCATCACCTCCAGGGAGGCGCCGACCTGCTCCGCCAGGTCGATCTTGTTGATCACCAGCAGATCCGACTTGCAGATGCCGGGGCCACCCTTGCGCGGCAGCTTGTCGCCGGCCGAGACGTCGATTACGTAGAGGGTCAGGTCGGACAGCTCCGGGCTGAAGGTGGCGGACAGGTTGTCGCCGCCGGACTCCACCAGGATCAGGTCCAGGCCGGGAAAGCGGCGGTTGAGCTGATCCACCGCTTCCAGGTTGATGGAGGCGTCTTCGCGGATGGCGGTGTGCGGACAGCCGCCGGTCTCCACGCCCAGGATACGCTCGGGCGCCAGGGCTTCGTTGCGCACCAGGAAATCGGCGTCCTCGCGGGTGTAGATGTCGTTGGTCACCACCGCCAGGTTGTAGCGCTCGCGCAGGGCGCGGCAGAGGGCCAGGGTGAGGGCGGTCTTGCCGGAGCCGACCGGTCCGCCGATACCGACGCGCAGGGGTTGGGTAGTCATCAGGAGATCTCCTAGGAACGGAACAGGCGGCTGTACTGCCGCTCGTGGGCCATGCTGCTGAGGGCCAGGCCGAAGGGGGCGCCGCCCCAGGTCGCTTCGGGCAGGGCCGCGGCGTGCTCGGCCACGGCGGTCAGGGTCGGCAGCAGAAGGGAGGTGAGGCGCTGGGCGGCTTGCTGGCCCAGCGGCAGGGTTTTCATCAGTACCGCCAGCTGATTTTCCAGCCAGGTCCACAGCCAGGCGTCCAGGGCGGCCCGGGGGGCGATGGCCCAGGCCCGGGCGGCCAGCGCCCAACCCAGGGCGAAGGTCGGGGCCAGCTCGCCGAGCAGACGGCGGCTGGCGTCATCCAGCTCCGGCAGTCCGAGCAGCAGCTGCGCCAGGGAATAGCCGGTCTGGCGACTTTCCAGCTGGAATTCCGCGGTCTCGCGACTGGCACGGTGACGCTCGGCCAGTGCGCCCAGGCGCGTCCAGTCGCCCTCCGCGGCGGCTTGGCAATGGGCCAGCAGCAGCGGCGCCTCGAAGCGGGCGAGATTGAGTTCGAGGCTGTCACGCAGCCAAGTCTCGGCCTCCACCGCGCTGCGGATCAGGCCGCTGTCGATGGCCAGTTCCAGTCCCTGGGAATAGCTGTAGCCGCCAATCGGCAGCTGGGGACTGGCCAGGCGCAGCAGGGCGAAGGGCGAATTCACGTGCGCACGCCGAAGTGGTGCAGCTTGGGTGCGTAGTTGAAACCTTCCTCGCCATGGCGCGAGTGATGGTGACCGCCGCCGTAGGCGCCGTGCTCGGGCTGGAAGCCGGCCTCGATCTCGCTGACCCGGGCGCCGAGCTGCTCCAGCATGGCCTTGAGCACATAGTCGTCCAGCAGCCGCAGCCAGCCGTCACCGATCTGCAGGGCGACGTGGCGATTGCCCAGGTGGTAGGCGGCGCGGGTCAGTTCGAAGGCGCTGGCGCAGGTCACATGCAGCAGTTTTTCCGGCCGGGCGACGATGCGCACGATGCGGCCATCGCGGGCTTCCAGACAGTCGCCATCGGCCAGCGGCGGTTGTCCGCGTTCGAGGAACAGGCCGACGTCTTCGCCAGCGCTGGTGGTGGCTCTCAGGCGACTCTTGCTGCGGGCGTCGTAGGTGAGGTGGAGTTCGGCGTCCCAGGTATCCCGGGGTGCGCAGCGGCTTTGGACGACCAGCATGGCAGGACTCTTGGCAGTTTTGCCCAGCTCTACAGCAAGGGGCCTGCCAAGGCGCGCAAGTCGCCTGGTTCTGGGGCGCTGAAAGTTGACCTGGCGATCAGGTTGCTCTTATTTGGTGCGCCATTGCATCGGCTAGCAGGGCGACGCCCTCCTTTGGGGCATTGGTGCGCTCGCCGCGCCGCCAGTGCTTGCTACCGATCAGGATCAGCTTGAGTTGCTGCACCATCTTCGCCGCCGGCCACAGCGGTGGCGGTGTGGTCAGCGGCGGCGGATCGATCAGCTCCGGCAGGGTGGCGAATACCGTCTTCACCACCAGGTCGGCCAGGACATCGATCTGCGACGGACTCAGATGGGGCAGCCGACCCAGGGCGAGCAGGTCGCGGGCCAGGTCCTGGGTGATGCGCTGGCGCAACTCGGCAATGGCCTGGCGCACGGCCTGGGAGCCGCCGTATTGCTCACGGGCGAGAAAGAGGAACTGATCGCGGTTGTCGCTCACGGCGCCGAGAAAGATCTCCACCGAGGCCTCGATCATGCCGCGCTGCTGCAATTCGTGATGACGCACCTGGCGCAGGGCGTCGCGGAAGGTGTCGCCCACCTCGGCCACCAGGGCCAGGCCGAAGGTTTCCATGTCGCTGAAGTGGCGATAGAAGCCCGCCGGGACGATGCCGGCCTGGCGACTCACCTCGCGCAGGCTGAGACTGCCGAAGCCGCGGCCGCTGTTCATCAGCAGGCGCGCCGATTCCAGCAGCGCCTGGCGCGTTTGCAGCTTCTGCTGGGCACGGATCGACATGGAGAGATTCCGGAAGAGAAGGCGGCACTGTAGCAAAGGATGCCCCTGCTGACTCCAAGGGTTTTCCACGACCGCCGGGTGGTAGTCTCTGGCCCGAGCCTTGCCTTGAGAGCGTCATGAATCTCGACAACCGCATCAAATTCCGGCATTTGCTGTGTTTCCTGGAGATCGCCCAGCAGCGCAGCTTCGCCAAGGCGGCCGATGCCATCGCTGTATCCCAGCCGGCCATTTCCAAGACCATCCGCGAACTCGAGGAGATTCTCGAGGTGCGCCTGTTCGGGCGTGGCAAGGGCGAGGTGACCCTCACCGAAGCCGGCCTGCTGTTCCTGCGCCATGCCGGTCCCTGCGTCCAGGCCCTGCGTGAGGGAATGGAACTGGTGCGCGGCGGCGAGGCCGGTGGCCTGGTACGGGTCGGGGTCCTGTCGACGGTGGAAAGCCAGGTGCTGCCCGAGGTCCTGGCGCGGCTGCACGAGCGGCACCGGCAATTGATCGTCAACGTCGCCACCGGCCCCAGCGCCTACCTGCTGGGTCAGCTGCGAGTCGGCGATCTGGATCTGGTGGTCGGTCGCATGACCGACAGTCCCGACATCCACGGTCTCGACTTCGAGCACCTCTATACCGAGGCCCTGACCCTGGTGGTCCGTCCGGGGCATCCGCTGAGCCAGGCGCTGCCGGCGGACCTGGCGACCCTGGCGCGCTATCCCCTGGTGCTGCCGTTGCCCGGTACCACCATCCGCCGCCACGCCGAGAGTCTCTTCGTGCAATGCGGTATCCCACTCAGTCCCCAGCGGCTGGAAACCCTGTCGCCGACCCTCAGCCGCCAGTATGTCCGCCAGAGTGAGGCCCTGTGGATCGCTCCGCGGGATGCGGTGCGTCGCGACCTGGCCAGCGGCGAGCTGATCGAGGTGGAGCTTGGCGTCCGCGAAGCCGGCGGCTCGGTCGGCATCTGCCGCAATGGCAGCGTGTCCCTGTCGCTGGCCACCCAGAGATTCTGCGACGTCCTGCGCGAGGTGGCCGGCGAGTTGACCCTTAACCATTAGGTTATGGGTCAGGGCGCAGCTTTCAATTCAGCCAGGCGGCGACCTGGGCCACACTGGGATCAGCCAGTCTTGGCCCCGATCCTTCCGTGGAGCATTCCAATGCATAACAAGCCCCACGACGTTCGCTACGTCGCCCGTGATCGCACCTGGCATCCCCAGGCCTATACGCCCGCCTACAAATCCTCGATTCCCCGCTCACCGCGCCAGGCGCTGGTCAGTCTGCAGCACCAGACCGCGTCCGAGCGCAGCGGCCCGGACTTCTCGCGGTTGCCGCTCGGGCCGCACGACAACGACCTGCTGCTCAACTTCGGCACCGGTCAGTTGCCCCAGGGCGAACGCATCATCCTGTTCGGCACCCTGCGTGACCAGTTCGGCAAGCCGGTGCCCAATTCCCTGGTGGAGATCTGGCAGGCCAATGCCGGGGGTCGCTACCGGCACAAGAACGACGTCTACCTGGCACCGCTGGACCCCAACTTCGGTGGCGTCGGCCGCACCCGTACCGACAGCCAGGGCAACTACGTCTTCCGCACCGTCCGCCCGGGTCCCTATCCCTGGCGCAACGGCAGCAACGACTGGCGTCCGGCGCACATCCACGTCTCGGTCATGGGTCCGGCCATCGCCACCCGGCTGATCACCCAGCTCTATTTCGAGGGCGATCCGCTGATCCCGCTGTGCCCCATCGTCAAGTCCATTGCCGATCCTGACGCGGTGCAGACCCTCATCGCCCGCCTGGATATGAGCATGGCCAATCCCATGGACTGCCTGGCCTATCGCTTCGACATCGTCACCCGCGGCGCGCGGCAGACGTTCTTCGAACATCACTGAGGACGCCGACATGACCCCCAACCGCCACGACCTGCTACCGGAAACCCCCTCCCAGACTGCCGGCCCCTATGTGCATATCGGCCTGGCCCTGGCCGCCGCCGGCAATCCCACCCGCGCGGTCGAGATCTGGAACGAGCTGGCCAGTCCCGATGCTCCCGGCGAGCACATCCTGCTCACCGGCCAGGTGTTCGACGGCAACGGCAACCTGGTGCGCGATTCCTTCCTGGAGTTCTGGCAGGCCGACCATGAGGGTCAATACGACCCGGTCTACGACGTGGAAAAGGCCTTCAACGGCTTCGGTCGCACCGCCACCACCTTCGACGCCGGTGACTGGACGCTGCACACCATCAAGCCCGGCCAGGTCGCCGACCAGCGCGGCCAGCCCATGGCGCCGCACATCAACGTCACCCTGTTCGCCCGCGGCATCAACATCCACCTGCAGACCCGCCTCTACTTCGACGATGAAGCCGAGGCCAACGCCCGCTGTCCGGTCTACAACCTGCCGGAGCCGGAGCGCCGCCCCACCCTGCTGGCGCGCCGTTGCGAAATCGATGGCCGCCTGGCCTATCGCTTCGACATCCATCTGCAGGGTCCGCAGGAAACCGTCTTCTTCGATATCTAGCGTTGCAGACAGCAAAAAGCCCTGCCGAGGCAGGGCTTTTTCGTGGGCGCCAACCGCAGGTCAGATGCGGTAGGTGGTCTTGGTCATCACCTTGGACACCAGGCTCATGCCGTATTTGACCGGCGTGGGAAAGCGCCAGCCACCGGCCGCCAGGGCGTGCTCGGCATGTTGCTCTTCGTCGATACGCATCTGTTCCAGCACCGCACGGGACTTGGCGTCGGCTGCCGGCAGCGTGTCCAGGTGCTCGTCCAGATGGCGGCAGACCTGATCCTCGGTGGCGGCGACGAAGCCCAGACTCAGGCGATCGCTGATCAGCCCGGCACCGGCGCCGATCCCGAAGGACAGGCCATAGAACAGCGGATTGAGCAGGCTGGGGCGCTCACCCAGGGCACGGATGCGCTGCTCGCACCAGGCCAGGTGATCAATCTCTTCGTCTGCCGAACGCTCCATTTCCTCCCGGACTTCCGGCAACTTGGCAGTCAGCGCCTGACCCTGGTACAGCGCCTGGGCACAGACCTCGCCGGTGTGGTTGATGCGCATGAGGCCGGCCGCGTGACGACGTTCCTCGTCGCTCAGCTCGGCATCCTTGAGTGGAATGGCCGGCGAGCTGCGCGTGGGAGCGCCACTGAAGGGCGTCAGGGTACGCAGAGCGGTATCGGCCTGGATCAGCAGTCGATCGAGGGGGGAGTAGAGGCGCTTGGATCTCAAGGTGATCTCCTTGGCGGGCGAAGGGAGGAGAGAACGTGGCTCAGCCCGGAGGCCAGGTCATCTGCCGCTTGCCCAGCACATGCATATGGATGTGATAGACCGTCTGGCCCCCCAGGGCGTTGCAATTCATCGCGACGCGGAAGCCTTCTTCGCAGCCCTGCTCCTGCGCCAGGCGCTGGGCGGTGAAGAGGATATGGCCGGCGAGCTGCTTGTCATCGGCCTCGCTGAGGTCGTGCAGGGTCGCGATGTGCTTCTTGGGGATGACCAGAAAGTGCACGGGCGCCTGCGGGGCGATGTCATGGAAGGCCATGACCTGATCATCCTCGTAGAGCACCTTGGCCGGAATGTCCCCGGCGACGATCTTGCAGAACAGACAATCCACGTCGATCTCCTGCTGGCTGAATAGACCTTGAGTGTACCAGCGGCTACCGCCCACCGGCAGGTTCGACTGGCGGGATCACCCTTACGCGGGTTGAAAGAGTTTGCCGACCCGCACCGCGGCCGAACGCACCAGGGCGCGGGGGAAGAAGCGCGGCAACAGGCTGCCCAGGCGATTGCGCCAGCCCGGGACGATCACCGCCTGGCGCCTTTCCAGCCCGCGCACCGCGGCCAGGGCCACCTCCTCGGCGGACATCAGCAGCTTGCCTTGCTCCATGCGCCCGGTGTGCAGGCCGGCATTCTTGAAGAAGGCGGTACGGGTCGGCCCGGGGCAGAGCACCGACACTGAGACGCCGCGCTTCTTGAGCTCCTCGCGCAGGCCCTCGGAAAAGTGCAGCACATAGGCCTTGGTCGCCGCATAGCTGCTCATGTAGGGAATGGGCTGGAAGGCCGCGGTCGAGGCGACATTGAGAATCTGACCGCCACCCTGGATCGCCATGTGCTGGCCCAGGGCATGGCACAGGCGGGTGAGCGCCAGGATGTTCAGTTCCAGCTGCTCCTGCACCCGCGGCCAGTCGGCGGCGAGAAAATCCCCGCCGCTGCCGATCCCGGCGCAATTGACCAGCAGGCCGATGGCTCTCTCGCTCTGCTCCAGCTCGTGCAGCAGACCGGTCAGGTGCAGCGGCTCCGCCAGGTCGCAGACCCGGTACAGCACCTCCACGTCGAAGCGCTGGGCCAGTTCGGCGGCGATGCTTTCCAGCTTGTCCTTGCGCCGCGCCAGCAGGATCAGCGGCTGACCCCGTCTTGCCAGGGCCTCGGCCAGGGCCAGGCCGATCCCGCACGAGGCACCGGTTACCAGGGCATAACGCTGCATACTGCTTTCTCCAGGAAAACGCCGGTCGCCGGCGGATCTGCCGCACTGAGGGTCTGTACGAAAAGTCGCCGAGCGAAGGTCAGGCAAGGCAAAAATCGGCGAGGAAGCGGACCGGGCTCGCGAACGAGTTTACGAGTGGTAAATGAGCATTCCGCGCTGATTTCTAACGCAGCATTGCCGAGCGTAGGCACTTTTCTTACAGAGCCTAGTAGGGTTTGACCACCACCAGAATCACGATGGCGATGAGCACCAGTACCGGCACCTCGTTGAACCAGCGGTAGAACACATGACTGCGCTTGTTCTCGCCACGCTCGAATCTCTTGCGCATGGCGCCGCAGACATGGTGATAGCCGATCAGCACCACCACCAGCGCCAGCTTGGTGTGCATCCAGCCCTGGGTCAGCCAGCTCGGATTGATCACCAGCAGGCCGATGCCGAACAGCAGCGTAAGGATCATCGCCGGCAGCATGATGCCGCGATACAGCTTGCGCTCCATCAGGCAGAAGCGCTCGTGGCTCACGGCGTCGCTGCTCTGGGCGTGATAGACGAACAGACGCGGCAGATAGAACAGGCCGGCGAACCAGCAGACCAGGGCAATCAGGTGGAAGGCTTTCAACCAAAGATAGAGCATCGGGGCGTTCTCCTTATCGGGCGGCGCGATATTAGAGTGGCGCTGCCAGCAAGTCATTCACTCCGGTCGTCTCGGCTGGCAGCCCATGGTCGCGCAATAGTTGACCGTTTTGCTCGGGCAAGCGGATAATTTCCTGACTGAATTGTGTTCGGCGCAAGCCGGGAGACTACGGCAATGACCATTGAAACCTTCACCCCGACCCCCCTGCAGTTCACCCTGGGCGCGGCCAGCAAGGTGAAGAACCTGATCGAGGAAGAGGGCAATCCCCGCCTGAAGCTGCGCGTCTTCGTCACGGGTGGCGGCTGCTCGGGCTTCCAGTACGGCTTCACCTTCGACGAAGATTCCGCCGACGACGACACCGTCATCGAGCGCGATGGTGTGCACCTGGTGGTGGATCCCATGAGCTTCCAGTACCTGGCCGGCGCCGAGGTGGACTACCAGGAAGGCCTGGAAGGCTCGCGTTTCGTCATCAAGAATCCCAACGCCGCCACCACCTGTGGCTGCGGTCAGTCCTTCTCCATCTGACCCGGCAGTCCCTTCGGCCCAGCGCGCTGGCTATTGCGGGTAGAGTGCGCCCAGCACGCGAAGGCCACGGGCGCCGGTGACTTCCGGGCAGTTGCCGGGCAGGCGCTCGCAGAAGCGCTGGGCCAGCCAGGCAAAGGCCATGGCTTCCAGCCAGTCCGGCGAGACGTCATAGGCCGCGGTGCTCTGCACCACGGCTGGCGCCAGCTGCCTGGCCAGACGCGCCATCAAATCCCGGTTGTGCGCCCCGCCGCCGCAGACCAGCACCTCGTCCACCGCCTGGGCGGCCAGGATGCTCTCGGCGATGCTGCGAGCGCTCAGCTCGGCCAGGGTGGCCTGGACATCCGCCGGATCCAGCGCGTCATGCTGGGCGAGCTGTCCCTGTAGCCAGGGCAGATTGAAGTGCTCGCGCCCGGTGCTCTTTGGTCCGCTCTTCATGAAGAAGGGATCGCTCAGCAGCCGTTGCAGCAGCGCCGGCACGACCTGTCCCTGCGCCGCCCAGGCGCCATCGGCATCGAAGAATCGCCCCTGACTGTGGTGGATCCAGGCATCCAGCAGCACATTGCCCGGTCCGCAATCGAAGCCCCGTACGGGCAGACCCGGCGCCAGCAGGGTCACGTTGCTGAAGCCACCGATATTGAGTACCGCACGCGGGCGATCCAGGCCGAAGAGATCGGCATGGAAGGCCGGGACCAGGGGTGCCCCCTGACCCCCGGCGGCCAGGTCGCGACGGCGGAAGTCGGCGACCACGTCGATACCGCTCAACTCGGCCAGCAGGGCGGCATCGCCGATCTGCAGGGTGTAGCCCTGTGCCGGCAGATGGCGGATGGTCTGGCCGTGGCTACCCACGGCGCGGATATCCGCGGAGGTCAGTCCCTGCTGGGCCAGCAGCTCCGCGATACCCCGGGCGGCCAGCCTGACCCAGGCCTGTTCGGCCCGGGCGATGCGCTCTATCTCGTTGTCGCCAGGCGCGCACAGCGCCAGCAGCTCCTGGCGTAGCGCGTCCGGCATGGGCACGCCCAGGGCGGCGACGAAACGGGTCCGCTCGTCCTGTTCGATCAGGGCAATATCCAGTCCATCCAGACTGGTGCCGGACATCACCCCCAGGTAGCGCTCCATCTCAGCGCTTGTTCATCGCGAGCAGAGAAGCGCGCTCCTGGTCCATGCGGGCCATGAGCGGCTGGCTCTGCGCCAGGAAACGCGAGATCTCGTTCTTGGCGATGGGATCGGCCATGGGCAGCTTCACCCCGAGCGGATCGACGTGGTTGCCGTTGATGCGGAACTCATAGTGCAGGTGCGGACCAGTCGCCAGGCCGGTCATGCCCACGTAGCCGATCACCTGGCCCTGCTTCACCGAGGCACCGGCCTGCATGCCCTTGGCGATCCGGCTCATGTGGCCATAGACGGTGGTGTAGGTCTTGCCGTGCTGGATCATCACCACGTTGCCGTAGCCATTCTCGCGACCGGACTTGGCGATCTTGCCATCGCCGGTAGCATGGATCGGCGTACCCGTGGGAGCGGCATAGTCGACGCCCTTGTGCGCGCGCATCTTGTTCAGCACCGGGTGGAAGCGGCCCATGGTGAAGCGCGAGCTGATCCGCGAGAACTCCACCGGGGTACGGATGAAGGCCTTGCGCATGCTGCCGCCTTCCGCCGTGTAGTAGTTGGTGGTGCCGTTCTTGGCGGTGTAGCGCACGGCCGTGTAGGCCTTGCCCTTGTTGACGAAGCGAGCGGCCAGGATATTGCCGTAGCCGACGTGCTTGCCATTGACCACCTTGTCCTCGTAGACCACCTCGAATTCGTCGCCCTCCTGGATGTCCAGCGCGAAGTCGATGTCGTAGCCGAAGATGGTGGCCAGCGCCATGGTCATGTCATGGGACAGCCCGGCCTTTTGCGCCGAGGCGAACAGCGAACTGCTGATCCGGCCCTGGGCATAGGCCTTGCGGATGTCCGGGGTGACGGTCTTGTGCTCGACCTCGTAGCCCTGGTCGGACTTGACCAGCGACAGGGTCTGCAACGCGGTGAGCTTGGTGCGCACCGCCAGCAGGTCACCCGAAGTATCACGCTGGAATTCGATCTTCTGGCCCACCCGCAGGCGAGTCAGCTTCTTGGCTTCCTTGCTGCTGGCCAGCACCTCGTGCACCACGGCAGCGGCAAGGCCGGCCCGCTCGAACAGCGTCGAGAGGGTATCGCCCTTGCGCACGGTTTCGGTCTTCCACTGCGGCTCGACGCGTTCCGTGGCGGCAACTTCTTCTTCGGCAGGCGCTTCCTCGGCGGTCTGGGCTTCCGTCTGCTCCGGGGCTACCTGGGCAAAGGGGGAGGGGGACTGGGTGTCCGCGGCTTGAGTATCTGCGAGCACTTGCTCCTTCAGGTCATCCTGACCCTGCACGACGCTCCGGGCGTCCTGTTCAACATCCAGATTGATGGAAGTGCGTTTCGCCTCGACCTGCTGAGAGGGAAACACGAGCAAGGCCAGACTCAAGAGTGCGGCCACCCCGCTGGCGGCCACGAGGTGGCTTTTGGGGTAGAACGGACTTTTGGGGATTGGCTTCGTCATTTAGCTAAAGTGATGATCTGACGTTAAAAGAAGTGAATAACTGCCTAAAATATAATCAAAATCTGGCTGTCACAACCCTTTGGGGTGGTGATCCGACGTGCCGGCTGGCGGCTACTAGGGGCATCTTGATAAGGTTCACGCTTTCGAAATTCAGAGGCGAAGCCCCCATGAAAACGGTCCAGGAGCAGCTGGCGGTCATCAAGCGTGGAGCAGATGAGCTGCTCGTCGAGTCAGAGCTTGTAACAAAACTGGAGCGCGGCACCCCGTTGCGCATCAAGGCAGGCTTCGATCCGACCGCTCCGGATCTGCACCTCGGCCACACCGTGCTGATCAACAAGCTGCGCCAGTTCCAGGAGCTGGGCCATCAGGTCATCTTCCTGATCGGCGACTTCACCGGCATGATCGGCGACCCCAGTGGCAAGAGCGCCACCCGCCCACCACTGACCCGCGAGCAGGTGCTGGAGAATGCCGAGACCTACAAGGCCCAGGTATTCAAGATCCTTGATCCGGCGCGTACCGAAGTGGCCTTCAATGCCACCTGGATGGATCAGCTGTCGCCGGCCGACTTCATTCGTCTGTCTTCCCAGTACACCGTGGCGCGCATGCTCGAGCGCGACGACTTCAGCAAGCGTTACGCGGGCAACCAGCCCATCGCCATCCATGAGTTCCTCTATCCGCTGGTTCAGGGCTATGACTCCGTTGCCCTGCGCGCCGATGTCGAGCTGGGTGGTACCGACCAGAAATTCAACCTGCTCATGGGCCGCGAACTGCAGCGCGCCTACGGCCAGGAAGCCCAGTGCATCCTCACCATGCCGCTGCTCGAAGGTCTGGATGGCGTGAAGAAGATGTCCAAGTCCCTGGGCAACTACGTCGGTATCCAGGAAGCGCCGGGGGTCATGTACAACAAGCTGGTGTCCATTCCCGACACCCTCATGTGGCGCTACTTCGAGCTGCTCAGTTTCCGCAGCCTGGAAGAGATCGCCCAGTTCCGTAGCGATGTGGAGCAGGGCGCCAATCCCCGCGACATCAAGATCAAGCTCGCCGAAGAGATCGTCGCCCGCTTCCACGGGGAAGAGGCCGCCCAGACCGCCCACCGCTCCGCGGGTAACCGCATGAAGGATGGCGAGCTGCCGGAAGACCTGCCGGAAGTCGAGCTGGAAACCGATGCGGCGCTGCCGGTCGCTGCCGTCCTCAACAAGGCCGGGCTGGTGAAGAACGCTGCGGCAGCTCGCGATCTGCTGGCGGCAGGGAGCGTCAAGGTGGATGGCGAGGTGGTCGATCGCGGCTTCCTGTTTGAGATCGGCCGTACCTATATATGTCAGGCCGGCAAGAAGGCCTTTGCCCGCATCAGTGTCCGTCAGCAATAAATCTGAAATAACCTGTTGACCTGTCCTGAAACTCCCCTATAATGCGCCCCACTTCCGGCGCAGACGCTGAAGCGGCTTGAAAATCAAGCACTTAGGTCTGAGCCGGGCGAGGGGTCCACGGATTCTTCGC
>NZ_JAPDIQ010000014.1:0-123679 GCF_029872515.1 Pseudomonas flavocrustae | reverse complement strand
CAGCAGCTCCTCCCAGAAGGGCGCGGCCACCGGCGGTTGCGGATGGGCGGGCAGGGCGGGGTGCTGTCCTGGCGCGATGCCGTCGCGGTCGAGATTGGCCAGGACCCGGTCGGCCAGGTCCGGCGACAGCGCCAGCTTGGTCGGCCAGCCCACCAGCAGGCGCCCTTCCTCGGCGAGAAAGGCGTTGTCCGGACGCACCAGTCCGGATTGCGCCGGCTCGGCGCGATCCACGCGCAAGGTTGCCCAGCGGGCGCCGTCGAAGTCGATCCAGGGCAGCAGGCGCTGCAGTTCCTCGCGTGCCGTGGCGATCTGCGCCGCTGGCTCACGGGCCACGCCCTCGGCCTCGGCCAGGTCGCCGCCCAGGTACCACAGCCACTGGCCGTCGGCGGTGGGGTGGCTGGTGATGGTCACCCGCGGCTTGGGGCCGCCACCCAGACAGTGCGCATAGAGGGGTTTGAGCATGGGGCCCTTGACCACCACCATGTGCAGCGGGCGGCGCTGCATGGCCGGTTGTTCCAGACGGAGCGCCTGGAGCAGATCGGCCATGCCGGCGCCGGCGGTGAGCACGAGGCGGCGGGCGCGGATGGCCTGGCCGTCCACCACCAGACCGGTCAGCTCGCCGTCTTCGCGCAGGGGCTGGAGGTCATGCCCGGCCAGCAGGCTGTCGCCGGCCAGTTCTGCCAGGCGTGCGACCAGGCTGGGTACGTCCAGCACCAGCTCGGCCAGGCGATAGACCTTGCCCTTGAAGGCGCGGTCGCGCAGGGCCGGTGGCAGTTCGTCGCCCTTGACCGCATCCACCCGGCCGCGCACCGCCTTGCTGGCGAAGAAGCTGGTGAGGTTGCCGGCCAGGCTGCCCGGCGACCAGAGGTAGTGGGCCTCGGAGAGCAGGCGTACACCGGAAAGATCCAGCTCGCCGCTGCCGGCCAGGCTTTCGCGCCAGCGCCGCGGCATGTCGGCGATGGCCTCAGAGGCCCCGGTTAGCATCCCGGTCAGGGCATATTTGGTGCCGCCATGGATGATGCCCTGGGACTTGCCGCTCTGGCCGCCGCCCAGGGCGCCGGTCTCCACCAGCACGGTGGCGTAGCCGGCGCGTCTGAGACGGGCGTTGAGCCAGAGGCCGGCGACGCCGCCGCCGACGATGAGGATATCGGTGGACCAGGGTTGGGACATGAACGGCCTGCTCGGATGATCGGCAAAGGAGTGATTTTACACGCTCCTCGCCGCCGCTGGTCTCAATGCCCGGTACTGCCGGAAAACAGCTGGATCACCACCACCCCGGCGACGATCAGCCCCATGCCCAGCATGGCCGGCAGGTCCAGCTTCTGATCGTAGAGCACCGCCGCGGCGATGCTGACCAGCACGATGCCCAGCCCGGCCCAGATGGCGTAGGCGACGCCCACGGGGATGCTGCGCACCACCAGGGTCAGCATCCAGAAGGCCAGGCCGTAGCCTGTGATGACCAGAATCAGTGGCAGTGGCTTGCTGAAGCCACTGATGGCCTTCATGGAGGTGGTGGCGACGACTTCGGCGGCGATGGCAATGGCCAGGTAGATGTATCCGCTCATGATGATTCCTCCTGTCGAAGGGCCCCATTGTGCCTTTTCGGACGATAGGTGAAAGTTGATACCTATCTGTTGAGGAGATGGGTCGTGCAGTGGAATCTGGAGCAACTGGAGATCTTCGTCGGCATCGCCGAGGGGGCGAGTTTCTCGGCCATGGCGCGGCGTCTGGGGCGGGCGCAATCGGCGGTGAGCGCCGCCATCGCCCTGCTGGAGGCTGACCTGGGCGTCGTGCTGTTCACGCGCAGCAACGGCCGCACGCCAGTCATCACCGCGGCTGGTCTGGCGCTGCTGGAGGAGGCGCGTGAGGTGCTGCGTCAGTGCCAGCGGCTGGACAGCCGCGCCCAGGCGCTCTGTGCCGGTCAGGAACCGCTGTTGCGCCTGGCGCTGGACGAAGCCATGCCCTACCAGCCGGTGCTCGATGCCCTGGACGCCCTGGCGGCGGCCTTCCCACACCTGGAGGTCCAACTCACCAGCGGCGCCCAGGGCGATGTGGCGCGCAAGCTGCTGACCGATCAGGCCGACCTCGGCCTGCTGTTTCGCCATGAGCACATGCCCGAGGCCCTGGAGCGCCAGGCGCTGGGTGATGTGGCCCAGGTCACCGCCTGCGGCGCTCAGCATCCCCTAGCCCGCCAGCGTGGGGTAGGGCGACGCGAACTGGCCCGCCATCGCCAGCTGCTGATCGCGCCGCTGGAGCATCCTTATCCCGGCGGCGAGCAGATCGCCCCCCAGGTCTGGCGCGCCGACAGCTTCTATCTGCTCGCCGAATTGCTGATGCGCGGCCTGGGCTGGGGGTGGCTGCCGCGGCACGTGGCGCGCTATCCCTCCTACCAGGGCCTGCTAGCCGAGCTGGATTGCGACTGGGTGCCGCCGGCCCTGGTGGTGGAGCTGGCCTGGCGCCGCAACGCCGCGCCGGGGCCGGCCGCGCGCTGGCTGGCGCAGCGACTGGCAGAGGAGCTGCGAGCGATTGGTTGAATGAATGTGTTGGGCTTCGCTGCGCTCAGCGCCAACCTACGGTGCTCTGCGTAGGTTTAGTCGAGCGCAGCGAAGCCCAACAAGACGGACCTTCAGCACTCGCCCACGACCCATGCCAACGAAAGTCCCATTCTGGCCAGATCCGTGGGGCAGCTTGACCAGCGCCAGGCCGCCAGGACTGCAATACTCGACTCATCCCTTCCCCGCCCGTGACGATCGCCATGACCCCACCTCCCGCCCTCGGCCAGCGCTATGTCTTCGTCGTCCTGGCGCTGATCTTTCTCGCCCTGCTGGTCTCGGCCGGGGTGAGGTCCACCCCAGGCGTGCTGCTACTGCCTTTGCAGGAGGCCTTTGGCTGGAGTCGCGAGACGGTCTCGCTTTCCGCCGCCATCGGCATCTTTCTCTATGGCCTGGTCGGGCCCTTCGCCGCCGCCCTGATGCAGACCCTGGGCATCCGCCGGACCCTGCTCGGCGGCCTGACCCTGATCAGCCTGGCCACCGCCCTGAGCACCCTGATGCGCGAACCCTGGCACCTGGTGGCCACCTGGGGCGTGCTCAGCGGCCTGGGTACCGGTTGCGTGGCCATGGTGCTGGGGGCCGCCATCGTCAATCGCTGGTTCGTCGCCCGCCGGGGCCTGATGATGGGCCTGCTGGCGGCCAGCACCGCCACCGGCAACCTGGTGTTCCTGCCGTTGCTGGCCCATCTCGCCAGTCAGGAAGGCTGGCAGACCGTGGTGCTGACCGTGGCCGTGGCCAGCGCCGCCCTGATCCCGCTGGTGGCCTGGCTGCTGCCCGAACGGCCGGCGGACGTCGGCCTGCGGCCCCATGGCGCCCCAACGGACTACCAGGCGCCAGTGGCCTCCGCACCGGGCAATCTGTTTCGCGTGACCCTCGGCACCCTGGCCATGGCCAGTCGGCGGCGCGATTTCTGGCTGCTGTTCCTGACTTTCTTCGTCTGCGGCTTCACCACCAATGGCCTGATCGGCACCCACTTCATCGCCATGGGCCACGACCACGGGCTGTCCCAAGTGCAGGCCGCCGGCATCCTCGCGCTGATGGGCATCTTCGACCTGGTGGGTACCACCGCCTCCGGCTGGCTGACCGACAGATACGATCCGCGCCGGCTGCTGTTTGTCTACTACAGCCTGCGCGGCCTCTCGCTGATCTACCTGCCGTTCTCCGGCTTCGCCCCCGAGCAACTGCTGCTGTTCGGCATCTTCTACGGACTGGACTGGATCGCCACCGTGCCGCCCACGGTCAAGCTGACCAACCAGAGCTTTGGTGAAAGGAGCGCGCCGGTGGTGTTCGGCTGGGTGTTCTGCGGGCACATGCTGGGCGCCGCCTGCGCGGCCTTTCTCGCCGGTGCCCTGCGCGAGCACTTCGGCTCCTACCAGGAGGCCCTGGTGCTGGCCGGCCTGACCGGTCTGCTGGCGGCGCTGATGGCGCTGTGGATCGGCCGGCCGAGCGCCGCGGGTGCCGGGCGCTCGGCCGTGCCCGAGGCGGGCTAGGCGGGCTTGAGGTCCAGCGGCACGGCGGTCGGCGTGCGCTGCAGCATCGAGGCCGGGATCGCCAGGATCAGCAGGCCGCTGACGAACAGGCAGGCGCCGAGCACATAGGTGCCGTTGTTGATGTCGCCGGTGAGGGTTTCCATGGTCGCGGTGATCATCGAGCCGGTGAAGCCGGAGAGGTTGCCGATGGCGTTGATCATGCCGATACCCGCCGCCGCGGCGACGCCGGAAAGCAGGGTGCCGGGCAGCGACCAGAAGATCGGCATCAGCGCCAGCAGGCCCGAGGCGGCCACGGTGAGGAAGAAGATCGACAGCACGATGTTGTGGATGAACCAGGCGCTCAGCACCAGGCCCAGGGCGCCGACGAAGGCCGGCACCGCCGCGTGCATGCGCTGCTCGCCGGTGCGTGCCGAGTGGCGGGCGTTGAGCAGCATGACCACCAGGGCGACGCTGTAGGGGATGGCGGTGAGCAGACCGATCTGCAGGCTGCCACTGACCCCGGCGTTCTTGATGATCGAGGGCATCCAGAAGGCCAGGCCATAGAAGCCGGTGTTGAAGGTCAGCAGGATGAACACCAGCAGCCAGACCCGCGGATTGAAGAACACCTCGCTGAGGCGCGACGCCTTGCCGGCGTTCTGCTGCTCCAGGTTGCGCTTGAGCAGGGCCTTTTCCCGGGCGTCCAGCCAGGGCGCCTGGTCAATGTTGTCGCTCAGGCAGCAGAACACCACCACCGCCATGATGATCGAAGGCACCCCTTCCACCAGCAGCATCCACTGCCAGCCGGCCAGGCCGTGCCAGTTGTGCAGGCTGCTCATCAGCCAGCCGGAAAGCACGCCGCCAAAGCTCAGACTGAAGGGCAGGGCGATGAGAAAACCCGACATCACCCGACTCTGCCGGCGGGTCGGAAACCAGTAGTTGAGATAGAGGATCACCCCGGGAAAGAAGCCCGCCTCGCAGACGCCCAGCAGGAAGCGCAGCACATAGAAGAGGGTGCTCGACTGCAGACCGAAGAATTGCGCCAGCGGCTGGGTGAAGGCCACCGCCATGGAGATGATCGCCCAGGTCAGCATGATGCGGGCGATCCAGAAGCGCGCGCCGTAGCGATGCAGCAGCAGGTTGCTGGGGACCTCGAAAAGAAAGTAGCCCCAGAAGAACATGCTGGCGCCAAGGGCATAGACGGTGTTGCTGAAGCCCAGGTCGTCGAGCATGTCCAGCTTGGCGAAGCCGACGTTGACCCGGTCGAGGTAGGCGGCGATGTAGCACAGCAGCAGGATCGGCAGGATTCGTAGCACCACCTTGCGATAGGTGCGTTCTTCGAAGGCGTCGCCAGCGGCGCCCTGGGGAGCGGTGGTCTCGAACATGGGAATGACCTTCGGGGCCTTGGGGCCCGTTGTTGTTATTGAAGAGGTCGAAGGCGGCCGGGGATGCGGGGTGGCCGTCTGAATCGCCTGGCCACTCTAGGAGCGGGAGCGATTCTTTCCCAATGGCATTTGCAGATCATTCGATAACGGCGCGTTATCGAGCTGTCTAGGCTGCGGGCTCCTCGCGACCGGCATGGCTCAGCAGGATGGCGGCGAATTCCCGCGCTGCCTCGCCGAGGGGTTCGCCCTTGCGGGTGAGGATGCCGTAGTCCTGCGCCGGCAGGTGCAGCGGCAGCTCCAGCGCACTGAGCGCGCCGCTGGCGAGATAGGGTTCGACCATGGCCTCCGGCAGCATGCCGATCATGGGGCCGGCACGCAGCACCTGGAGAAAGGTCTGCATGGAGATGGTGTCGATGGTGTTGCTCGGCACCGGCAGGCCGGCGGCGGCGAAGGCCCGCTCCATGCGCCCGCGGATGGGCGTGCCCTTGGGATAGAGGATCCAGGGCCAGGCCAGCACCTGGTCGAGGCCCACGGGCCCGCTGCCCACCAGCGGGTGATCGGCGTTGACCACGAAGCGGAAGGGCTCCGGCGCCAGGGGCTGGAAGTCGAAGCGCTGGGCCTGGGCTTCGTCGGTGAAGCGCGCCACCGCCAGATGCAGCAGCTTGTCGTCGAGCATCTCCATCAGGTGATCGCTGGTCTGCTCCACCACCTCGATCGCCAGCAGCGGCCAGCGCTGCTTGATCGCGACGATGGCCTGCGGCAGCGCCACCGCCGTGGCGGCGAAGATGCCGCCGACCTTGAGCTGGCCGTGGCCGCCGCGTCTCAGGCTGTCGATCTGCTCGGCGAAGTTGCGGGCATCGTTGAGCGCCACCCGGGCATAGCGCAGCACGTGCTCGCCCAGCGCCGTGGGCGGCATGCTGCGCGGCTGGCGCTCGAACAGGGCGAAGCCCAGCAGGTGCTCGAGCTCCTTGAGCATCTTGCTGATGGCCGGCTGGCTGAGGTTCATCTGCTGCGCCGCCAGGTGCATGTTGCGGGTGCGCCCCAGGGTGTCGATCAGCAGCAGGTGACGAAACTTGAGCCAGTGGCTGATCTGGCTGAACGACGGCTCGGACACGCATACCTCCCGGGCGATAAGTACAGGTTATCGAATGATGAAATAAGCCCATTTGAGTTTATCAGTCCGGCTGCCTAGCGTGGACCCATCAGCCCTGGAGTCCTGCCCATGTCCCTTCGTCTCTCGCCTGGCAACACCCTTCCCACCGATGGCCTGGCCGGCACCCTGGTCGGTCGTGCTTGGGTGCCCGGTCCGCTGGCCGGTCCCTCGCCCGTGGTGCTGCGCGAAGACGGTGTCTTCGATGTCTCGGCACGCTTCGCCACGCTGAGCGCCCTGTTCGAGGAAGAGGCGCCGCTGCAGACCCTGCGCGATACCCCCGGGCGCTACCTCGGCAGCCTGGAGGAACTGCTGGCCAACAGCGGCGAACAGGCCGATCCGGGCCGCCTGCACCTGCTGCCGCCGGCCGACCTGCAGGTGATCAAGGCCGCCGGGGTGACCTTTGCCGCCAGCATGCTGGAACGGGTAATCGAAGAGCAGGCCGGCGGCGATGCCGGGCGCGCCGTTGCCATCCGCGAGCAGGTGCAGGCGGTGATCGGCGCGGACCTGCAGGGCCTGGAGCCGGGCAGTCCGCGCGCCCAGGCGCTCAAGGCGCTGCTGATCGAGAAGGGCATGTGGTCGCAGTACCTGGAGGTGGGCATTGGCCCGGACGCCGAGATCTTCACCAAGGCGCCGGTGCTGGCCGCGGTCGGCAGTGGCAGCCTCATCGGCATCCACCCCGTGTCCCAGTGGAACAATCCCGAACCCGAGGTGGTGCTGGTGGCGGACAGCCGCGGCCGCCTGCATGGCGCCACCCTGGGCAATGACGTCAACCTGCGCGACATCGAGGGCCGCAGCGCCCTGCTGCTGAGCAAGGCCAAGGACAACAACGCCTCCTGCGCCCTGGGGCCCTTCATCCGCCTGTTCGACGAGACCTTCGATCTCGACCAGGTCCGCCAGTGCGTGGTGACCCTGGAAGTCCAGGGCGAAGACGGCTTTCACCTCAATGGCAGCAGCTCCATGGCGCAGATCAGCCGTGATCCCACCGATCTCGCCGCCCAGACCCTCAATGCCAACCACCAGTATCCCGACGGCTTCCTGCTGTTTCTCGGCACCCTGTTCGCCCCGACCCAGGACCGTGACGCCCCGGGCGGCGGCTTCACCCACAAGGTGGGTGACGTGGTGAGCATCGCCAGCCCGCTGCTGGGAACCCTGCACAATAGGGTGACCACCAGCAACCAGGCCCCGGCCTGGCGCTTCGGCCTCGGTGCCCTGATGCACAACCTGGCCGCCCGCGGCCTGCTGGGCCGCTAACCGCTCTTTCCTGATAACAACCAGAGACCATCATGACTTCCGCCAAACGCCCGCTGCGCAGCCAGCAATGGTTCGATGATCCTGCCCACGCCGACATGACCGCGCTCTATGTCGAGCGCTACATGAACTACGGCCTGACCCGCGACGAACTCCAGTCCGGTCGCCCCATCATCGGCATCGCCCAGACCGGCAGCGACCTCACCCCTTGCAACCGTCATCACCTGGAACTGGCCCAGCGGGTCAAGGCCGGTATCCGCGACGCGGGCGGCATCCCCATGGAGTTCCCGGTGCACCCCATCGCCGAGCAGAGTCGCCGCCCCACCGCTGCCCTGGATCGCAACCTGGCCTACCTCGGCCTGGTGGAGATCCTGCACGGCTTTCCCCTGGACGGCGTGGTGCTCACCACCGGTTGCGACAAGACCACCCCGGCCTGCCTGATGGCCGCGGCCACCACCGACCTGCCGGCCATCGTGCTGTCCGGCGGGCCCATGCTGGACGGGCATTTCAAGGGCGAGCTGATCGGCTCCGGCACGGTGCTCTGGCACGCGCGCAACCTGCTGGCGACCGGCGAGATCGACTACGAGGGCTTCATGGCCCTGACCACCGCCGCCTCGCCCTCGGTGGGCCACTGCAACACCATGGGCACGGCCCTGTCGATGAATGCCCTGGCCGAGACCCTGGGCATGTCGCTGCCCGGTTGCGCCAGCATCCCCGCGCCCTATCGCGAGCGCGGCCAGATGGCCTATGCCACCGGCAAGCGCATCTGCCAGCTGGTGCTGGACGACGTCCGCCCCTCGCGGATCATGACCCGCGAGGCCTTCGAGAACGCCATCGTGGTGGCCTCGGCCCTGGGCGCTTCCAGCAACTGCCCGCCGCACCTGATCGCCATTGCCCGCCACATGGGCATCGAGCTGTCGCTGGACGACTGGCAGCGCCTGGGCGAGGACATCCCGCTGCTGGCCAACTGCATGCCGGCCGGCAAGTACCTGGGCGAGGGCTTCCACCGCGCCGGCGGGGTACCGGCGGTGCTCCACGAACTGCTCAAGGCGGGGCGCCTGCATGGCGATTGCCTGACGGTATCCGGGCGCACCATCGGTGCCATCGCCGAAGGTGCGGCCAGCACAGATCCCGCGGTGATCCAGCCCTATGAAGCGCCGCTCAAGCACCGCGCCGGGTTCATCGTGCTCAGCGGCAATTTCTTCGACAGTGCCATCATGAAGATGTCGGTGGTGGGCGAGGCCTTTCGCCAGACCTACCTGGCGGAACCGGGCAAGGAAAACAGCTTCGAGGCGCGAGCCATCGTCTTCGAGGGTCCGGAGGACTATCACGCGCGCATCGACGACCCGGCCCTGGACATCGACGAGCGCTGCATCCTGGTGATTCGCGGCGCCGGGCCGGTGGGTTATCCGGGCAGCGCCGAGGTGGTCAACATGGCCCCACCGGCGGCGCTAATTAAGAAGGGCATCGACTCCCTGCCGTGCCTGGGCGACGGTCGTCAGAGCGGTACCTCGGCCAGTCCGTCGATCCTCAACATGTCGCCGGAAGCGGCGGTGGGCGGTGGCCTGGCGCTGCTCAAGACCAACGACCGGTTGCGCGTGGACCTCAATGCCCGCAGCGTCGATGTGCTGCTGGATGATGCCGAACTGGAGCGCCGCCGCGCCGAATGGACCTCCAACCTGCCACCGGCCCAGACCCCCTGGCAGGAGCTCTATCGGCAACTGGTGGGCCAGCTTTCCACCGGCGGCTGCCTGGAACCGGCCACCCTGCACCTCAAGGTGATCGCCCGCGAAGGCGGGGTGCCGCGGCATTCGCACTAGATTGAACAGGCTCGCACTGGCGGCCTTGCTTCATTAAGCTCTGCCGCCATGAACCGTACCCTCTATAGCCTGATCTTCACCCTGGCCTTGCCCTTCATCCTGCTGCGCCTGCTCTGGCGCGGGCGCAAGGCTCCCGCCTATCGGCAACGCATCGGCGAGCGCCTGGCGCTGGGCTTGCCAGAGGTGCCGCCCGGCGGCATCTGGGTGCATGCGGTGTCGGTGGGGGAGAGCATTGCCGCCGCGCCGGTGATCCGTGCGCTGCGCCAGCGCCATCCGCAGCTGCCGATCACCGTGACCTGCATGACGCCCACCGGCTCGGAGCGCATTCGCGCCCTGTTCGGCAGCGACGTCCACCACTGTTATCTGCCCTACGACCTGCCGGGGCTGGCCGGACGCTTCCTCGATCGCCTGCGGCCCAGCCTGGGGGTGGTGATGGAAACCGAACTCTGGCCCAACCTCATCCACCAGGCGGCGCGCCGCGACATTCCCATCGCCCTGGCCAATGGCCGGCTGTCCGAGCGCTCCGCCCGGGGCTACGGCAAGCTGGGCGGGGTGACCGCGCCGATGCTGGCGGAGCTGGCCTGGCTGGCGGTGCAGACGCCGGTGGAAGCCGAGCGCTTCCGCGCCCTCGGTGCCCGTGCCGAGCGGGTCACGGTGACCGGCTCCATCAAGTTCGACCTGCGCATCGACCTCGAGCTGCCGGCGCGCGCGGCTGCGCTGCGCCAGGGCTGGGGCCGTCGCCCGGTGTGGATCGCCGCCAGCACCCATGCCGGTGAAGACGAGATCCTGCTCCAGGCCCAGCGCCAACTGCTGGCCACCCGTCCCGATGCCCTGCTGATCCTGGTGCCGCGTCATCCCGAACGCTTTCCCGAGGTGCTGGGCGAGGTGCGGGGTGAAGGCTTCAGCGTGATCCAGCGCTCGACGGGGGAGGCGGTGCAACCGCAGACCCAGGTCCTGCTGGGCGACACCATGGGCGAGCTGCTGTTTCTCTACGCCCTGGCCGACGTCGCCTTCGTCGGTGGCAGCCTGATCGAGCGCGGCGGGCACAACCCGCTCGAGCCGGCCGCTCTCGGCGTGCCGGTGCTCAGCGGACCGCACGTATTCAACTTCCTCGACATCGTCACCCAGTTGCGCGACGCCGGCGCTTTGGAAACAGTAGCGGAAGCCTCGGCCATCGCTGCCGCCGTGGCCCGGCTCTGGGCCGAACCGGCGGAAGCCGCTCGGCGTCGTCAGGCGGGCCTGGCGGTATTGGCCGCCAATCAGGGCGCGCTGGAGCGCCTGCTCTCCGGGCTCGACGGACTGCTCAAGCCCTGAGCGGAACGTGCCGGCAGGACGTCGGCGCGGGTCTTGGCCAGGTCCGGCGGCAGGAAGTCGCGATCCGGGTCGTAGTGGGGATCGAGATAGCCGGACAGGGCCAGCAGGTCGTTGGGCGCCAGGGTGCCGGCCGCCTGCTTGAGTCTCAGAGTGTCCAGGATGTAGTTGTAGCGGGCGTCGTTGTACTGGCGCACGGCGTTGTACAGCAGCCGCTGGGCGTCGAGCACGTCGACGATGGTACGGCTGCCCACCTGGTAGGCGATCTCAGTGGCTCTCAGGGCGCGCTGGCTGGAGGCGATGGACAGCCGTCGGGCGCGCACCTGCTCGATGTCGGTGTTGATCGCCCGATGGGCGTTGCGGGTGTTCTGCACCACCTGGCGGCGCAGGCTTTCCTGCTGCTGCTCACTGCGGTCCAGCTGCTGGTAGGCCTGACGCGCCTGGGAGCTGGTGGCGCCGCCGCTGTACAGCGGCACCTCGACCTGGATACCGATGCTGCGGCTGTTGACCGGGCTGCCGAACAGGGACAGCTGCTCGGCGTTGGGCAGATTCACCGCATCGTTGTCGCTGTGGCTGTAGCGCGCCACCGCATCCACCGTCGGCAGGTGCCCGGCGCGACGCTGGCGCAGGGTTTCCTGGGCCGCATTGACACCCTGGCCGGCAGCCAGCAATTGCAGATTCTGGCGCATGGCGGTGTCCACCCACTGGCGGGCATCGTTGGGTTGTGGCGGCAGGATCGGCAGGTCGTGGCGGATACCGGCGATGCTGCCATAGTCGCGATCGGTCAGCCGGGTCAGGGCCTGGAAGGCGTCGGCCACCTGCTGCTCGCTCTGGGAGCGGTTGGCCTGGGCGTTGTCGAAGCTGGCCTGGGCCTGGAGCACGTCGGTGTCGTCGGTCAGGCCGACCTTGTAACGCTCGCGGGACTGGTCCAGCTGACGGTACAGCGCCTTTTCCTCGGCGCGAGCAGTGGCCAGGGCGTCCTGGGCGCGCAGGGCGCTGAAATAGCCCTCGGCGGTCTGCAGGATGAGCTGCTGCTGGGCGGCGGAAAACTGCAGCTCGGCCTGCTCGGTGGCGGCCTTGGCCGCCTTGAGCTGGAACCAGCGATCGGCGCGGAACAGTGGCTGGCTGAGGGTCGCCTGGATCAGCTGGCTGCTGCGATCGCTGCTGTAGCGGCCACCCTGGACGCCCAGCGCCGGATTGTCCTTGAGCTGCAGGCTGGTATGGGTGTCGTTGAACTGGGCACCGAGCCCGATCTGCGGCAGCAGGCCGGCGCGCGCCTGGGGCACCGCCTCGCGCTGGGCGCCAAGCCCGGCGCGTTCGGCGGCGAGGTCGGCATTGTTGTCCAGCGCTTCGCGGTAGACGTCGAGCAGGCCATTGCCGGCGACCTGGGCCTGGGCCAGCCCGGCCGTGCTGCAGAGCGCCGCGAGCAGCAGGAATCTTCGCATTCTTGGAGCCTTCCTTGAGGGACCGCGCCAGTGTAGTGGCTTCGTCCGAATCCGCCATAGGAGAGGAAATAGCGGTCGAAGTTTCTGCCGCTCTGGGTTTACACTGGCCACGTTCTTGTCGGGGTGCGCTACGAGGCGCTGAGATCGGGTAGTCCCGGATCCCGTTGAACCTGATCAGGCTAGGCGCGCCGCATGGCGGTGCGTCAACCTGCGTAGGGAACAAGAGGGCGTCCGCCGTCTCCATCCGTGGTCGCCATCCGTCCGGGCTTGCCTCTTCCTGCGTGCCCACCCTTCGTCCAGGTTCTTCCCTCGGCAACGCGCCCACCAGGAGAGCCTCGATGAACAAGCAGAACAACGTCACCGACTTCACCCGCGTCGACCGTCAGTCCACCCAGCCGTTGCCCAATTCGCGCAAGGTCTATCTGACCGGTTCGCGTCCCGACATTCGCGTGCCGGTGCGGGAAATCTCCCTCGCCGATACTCCCACCGCGTTCGGCGGTGAAAAGAACGCCCCGGTGTGCGTCTACGACACCTCCGGTCCCTATACCGACCCGGCCGCCCGTATCGACCTGCGCAAGGGCCTGCCGGACGTGCGTTCGCGCTGGATCGAAGAGCGCGGCGACACCGAGCTGCTGGCCGGGCTGTCTTCCGAGTTCGGCCAGGCGCGCCTCGCCGATCCGAGCCTGGCCGCCCTGAGATTCGACCTGGCGCGCCAGCCGCGCCGGGCCAAGGCCGGGCGCAACGTTTCCCAGATGCACTATGCCCGCCAGGGCATCGTCACCCCGGAGATGGAATACATCGCCATCCGCGAGAACATGAAGCTGCAGGAAGCCCGCGCCGCCGGCCTGCTCGGCAATCAGCACCGCGGCCAGAGTTTCGGCGCCAGCATTCCCCAGGAGATCACCCCCGAGTTCGTCCGCGACGAGGTGGCCCGCGGCCGCGCCATCATCCCGGCCAACATCAACCACCTGGAGCTGGAGCCGATGATCATCGGCCGCAACTTCCTGGTGAAGATCAACGGCAACATCGGCAACAGCGCCCTGGGCTCTTCCATCGAGGAAGAGGTCGAGAAGCTGACCTGGGGCATCCGCTGGGGCGCCGACACCGTGATGGACCTGTCCACCGGCAAGCACATCCACGAGACCCGCGAGTGGATCATCCGCAATTCGCCGGTCCCCATCGGCACCGTGCCCATCTACCAGGCCCTGGAAAAGGTCGATGGTGTCGCCGAAGAACTGACCTGGGAGCTGTTCCGCGACACGCTCATCGAGCAGGCGGAGCAGGGCGTGGACTACTTCACCATCCATGCCGGGGTGCGTCTGCACTACGTGCCCCTGACCGCCAAGCG
This sequence comes from Pseudomonas flavocrustae, assembly GCF_029872515.1. NCBI lineage: Bacteria > Pseudomonadati > Pseudomonadota > Gammaproteobacteria > Pseudomonadales > Pseudomonadaceae > Pseudomonas > Pseudomonas flavocrustae. The sequence goes on along the minus strand of NZ_JAPDIQ010000014.1, from coordinate 109,951 downwards.
CGTCACCGGCATCGTCTCCCGCGGCGGCTCCATCATGGCCAAGTGGTGCCTGGCGCATCACAAGGAAAACTTCCTCTATACCCACTTCGAAGACATCTGCGAGATCATGCAGGCCTACGACATGAGCTTTTCCCTGGGTGACGGCCTGCGCCCGGGCTCCATCGCCGATGCCAACGACGCCGCTCAGTTCGGCGAGCTGGAAACCCTTGGCGAGCTGACCAAGATCGCCTGGAAGCATGACGTCCAGACCATGATCGAAGGTCCGGGCCATGTGCCCATGCAGCTGATCAAGGAAAACATGGACAAGCAGCTGGAGTGCTGCGACGAGGCGCCGTTCTACACCCTCGGTCCGCTGACCACCGATATCGCCCCCGGCTACGACCACATCACCAGCGGCATCGGCGCCGCCATGATCGGCTGGTTCGGCTGCGCCATGCTCTGCTACGTGACGCCCAAGGAGCACCTCGGCCTGCCCAACAAGGACGACGTCAAGACCGGCATCATCACCTACAAGATCGCCGCCCATGCCGCCGATCTGGCCAAGGGGCACCCTGGCGCCCAGATCCGCGACAACGCCCTGTCCAAGGCGCGCTTCGAATTCCGCTGGGAAGACCAGTTCAACCTGGGCCTGGACCCGGACACGGCGCGCGCCTTCCACGACGAGACCCTGCCCAAGGACTCGGCCAAGGTGGCGCACTTCTGCTCCATGTGCGGGCCCAAGTTCTGCTCCATGAAGATCACCCAGGAAGTCCGCGACTACGCCAAGGAAAACGGCCTGACCGACGAGCAGAAGGCCATCGAGGCCGGCTTCCAGGAACAGGCGGCGCGCTTCAAGGACGAAGGCGGGGTGATCTACAAGCAGGTCTGACGACCGTAGGTTGGCGCTGAGCGCAGCGAAGCCCAACAATGCCCGGCGTCACCCCACGACGTCGGGCGTCCTCAACCCCTTGCTCACGAGACCCATCATGGCCCAGGCCCCCGGCCTCTATACCCCCACCATCCCCGTTCCGGCGGACCGCCGCATCCTTGGCGGGCGCGATCTCTTCACCCTCTGGTTCTCCCTGGGCATCGGTCTCATGGTGGCCCAGGCCGGCGCGTTGCTGGCACCCGGCCTCGGCCTGGCCGATGGCCTGCTGGTGCTGGTGCTCGGCACCGGGGTCGGGGTGCTGCTGCTGGCGGCCGCCGGCCTGGTGGGCAGCGATACCGGCCTGGCCGGCATGAGCGCCCTGGGCCAGAGCCTCGGCCAGCGCGGCGCGCTGTTGCCGGCGGTGCTCAACATCACCCAGCTGATCGGCTGGGGCGCCTTCGAACTGGTGGTGATGCGCGAGGCTGCCAGTGTGCTGCTGGGCAGCTGGGGCCTGCAGAGCTGGGCCTCGCCGGTGCTCTGGACCCTGGTCTTCGGCGCCCTGGCCACGGCCCTGGCGGTGGCCGGTCCCCTAACCTTCGTGCGCCGTTTCCTCAGCCGCTGGGGCATCTGGCTGCTGCTCGGGGCCTGCACCTGGCTGACCCTGGACCTCTTCCTGCGCGCCGACTTGGCCGCGCTCTGGCAGCGTTCGGGCGACGGCTCCCTGACCCAGGCCCTGGGCTTCGACCTGGTGGTGGCCATGCCGCTGTCGTGGCTACCGGTGATCGCCGACTACACCCGCTTCGCCCGCACCGGGCGTAGCGCCGGGCGCGGCGTCATGCTGGGCTATTTCTGTGGCAACCTCTGGCTGATGGGCCTGGGCTTCGCCTACACCCTGGCTTTCGCCAGCGGCGGTGAAGCCGACGCCCTGCTGCGCGCCCTGGCCGTGGCCGGCCTGGGCCTGCCGCTGCTGCTGATCCTGCTGGACGAATCGGAAAACGCCTTTGCCGCCTATCACTCGGCGGCGGTGGCGACGGGTTTCCTGGCCCAGGTGAAGATCTGGCAGCTGACCCTGGCTATCGGCATCCTCTGCACCCTGCTGGCGCTGCTGGTGCCCCTGGCCCAGTACGAACACTTCCTGCTGCTGATCGGCTCGGTGTTCGCCCCGCTGTTCGGCGTGGTGCTGGTGGATCACTTCCTGCTGCGCCGCCGCAAGGCTCCGCAGCGGGTACGGGCGTTGCGCCTGGAATCCCTGATCGCCTGGGCCCTGGGCGTGGCCGTCTACCACCTGCTGCCGACCCTGCTCCCCGCCTGGGGCGCGACCCTGCCAGCCATCGTGGTGGCTGGCGCCGCGCAGGCGCTGCTCGGATTGAAGCGGGTTTAGGGGCCGGCCTGTTGGGCTTCGCTGCGCTCAACCCAACCTACGCCTAACTGCCCCCTCTCCCGCGTGCGGGGGAGGGTTGGGGTGGGGGTATCGCGGCCATGGATCCGGTGATGCGGCCGCTCCTACAGAAGATTGAGTCCGCTGTAGGAGCGGCCCATGGCCGCGATCAAACCCGCTTGCAGCAGATGATTTCGGTTGACCAGGTCCTACGGCTGCCGCGCCTTGCCCCGCCCCGGGAAATACTCGCCCTTGAGGATGCCATTGAGCTTGGGATAAGGGATCTTCAGCTCCGGATGGCCCATGGCGTAGGGGGCGATGCTGCCGATGTCGTACTTAAGCGTCAGGGCGCCGAAGTCCAGGGCCACGTTGTTGGTCTTGAGGAAGGGCCACTGCTGGCGGAAGTCGGCATCGCCGACGTTGTTGCTGACCATCCAGGCCTCGCGCGACAGCTGCGCCAGCCGCCAGAACTCGGCTTCCTGCCCCGGCACCAGCATGTCGCCCAGGGTGATCTGCCGGTCGAGATGGCGATCCCAGGTGACGAAGTCACGGCCGGCCAGACCATGGGCACCGCCATTGGCCAGGTAGCTGGAGAACTCGATGATCACCAGGCCGTCATGCTGTTCACGCACCTTGGCCTGCAGATAGCTGCTCCAGCGTGGCTGCGCCTTGGCGAGGAAGTCCCGCTCGTAGCTCTCCAGCGAAGCCGGGATGGGCGCACCCGGCTCGGCGCGGGCCAGGCCCAGCAGGTGCCGCTGCACCAGGGCGTCCAGCGCCGGGTCGCCGAATTCCACGTAGTCGATGTTGATCAGCGGGCAGTCTTCGCCCTGGCAACCGGCCGGGCGGTGCTCCCAGGCCTGATGGCGAGGCGTGAGGGGTTTGTCGAGGTTGGGGCCGAAGACGCTTTGGCAACCACCGAGCAGCAGGCCGGCGAGCAGGAGGAGTGGGCGGATACGCATGGGATTCCTTGTCATGGAAACAGAGAATGACGGCTTTCGAACCCGTCTGGCTCGATAAGTTTGCCAGGGGCGGCCGGAGGTTTCCCGGCTTGTTGTCCCTTTCGCGACTTGGCGCGCCAGGGGCTGCACGAGCGCGGGGGGCACGCTAGGATGAGCTGATCACCTTCATTCAGCGCTGGAGCGCCCATGACCGAAGCCAACGAATCCCAGGCGCCCGCCGTTGAAATCCTGAGCCGCGAGATCTGCTTCCAGGGCTTCTACCGCATGGCCCGCTTCCGGCTGCGCCACCGCCAGTTCTCCGGTGCCCTGGGGCCGGAACTGGAACGCGAGGTCTTCGTGCGTCCCGATGCGGTCTGCGTGCTGCCCTACGACGCCGCGCGCGACGAGGTGGTGCTTATCGAGCAGTTTCGCGTCGGCGTCATGGAAAAGACCGCTCATCCATGGCTGCTTGAGCCGGTGGCGGGCTTGGTGGACAAGCAGGGCGAGGCCGTCGAGGCGGTCGCTCATCGGGAAGCCGAGGAAGAAGCCGGGCTGACCTTGCAATCGCTCTGGCCCATCTCCACCTACTTCCCCTCGCCTGGCGGCAGCGACGAACAGGTCTATCTCTACCTGGGTCGCTGCAGCACCGCGGATGCCGGTGGCGTCCATGGCCTGGAAGAGGAGGGCGAGGACATTCGCGTCCATGTCTGGTCGCTGGACGAGGCACTGGCCGGGGTTCGCGACGGTCGAATCAATAACGCAGCGGCTATCATCGCCCTGCAATGGTTGGCGCTCAATCGCGCCGAGGTACGGGGGTTATGGGGCTGAAACTGCGAGATCGCTATCGAGTTGACCTGCCGGGCCTGCAGGCCACGTGCGAGGCCAACTACGTGCGGCTGATGCGGCTTCTGCCCAAGATGCGCGAAGCCGTGGTGTCGCGCCGCGTCATGTTGTCGCAAGGCGAGCGCCCACTGGGCGTGCTCGCCTTGGAAGTCACCGAGGCCTGTCCCTATACGACGGTCTTGCGGGTGCGTCAGGAACTGGGGCTGCCCTGGTTGCCGGTGCCCGAACTGGAAGTGCGCGTCTATCACGATGCGCGGATGGCGGAAGTGGTGTCGGCCGGGGCCTCCCGGCACCTGCTCGGACGCTATCCCTATCCCAATCAGGCCATGTATCAGCCTGACGAAAAGAGTCAGCTCAATCTGTTTCTCGGTGAGTGGCTGAGTCACTGCCTGGCCTGTGGCCACGAAGCTGAACCTATCCTGCAGCGATGAGCACTGGGGCGCAACGCTGACAGCCGTAGCTTCCCTCGCGCGGTGCAAGCTGCGAAAATGTGAAGCATGCACGCAAGTTCCCGGGAACTTTTCTGCACCCTGCCTGCGCTCGTTGTCCCCTTATGCCCTAGGAGGCTTTGGTGAGTTTGCCGGATAGTGTCAACGCTCCCCTCGTCGTCCAATTGACCGATAGTCATCTGTTCGCGCGCGCCAACGGTCGGTTGTTGGGTATCGATACGGCAGCCAGCCTGCAACAGGTGGTGGCCCAGGTGGTCCGGGAGCAGCCACGCATCGATCTGCTGCTGGCCAGCGGTGATCTCTCCCAGGACGGCTCCGTGGCGTCCTATCAACGCTTCTGCGAGCTGACCGAACCCCTGGCTGCGCCCATGCGCTGGCTGGCTGGCAATCATGACGAGAACGTGCCCATGGCCAAGGCCTGTGGCAATCGCGATTTCCTGGAAACCGTCACCGACCTGGGCGCCTGGCGCTTGATTCTGCTCGACAGCACCGTGCGCGGCTGCGTCTTCGGCGAGCTGGAGCAGGCGCAGCTGGTGACCCTAGACGAGGCCCTGAGTGCCGCGCCCGAGCGTCCGGCACTGATCTGCCTGCACCATCATCCGGTACCCGTGGGGTGTGGCTGGATGGAGCCCCTGGGCCTGCACCGGGCGGACGAGCTGTTTGCCGTGCTGGATCGCCATCCCCAGGTCAAGGTGGTGCTCTGGGGGCACATCCACCAGGAGTTCGATCAGCTGCGCAACGGCGTACGCCTGCTGGCCTCGCCGTCCACCGGCCTGCAATTCGAGCCGGGCAGCCAGGACTTCAAGGCGGGCGATCAGGCCCCGGGCTATCGCTGGTTGCGCCTGTTGCCCGACGGCAATCTGGAGACTGGTGTCTCGCGTCTGCAACAGCATGCCTTCACCGTGGATCACAGCGCCGCGGGCTACTAGGGCTGCCCGGGCTGACGCCGGTCGGCTGTCTTGGTCGCGAGGGTCGAAACGGGTTACTCTTTACCTGTTTTTTTATCCAGTAGGAGCGGCCCGATGCCGTCGATCCTCTATATCCATGGTTTCAACAGCTCACCCGCGTCCCTGAAGGCGCGGCAGCTCACTGCCTGCATGACCCGCCTCGGCCTGGTGGACCGCCTGCGCGCGCCGGCGCTGCCCAATGATGCCGACGCTGCCTTCGCTTTGCTGGAGCGCGAGCTGGCCGAGCTTGACGCCCCCTTGCTGGTCGGCAGCTCCCTGGGCGGCTACTATGCCACCGTCCTGGCCGAGCGCCATGGGCTCAAGGCCGTACTGATCAATCCGGCGGTCCGGCCCTGGCGCTTCATGGAGCACTACCTGGGCCCCCAGCGCAATCACCATACCGGCGAGAGCTGGACCCTTACCGAGGCCCACGTCGAGGCCATGCGTGCGCTGGAAGTCGCGGCGCCGGCGGATCCCGAGCGTTTCCACGTCTGGCTGCAGACCGGCGACGAGACCCTCGACTACCGCGACGCCGAACGTTACTACGGCGGCTGTACCCTGCGCATCGAGCAGGGTGGCGACCACGGCTTCCAGGGCTTCCATCGCCAGCTGCCGCTGCTGCTGGAGCTGGCCGGCTTCGACCCGGCGCTCTGGCGCGAGCTGGATTTCAACACCTTCGAATAGAGACCCCATGGCCACGCAGAACGCCTATAACGCCGACGCCATCGAAGTCCTCTCCGGACTCGATCCGGTGCGCAAGCGCCCTGGCATGTACACCGACACCTCGCGGCCCAACCACCTGGCCCAGGAAGTCATCGACAACAGCGTGGACGAGGCCCTGGCCGGTCATGCGCGCCAGGTGCAGGTGATCCTGCACGCCGACAACTCCCTCGAAGTCATCGATGACGGCCGCGGCATGCCGGTGGACATCCATCCGGAAGAGGGCGTCTCCGGCGTCGAGCTGATCCTTACCAAGCTGCACGCCGGTGGCAAGTTCTCCAACAAGAACTACCAGTTCTCCGGCGGTCTGCACGGCGTGGGCATCTCGGTAGTGAACGCCCTGTCGACCCGGGTCGAGGTGCGCGTCAAGCGCGAGGGCAACGAATACGGCATGGCCTTCGCCGATGGCTTCAAGGCCAGCGAACTGGCCGTGGTCGGCAGCGTTGGCAAGCGCAATACCGGCACCAGCGTGCACTTCTGGCCGGACCCCAAGTACTTCGATGCGCCCAAGTTTTCCATCAGCCGCCTGAAGCACGTGCTCAAGGCCAAGGCGGTGCTCTGCCCGGGCCTGGCGGTGAGCTTCCTCGACGAAGCCAGTGGCGAGCGCAGCGAATGGCATTACGAAGACGGGCTGAGATCCTATCTGATCGACACCGTGGGCGACGCCCTGCGGCTGCCCGAGGCACCCTTCCACGGCACCCTGGCCTCGGCCCGGGAAGCGGTGGACTGGGCGCTGTTCTGGCTGCCCGAAGGCGGCGAGTCGGTGCAGGAAAGTTACGTCAACCTGATTCCCACCGCCCAGGGCGGCACCCATGTGAACGGCCTGCGCCAGGGCCTGCTGGACGCCATCCGCGAATTCTGCGAATTCCGCAACCTCCTGCCGCGCGGCCTCAAGCTGGCCCCGGAAGACGTCTGGGAGCGCATCGCCTTTGTCCTCTCGATGAAGATGCAGGAGCCGCAATTCTCCGGCCAGACCAAGGAGCGCCTGTCCTCCCGCGAGGCCGCGGCCTTCGTTTCCGGGGTGGTCAAGGACGCCTTCAGCCTCTGGCTCAACGCCCATCCGGAGCTGGGTCAGCAGATCGCCGAACTGGCGATCAACAATGCCGGCCGCCGCCTCAAGGCGGGCAAGAAGGTCGAGCGCAAGAAGATCACCCAGGGCCCGGCGCTGCCCGGCAAGCTGGCCGATTGCGCCGGTCAGGATCCGATGAGATCCGAGTTGTTCCTGGTGGAGGGCGACTCTGCGGGCGGCAGCGCCAAGCAGGCGCGCAGCAAGGAATTCCAGGCCATCATGCCGCTGCGCGGCAAGATCCTGAATACCTGGGAAGTGGATGGCAGCGAGGTGCTGGGCAGTCAGGAGGTACACGACATCGCCGTGGCCATCGGTATCGACCCGGGCAGCGCCGACCTGAGCGGCCTCAGATACGGCAAGATCTGCATCCTCGCCGACGCCGACTCCGACGGTCTGCACATCGCCACCTTGCTGTGCGCGCTGTTCGTGCAGCACTTCCGGCCGCTGGTGGATGCCGGCCACGTCTATGTGGCCATGCCGCCGCTGTACCGCATCGACCTCGGCAAGGAGGTGCACTATGCGCTCGATCCCGCCGAGCGGGATGGCATCCTCGATCGCCTGGCGGCGGAGAAGAAGCGCGGCAAGCCCCAGGTGACCCGCTTCAAGGGCCTGGGCGAGATGAATCCGCTGCAGCTGCGCGAGACCACCATGGACCCCAACACGCGGCGCCTGGTGCAGCTGACCCTCGACGACGTGCCCGCCACCCTCGAGATGATGGACATGCTGCTGGCCAAGAAGAGATCCGGCGACCGCAAGAGCTGGCTGGAATCCAAGGGCGATCGCGCCGAAGTGCTGCTCTAAATATGTTGGCTGCGCCTATCGCGGCCATGGCGGTTCGCCGCAGCGACCGCTCCTACAGGTGTATCGAGCACCTGTAGGAGCGGTCCATGACCGCAATGGACCGGGCCCCCCGATCAACGACGTAACACCAAAGGACCCCCATGAGTGCACCCCTCGACCTGAGCCTGGATGGCGTCGAACGCCGATCGATGGCCGACTTCACCGAGAAGGCGTATCTGGACTACTCCATGTACGTCATCATGGATCGCGCCCTGCCGCACATCGGCGACGGCCTCAAGCCGGTCCAGCGCCGCATCATCTACGCCATGAGCGAACTGGGGCTGGATGCAGACGCCAAGCACAAGAAATCCGCCCGTACCGTGGGTGACGTGCTTGGTAAGTACCACCCCCATGGCGACTCGGCCTGCTACGAAGCCATGGTGCTCATGGCGCAGCCGTTCTCCTATCGCTATCCGCTGGTGGATGGCCAGGGCAACTGGGGTGCGCCGGACGATCCCAAGTCCTTCGCCGCCATGCGCTACACCGAGGCACGCCTGTCGCGCTATTCCGAGGTGCTGCTCAACGAACTGGGGCAGGGCACCGTGGACTGGGTGCCCAACTTCGACGGTACCCTGAACGAGCCGGCGGTGCTGCCGGCGCGGCTGCCCAACCTGCTGCTCAATGGCACCACCGGCATCGCCGTGGGCATGGCCACCGACATCCCGCCGCACAACCTGCGCGAGGTGGCGGCCGCCTGCATACGCCTGCTGGACGATCCCATCGCCGGGATTCCCGAACTGCTCGAACACGTGCCGGGCCCGGACTTCCCCACCGAAGCCGAGATCATCACGCCCCGCGCCGATCTGCGCAAAATCTACGAGACTGGTCGCGGCTCGGTGCGCATGCGCGCCGTCTACCGCCGCGAAGACGGCGACGTGGTCATCACCGCGCTGCCGCACCAGGTCTCAGGTTCCAAGGTGCTGGAGCAGATCGCCGCCCAGATGCAGGCCAAGAAGCTGCCCATGGTGGCCGACCTGCGCGACGAGTCGGACCACGAGAATCCGACCCGCATCGTCATCGTGCCGCGCTCCAACCGCATCGATGCCGACGAACTGATGCAGCACCTGTTCGCCACCACCGATCTGGAGTCCAGCTACCGGGTCAACCTCAACGTCATCGGCCTCGATGGCAAGCCCCAGGTCAAGGACCTCCGGCAGATCCTCCAGGAGTGGCTGATCTACCGCATCGGCACAGTGCGCCGCCGCCTGCAGTTCCGTCTGGACAAGGTCGAGCGTCGCCTGCATCTGCTGGATGGCCTGCTGGTCGCCTTCCTCAATCTGGATGAAGTCATCCACATCATCCGCACCGAAGAGCATCCCCGGCAGGCGCTGATGGCCCGCTTCGAACTCTCCGAGGACCAGGCCGACTACATCCTCGAAACCCGCCTGCGCCAGCTGGCGCGCCTGGAAGAGATGAAGATCCGCGGCGAACAGGCCGAACTGCTCAAGGAACAGAAGCGCCTGCAGACCCTGCTGGGCAGTGACAAGAAGCTGCGCAACCTGGTCCGTGACGAACTGATCAAGGATGCCGAGACCTATGGCGACGCCCGCCGCTCGCCCATCGTCGCCCGGGCCGAGGCCAAGGCGCTGTCCGAAACCGAGCTCATGCCCACCGAGCCGGTGACCGTGGTGCTTTCCGAGAAGGGCTGGGTGCGTCAGGCCAAAGGCCATGACGTCGATCCGACCGGGCTGTCCTACAAGGCCGGCGACGGCTTCAAGGCAGCGGCCCTGGGCCGCTCCAATCAGTTCGCCGTCTTCATCGACTCCAGCGGCCGCAGCTATTCCGTCGCCGCCCATTCACTGCCGTCGGCGCGTGGCCAGGGCGAACCCCTGACCGGACGCCTGACGCCGCCGCCGGGCGCCAGCTTCGAGTGTCTGCTGCTGCCGGACGACAGCAGCCTCTATGTCCTGGCCTCGGACGCCGGCTATGGTTTCGTGGTCAGGGGCGAGGACCTGCAGGCCAAGAACAAGGCCGGCAAGGCGCTGATCAGTCTGCCCAATGGGGCCAAGGTGCTGCCGCCCAAGCCGGTCGCCTCCCTGGAAGACACCTCCCTCGCGGTGGTCACCAACGAGGGACGATTGCTGGTGTTCGCCATCACCGAGCTGCCGCAGCTGGCCAAGGGCAAGGGCAACAAGCTGATCTCCATTCCCGGCGAACGGGTCGCCAAGCGCGAGGAATACGTGGTCGATCTGGCCGTGGTGCCGGCCGGCGCTTCCCTCACGCTGCAGGCCGGCAAACGCCCCTATACCCTCAAGGGCAGCGACCTGGAGCACTATCGTGCCGAGCGCGGCCGGCGGGGCAACAAGCTGCCACGGGGCTTCCAGCGGGTAGACTCGCTGCAGGTGGAAACTTGAGCCGCCCGCGGTCAGCCGCTAGCATAGCCCGGATTTTTTCGACCAGGACTCGCCGGGCCTCGCTGCCCGTCGAGAGAGAGCCTCGATGAAACGGATGTGTCTTGTCAGGCTGGCGCTCGTTGGCCTGCTGGCCGGCCTGGGTGGCTGTGCCAGCCTCGACCCCAGCCACTACTACCAGCTCGATGGCGGCAATGCGCGTGCGCCGGCGAGCAGTGAGCGCGGCCTTGCGGTGTGGATCGAAAGCCTGCAACTGGCCGACTACCTGCAGCGCGACGTGCTGCTGGAGCGCCAGGCCGACGGCAGTCTCAAGACCACCCGCGACCACTGGGCCGGACCGCTGGACGCCAACGTGCGTCAATTGCTGCAGCGCCAACTCGCCGGCCGCCTTAATAGCGGTCGGGTGGTGGTGGGGGAGCAACCCGCAGGCTTCGATCCGCAGTACCGGGTGGAGCTGGTGGTGACCCGGCTCGATGCCGGTGACCAGGCGCCTGCCACCCTCGATGCCAGCTGGCAGTTGCGCGACGGCCAGGGCCGGCTGCTGGATACCGAGGTGATCCACCTGCAGACCCGGCACGCGGGCGATCGCGCGGCCCAGGTGCGGGCCCAGGGCGAATTGCTGCAACAACTGTCGGTGCGGCTGGCCACAGATCTCACCAAGGTCGCCCAGCGCGGCCGCCGCGAGACCGAGATGGCGCGCAAGGAGCCGAAGAAACTTGTCGAAGAGGCCCAGGCTCGGCCGACGCTGCCGGCCGTGGTGCCCATCCGCACCGGCGCCGAGGTCTATCGCTTCTGACCCGACCAGGCCCCGCGCGTCGCCGCGCGGGAGCCTTCGGCGGCGCTCGATGCTCTATCCAGCAGGACCCTCAAGCCCCGGAGGTTTCATGACGCTGCCCCTGTTTCCGCTCAATACCACCCTGTTCCCCGGCTGCCGCCTTGATCTGCAGCTGTTCGAAGCCCGCTATCTGGACATGCTCGGTCGCTGCCTCAAGCAGGGCAGCAGCTTTGGCGTGGTGACCATCCTCGAAGGCCGCGAGACCGGTGGCGCGCCGAATCGCCTGGGTGCCTACGGTTGCGAGGCGCTGATCCGCGACTGGCAGCAGCAGAGCAACGGCCTGCTGGGTATCCGCATCGAAGGCGGACGGCGCTTTCGCCTGCTGAGCCAGGAAGAGCAACCCGATCACCTGGTGGTGGGTGAGGTGGAGTGGCTCCCGGAAACCGATCCCCAGCCGCTACGCGATGGCGACGCCGACCTGATGGCGCTACTGGCGGCCCTGGCCCAGCATCCAATGGTGGCCAGCCTGGACATGGGCGGCGAGGTTGTCGACCGCCAGGCCCTGGGCTACCAGCTGGCCTATCTGCTGCCGTTCGAGGCGCACCTCAAGCTGGATTGGCTGGGCATGAGCGACCAGGGCCAGCGCCTGGCCGACATCGAGCGCCATCTGGTGGATCTGCAAGGTGATTTCCAGGCCTGAAGCCTGTTCATAATCGGCTGCGTGTCGGCCAGACGGCATTGCAAGCATCCTGGAAGGCCGGCCCCGTCGTCTAGCCTGTGTAAACACCAAGCGCGGGTCCGATCCGCTGCCTCAGGCGTTTTTGTGGGGCCGCCCGAGCCTTGTTTGGCTCTAGCTCGCAAGATTCTGAAAAGGCTCCAGCCAAACGCCGGGCAAAAGAAAGCCCGCCGGGCAGGGCGGGCTAAAAGTGCTTTGGGGGCACTCGATAAGACTCTGGCACTTTGCCATAAGTTCAGTCTTATGAGATCAAAGTGCCAGTCTTGATGACTCAGCCTGCCAGCAGCTTGATAAACTCGCGATTGAAGGCCGGAATGTCGTCTGGCTTGCGGCTGCTCACCAGTTGACCGTCGACGATGACTTCCTGGTCCTGCCAGGTGGCGCCAGCGTTCCTGAGGTCGTCGGTCAGCGAGGGCCAACTGGTCAGGGTCTTGCCCTGCACGAGGCCGGCGGAGATCAGCAGCCAGGCACCGTGGCAGATGACGGCGACCGGCTTGCCGGCGTCGGCGATCTGCTTGGTCAGCTGCTGGGCCTGCTCGTCGATGCGGATGGTGTCGGCGTTGACCACGCCGCCGGGCAGCAGCACGGCGTCATAGTCGCCGGCATTGGCTGCGGCGAAGGTGAGGTCCACCGGAAAGCTGTCGGCCGGCTCGGTGCCGTCCCAGCCGCGCACCTCACCGTTCTCGGCGGAGATGATGTGGGTTTGGGCGCCCGCCTGTTCCAGGGCCTGCTTGGGGCCGGTGAGTTCGGCCTGCTCGAAGCCGTCGGTGACCAGGATGGCGATTTTCTTGCCGTTCAGGGATGTAGCCATGGTTGCGGATACCTCGATTGGAATTCGGTCGGGCTAGCCTTTTGCCAGCGCTCCTAAATCCGTCTCGCTTTACCCCTCTGAAGTTCCTTCGTCGCGCCCGATGGCATAGCCGAGCGGTGCGGAGTAGATTTGCGACATCCATCGCAGAGTAGTCCCCATGTCCCAAGCGTCCCCTCAGCTGTCCGAGGAGCAGATCCGTCAGGCTCTGCAAGGCATCAGCATTCCGCCGCAGCCGCAGATCATGGTGGATCTGCAACTCGAACAACTCATGCCCAGCCCCGATCTCAAGGTCATCTCCCGCCTGATCGGCCAGGACCCGGGGCTCTCGGGCGCCCTGCTCAAGCTGGTGAACTCGCCGTACTTCGGTCTCAGCAATCGCATCACCTCGATCCAGCGGGCGGTCAATCTGCTGGGCAGCCAGTCGGTCATCAACCTGATCAACGCCCAGTCGATCAAGGGCGAGCTCACCGACGAGACCATCGTCATCCTCAACCGCTTCTGGGACACCGCCCAGGACGTCGCCGAGACCTGCCTGAGCCTGGCCAAGAAGACCGGCTATCCGACCCCGGACGAGGCCTATGCCCTGGGTCTGTTCCACAACTGCGGCATCCCGCTGATGCTCAAGCGCTTCCCCAACTACATGGCGGTGCTGGAAGAGGCCTATGCCAGCGTCAACGAGCAGGTGCGGGTGGTGGACGTGGAGAACCGCATCTTCAGCACCAATCACGCCGTGGTGGGCTATTTCATCTCCCGCTCCTGGCGCCTGCCGGAACACGTCGGCCAGGCCATCGCCAATCACCACAACGCCCAGTCGGTCTTCGACGAGGACTCGTCCACCGACATCCAGATCAAGAATCTGCTGGCGCTGCTGAAGATGGCCGAGCACATCTGCCGCTGCTATCGCGCCCTGGGTGGCCAGGACGAGGATCACGAGTGGCAGGCCATCGCGCCGCGGGTGCTGGATCACGTCGGCCTGTCCGAATACGACTTCGAGTCGCTCAAGGAAACCATCCTTGAAATGGGCAGCGGTCGGATCAATTACTAAGGCGTCCGCAATCCTTCTGGATCCTCATGCCCGAACTACCTGAAGTCGAAACCACTCGCCGGGGCATCGAGCCCCATGTCGTCGGTCAGCGCGTGCGCCGGGTCATCGTCCGCGATGGCCGGCTGCGCTGGCCGGTACCCGAGGACCTGGATGTGCGCCTCTCCGGGCAGCGCATCGAGGCCGTCGAGCGACGGGCCAAGTACCTGCTGATCCGCGCCGAGAGCGGCACCCTGATCGGTCACCTGGGCATGTCCGGCAGCCTGCGCCTGGTGCCCGCCGACCAGCCGCCGGCCAAGCACGAGCACGTCGACATCGAGCTGGAATCCGGGCTGTCGTTGCGCTACACCGATCCGCGCCGCTTCGGTGCGCTGCTCTGGACCCAGGATCCCCATGCCCATGTGCTGCTGAGCAAGCTGGGGCCCGAACCGCTGACCGAGGCCTTCGACGGCGGTCGGCTGTTCGAGCTGTCGCGCGGGCGCAGCATGGCGGTCAAACCCTTCATCATGGACAACGCCGTGGTGGTGGGGGTGGGCAACATCTACGCCGCCGAGGCGCTGTTCGCCGCCGGCATCGATCCCCGCCGGGCCGCTGGCAGCGTTTCCCGGGCGCGCTACGAGCGCCTGGCCGTCGAGATCAAGAAGGTCCTGGCGCGCTCCATCGAAAGCGGCGGCACCACCCTGCGCGACTTCATCGGTGGTGATGGGGCGCCGGGCTATTTCAAGCAGGAGCTGTTCGTCTACGGGCGCAAGGGCGAATTCTGCAAGGTCTGCGGGACTGGCCTGCAGGAGATCCGCCTGGGCCAGCGCGCCAGCGTCTATTGCCGGAAGTGCCAGCGATGAAGGGCCTGGCTGGGCTGGCCGTGCTGGCATTGCTCGGCGGTGAACTGGCCTGGGCCGATGCCGACAATGGCCGCAATCTCTTCCTGCGCCGCTGCCACAATTGCCATTCGGTGGGACCGGGCGCCCAGTCCGGTTTTGGCCCCCAGCTCAACGACCTCTTCGGTCGCCAGGCCGGGAGCCTGGCCGGCTATAACTATTCCGAGGCCATGCGCCAGGCCGGCTTTGCCTGGGATCGCGAGGCCCTGGCGGCCTTTCTGCGCGATCCCGAGCGGAAGGTGCCGGGCACCAAGATGAGATTCTGGGGCATCGGCGGCGCTGACGACCTGCGCGACATCGCCGACTACCTGGAGACCCAGCCCGGCACTCCCTGAATGCCGGGCTAGTGGTCGCCGCCACCGGCCCCCGGCTTGGCCGCGAAGGGCGGCTTGGCCAGCCAGATGATCAGGAACAGGCCCATGAAGATCCAGCCGAGCAGGGTGAAGTAGTCCACCGTGGAAAGCATGTAGGCCTGGCTCTCCACCACCTTGTCCAGCTGCGCATAGGCCTGCTGCGACGGCCCGCCGAGGGCGTCCAGGTAATGCTGGGTGGCCGGGCTGTAGACGGTGACGTCCTCGGTCAGCTGGGCATGGTGATGGATGGCGCGGCGCTGCCACAGCCAGGTGGTCAGGGAGGAGGCGAAGCTGCCGCCCAGCACCCGCAGGAAGGTCGCCAGACCGCCACCATCCGCCAGCTCCGACGGCTTGAGGCTGGACAGCAGGATGCTGGTGGTCGGCATGAAGAACAGCGCCACACCCAGGCCCATGAAGGTCTGTACCTCGGCGATGTGGCGATAGTCCACCTCGTTGTTGAAGGTGGCGCGCATGAAGCAGGACGCCCCTATCACCAGGAAGGAGCCGCCGGCCAGCAGGCGCAGGTCGGTCTTGTGCGCGAACTTGCCCACCAGCGGCGAGAGGATCACCGGCAGGATGCCGATGGGCGCCGCAGCCAGACCCGCCCACACCGGGGTGTAGCCGAGCTGGGTCTGCAGCCACTGGGGCAGCAGCAGGTTGATGCCGAAGAAGCCCGAATAGCCCAGCACCAGCGCCAGGGTGCCGAAGCTGAAGTTGCGATAGCGGAACAGCCGCAGGTTGACGATGGGATGCTTGTCGGTCAGCTCCCAGATCACCAAGGCGGTGAGGGCCACGGCGGAAAAGGCCGCGCCCAGGCAGATCAGGTTGGATTCGAACCAGTCCAGATCGTTGCCCTTGTCCAGCACCACCTGCAATACGCCCACACCCAGCACCAGGAGGATCAGCCCGACATAGTCGATGGGCTGGTGCACCAGCTTTTCCGGCTTCTTGCCCAGCTGGCTCCAGACCACCAGGGTGGCGAAGATGCCGATGGGAATGTTGATGAAGAAGATCCACGGCCAGCTGTAGTTGTCGGTGATCCAGCCGCCGGCGATGGGGCCGATGATGGGCGCCACCACCGTCACCATGGCCAATAGTGCCAGGGCCATGCCGCGCTTGGCCGCCGGAAAGATCGCCAGCAGCAGGGTCTGGGCCATGGGATAGAGCGGGCCGGCGACGAAGCCCTGCATGGCGCGGAAAATCACCAGTTCCGGCATGGAGGTGGCGATGCCGCAGAGAAAGGAGGTGATGACGAAGAGCACCACGGCGGCCATGAACAGCTTGACCTCGCCGAAGCGCCGCGCCATCCAGCCGGTCAGCGGCAGGGCGATGGCGTTGCTCACGGCAAAGGCGGTGATGACCCAGGTGCCTTGTTCCGAACTCACCCCGAGGTTGCCGGAAATGGTGGTCAGGGCGACGTTGGCGATGGTGGTGTCGAGCACCTGCATGAAGGTGGCCAGGGACAGGCCCACCGTGGCGAGGACCAGGCTCGCCGGGCGAAAGGCGTTATCGCTCATGACGGATTACCAGAAGGGGTGGACGGGGAGGCTCGCAGGGAGCCTCCTTGGCTGTCAGCGCTTGGCGACGCCCGCGGCACGCGCCGCCGGACCGTTGTTGTGGACGATCTGCTGGATCAGCTGGTCGGCATCGGCCAGCTGATGGTCGTAGACGTCGGTGCTGTAGCGCGGCTGCTGCGGCGTGGTGGTGGGCAGGCGGGCGCCGTCCTGGTCGTGCAGGTCGACGTCGACCACGGTCGACAGGCCGATGCGCAGCGGGTGCTTGTCCAGGTTGTCGCCTTCCAGGCGGATCCGCACGGGCAGGCGCTGGACGATCTTGATCCAGTTGCCGGTGGCGTTCTGCGCCGGCAGCAGCGAGAAGGCGCTGCCGGTACCCACGCCCAGGCTTTCCACCACGCCGCGATAGCGTACGTCGTCGCCATAGAGGTCGGAGTGGATTTCCACCGGCTGGCCGATACGCATCTCGGCGAGCTGGGTTTCCTTGAAGTTGGCGTCGATCCAGATCTGGTCCAGAGGCACCACGGCCATCAGCGCCGCGCCGGGCTGCACGCGACTGCCGACCTGCACCGAGCGCTTGGCGACATAGCCGCTGACCGGCGCCACCAGGGTGCTGCGGGCATGGTTCAGATAGGCCTGGCGCAGCTGGGCGGCGGCGGCCTTGACGTCCGGGTGCGAGGCGATCTCGGTGTCGTCCACCAGTGCCTGGTTGGTGTCCAGTTGCTGCTGGGCGGAGGTCAGGGAGCTCTGCGCCGCGACCAGGGTGTCCCGGGCATGGGCCAGTTCTTCCTTGGAGATGGCGCCGCCCTTGGCCAGTTGCTGGCGGCGGGCGTAGTCGGCGCGGGCCCGTTCGACCTCGACGCGCCGGGCGGCCACCTGGGCCTTGTAGCTGTCGACGTTGCTGTACAGACCGCGCACCTGGCGTACGGTCTTGGCCAGGTTGGCCTCGGCGCTCTGCTGGGACACGGCGGTGTCGCTGGGATCGAATTCCACCAGCGGCTGGCCCTGGCGGACGAAGTCGCCATCGTCCACGGCGATGCGGGTCACGGTGCCGACGACCTGGGGCGTGATCTGCACCAGGTTGCCGTTGACGTAGGCGTCGTCGGTGCTGGCATGGAAGCGGCCATAGAACAGGTGGTAGCAGTAGACGCCCACGCCGGCCAGGATCACCACCAGCAGCAGGAGCAGCAGGAGGACTTTGCGTTTGCCGGAGCGCTGCGGTTTCTGCTCCTGGGCATTGTCATTGGGGGTTGCGGCGGAATCGGCCATGGTCGGGCTCTCGGTATCAGTGTGTGGCCGCGGCGGCGGGCGCCGGCGGCAGTTTGGACGGTTGGAAGCCGCCACCCAGGGCCTGCATCAGCAGCACGCCGCTGTCGACGCGATCGGCCTGGAGGCTGGCCAGCTGGCGCTCGGCCTGCAGCAGTTGCTGCTCGACGGTCAGGGCGTCGAGGTAGTTGCCGATGCCGGCGCCATAGCGCTGCATGGCGATGTCGAAGGAGCTCTTGGCGATGTCGCGGGCCCGTTGCTGCTCGACGATCTGCTGATCCAGCGAACGCTGGCGGGTGATGGCGTCGGCGATGTCGCCCAGCGCCTGCACCAGAGTCTGGTTGTACTGGGCCACGGCCAGGTCGTAGTCGGCGTCCCGGCTGGCGAGATCGGAACGACGGCGACCGCCGTCGAAGATCGGCAGCGACAACGCCGGACCGACGTTGAAGAAGCGCGCCGGACCGCCGAACAGGGCATCGCCGAGGATGGCCTTGCTGCCGGCCGCCACCGTGAGGTTGAGGTTGGGATAGAAGTTGGTCTTGCTGGCGACGATGTCCTTGCTCGCGGCCTCCACCCGCCAGCGGGCGACGATCAGGTCCGGGCGGCGACCGGCCAATTCGGCGGGCAACTGGCCGGGCAGGTTTACCGCGGCGGGAGCAATCAGCTTCGGTCGTGGAATCTCGGCGCCACGGTCTGGCCCCTTGCCCAGCAGCACGGCGAGGCGGATCTGGGCCGTACGCACCTGCTGCTCGGCGGCGGTGTGGGCCGCGGCCGAGCTGGCTTCCAGGCTCTGGGTCTGCTGCAGCTGGTAGTCGCTGTCGAGACCGGCGTTGACCCGGCGCTGGGCCAGGTCGAGCATGTCGCGCGTACGCTCCAGGTCCTGCTGGGCCACGTCCATGTTGGCGTAGGCCAGGCCAAGTTGGTTGTAGGCGCGGCTGACGTTGGCCGCCAGGGTCAGGCGCGCGGCCTGGCGATCCACCTCGCCGGCGCGAGCACGGCCGAGAGCGGCTTCCCAGGCGGCGCGCTGGCCACCCCACAGGTCGAAGCTGTAGCTGCCGCTCACATCGAACTGGCGCAGCGTGCTGTAGCGTTCGCCCTGGCCGACGGGATCGTCCGGCCGTGCGAGGCGCGAGCGGGTGATGCCGCCATTGGCGTCGATCTGCGGATAGCGGTCGGCATCGGCAGCGAGTACCGCAGCATCGGCCTGGCGGCTGCGCGCATCGGCTTCCTGCAGCGAGGGGCTGTCACGCAAGGCCTCGCGGATCAGGCTATCGAGTTGCGGATCGCCCAGCCGGGTCCACCAGTCGGCGCTCGGCCACTGGGCGGGGGAGAGGCGATCGTTGGCAAAGGTGGCTTCGCCCTTGAGCGTCGCCGGATCCACAGCGCGCCCCTGGGTATGCAACCCCTCGGACGACACGCAGCCGGCCAGCAGTAGGGCGGCGCAGAGGGCGGTCAATGGCAGGCGAAAGGTCATGGGTCAGAGGTCTCCAGAGGTCTCCGGCAACAGGCCGGAGGGGCTGAGCAGGCGGCGGAGCAGGCGTTCAAGGTCGTCCAGCTCCTGGCGATCCAGGCACTGGGTGAGGTCGTTGAGGGCGTCGACGCCGATTTGCATGAGTTCACTGCTCAGGGCCTTGCCCTGTTCGGTCAGTTCCAGGCGCACCTGGCGGCGGTCGCTCAGACTGCGCACGCGGCGCAGCAGCTCCTTGGCTTCCAGACGATCGAGCATGCGGGTCATGGCGCCGCTGTCCAGGGACAGGCAGCGGCTGAGTTCAGCCGGGGTGTCGGTCAGGTCGCGGGCGAGCAGCAGCAGCACCTTGAACTGGGCAGCAGTGATGTCGTAGGGCACCAGGTGACTGTCCAGCAGGCGATCCTTGTACTGATTCGCCAGGTGGATCAGATGGCCTACGGAATAGCGCAGGGGAAAGTTGCTACGGTCGAAATGTGACATTGCAGTATCTGCCCAGGCAATGAAGCGGATCCAGAATACTGCCTAGGCAGTGAAATATTCAGACACCTTTGCGCAGGGAAGAGTTGCGCATTTTGAAACAATTGGAAAAGTCCTTTGGCGAACCCTTGTCCTGTGGCGGCCCGGGCGCCGATCATGGGGGCCACTTCGCCGTGAACCGAGCCATGACGCCTCCCTTCGATCTAGACCGCCTCCGCCAGGCCCTGGTGCCCTTGCATCGCGACCTGCCGGCGGATCTCGACCACCAGGCCTATCGCCGCCATTACCGCCTGGCAGACAGCCTCGCGCGACCGGAGGTGACGGTGGCCCTGGGCGCACTTACCGCCGGCGGCTACCAGCTCGCCGTGCAAGGCTGGTGGCCGCGCGAGCCGCGGGGCAGCCTGCTGCTGCTGCACGGCTACTACGACCATATGGGCCTCTATGGTCACGTGGTGGACTGGGCCCTGTCACGGCAGTGGGCGGTGCTGGCCTGCGACCTGCCCGGGCATGGCCTGTCGAGCGGGGCCCGCGCCAGCATCAACGACTTCGCCGAATACCAGACCGCCCTGACGGCCCTGGTCGCCGAAGCCCGCCGCCTGGACCTGCCGCGGCCCTGGCACCTGCTCGGCCAGAGCACTGGCGGCGCCATTCTGCTGGACTATCTGCTGCGCGGTGAGCCCGCCCCCGAACTGGGCGAGACGATCCTGCTGGCGCCCCTGGTCAGGCCCCACGCCTGGCGCCAGGGCCTGTGGACCTATCGCCTGGTGAAGCCCTTCGCGCGTGCCCTGCCGCGGCGCTTCTCGGTGAATTCCGGGGATCCGGCCTTTCTCGACTTCCTGCAGCGGGACAGTCTGCAGCCACGCGAGTTGCCGGCGCAGTGGGTTGGCGCCCTGGCGCGCTGGATTCCGCAACTGGAGAGGGCGCCGGCCAGTAACCGGAGCTTGCTGGTGATCCAGGGCGAGCAGGATTTCACCGTCGACTGGCGGCACAACCTGGGAGTGCTGGAGGCCAAGTTCGCTCGGCCCGAGGTGCTGCGCCTGCCAGAGGCGCGGCACCATCTGGTCAACGAGACCGAAGCCCTGCGCCAGCGCTATTTCCGCTGGCTGGACGACCGTCTCGCCTGAGCCGTCTTACTGACCGCCGCCACCCAGGCCGGCGCGCAGGGCCGCCACGGCGGCACGGTAGTAGGCGCTGCCATTGGGCGAGCTGGCAAAGTCGGCGAACTGGCCGAGTTCGCTGTCGTTCAGGGGGCGATAGACATAGAGCAGGGTGTTTTCCAGGTCACCGGCATTCATCTGCTGGATGAATCGCTGGCGCTGCTGCTCGATCATGCCGCCGGATTGCTGCTGGCCCAGCAGGCCCGGCAGCATCGAACTCAGGCTGTCGGCGGCGAGGCCCGCCAGGGCCACGCTGACCTCGGCCCCGGCTTCGCGCACGGGCAGGGCAGTGGCCAGGCGCTTGGCCTGGGCACGCCGGGCCGGGCTGGCCTGCATCTGGGGTACGCCATTGGCGTTCTTGGCCAGTTGATCGCTGCGCGTGGCGGCGATTTCCGCGGCGACCACCTTGCGTCCCACCGGCGACTGGAAGAACTGCAGGGCGGGGCCGTCGGCCGGCAGGCTCTGGCGCAAGGCGGCCAGTGCGCGCTGATCGATGGCCGCGGCGGTGTAGCGCTTGTTGCTGTTGTCCACCAGGCTCTGGTAGAGCGCCGGCGGCAGGCTGTTCTGGTAGCGCTGCTGGGCAGCCTGCAGGGCGTCACGGAAGTGTCCGCGCTGCTCGGGCCAACCTGCGGCCTGATAGAGACTGACCGTATCGTCGGCCAGGGCGGGCAGGCTGATGGCGAAAAGCAGGGAAGCGAACAAAACGCGCATGGACACCTCGGGCAGCGGCGCAGAGCCGGAAAGTCCGCCATTGTCGGCAACCCCAGGCTGGCTGTCGAGGCGCTCATCCCGGGCATTCGTCGCCTGGTCAAGGCAGGCGCGCAGCCGTGGCCGACTTCTCTTACACTCGGCATCCCGCCGGCCTGGCCCGGTTCTGACGGTTTCCGCGATGGCTCTGCACCCCGAGCATCCCCTGCTGCAACGTATCGTCGACGATCTCGCCGAGCACGGCTGGTCGCGGCAGAGCATCTTCCTGCCCCTGGACCTCACTGCCGAGCTGGCCGCCGAGTGCCGGTTGCGCCACGCCCGCGGTGAGCTGGAGCGCGCCGGCATCGGTCGTGGCGAAAGCCCGCTGATCCGCGAAGGGGTACGAGGCGACCATATCGCCTGGCTGGAGCCGGACGATGCCCATCCCGGCGTGCAGCGTTATTTGCAACTCATGGACACCCTGCGCGAGGCCTTCAACCGCTCCCTGTTCCTGGGGCTGGAAGACTACGAGAGCCACTTCGCCCTCTATCCGCCCGGCGCCTTCTATGCACGGCACCTGGATCGCTTCCGCGACGATGACCGCCGCATGGTCTCCCTGGTGCTCTATCTCAACGATGCCTGGTTGCCGGAGCAGGGCGGCGAGCTGCGGCTCTATCTGGACGAGCGGCGCCAGCAGGATGTCCTGCCCCTGGGCGGCAGCCTGGTGTGCTTTCTCTCCGGCCAGTTGCCCCACGAGGTGCTGCCGGCCACCCGCGAGCGGCTGTCGCTGACCGGCTGGTTCCGCCGGCGTGGCGACAATCCGCTGCAGGCCTAGGGCGTAGACTGGCGGCGGACCGGGAGGCTGCATGGAAAAGATACTGGTGAGTCGCTGCCTGCTGGGGCATCGGGTGCGCTATGACGGCGGTGCCCACGGCCCCTTCGACCTGCTGGCGGTCTGGCAGGCCCAGGGCCGCATCGTGCCGCTCTGTCCGGAAGTGGCCGGTGGCCTGCCGACGCCCCGTCCGCCGGCGGAAATTCCCGGCGGCCAGGGTGGCGCAGTGCTGGACGGTCGGCTGCCGGTGGTGACCGATAGCGGAGAGGACGTGACCCGGGCCTTCGTCGCCGGGGCCACGGCCGCGCTCGAACTGATCGCGCGCCATGGCATCCGCCTGGCGGTGCTCAAGGCGCGCAGTCCGTCCTGCGGCAATGTGGAAAACTACGACGGCAGCTTCAGCGGCACCCGGGTGGCGGGCGAGGGCGTCACGGCGGCGGCGCTGAAGCGCGCGGGCGTCGCCGTCTTCAACGAGACCGAACTGCAAGAGGCGCAGCGCCTGCTCGCGGCGCTGGAAGGCAACGCCTAGAGGGTCTCCGGCTGGCGGCCCAGCAGGCTCTGGAAATGCGCCTTCTGCACGAAGCAGCCCTTGGGAAAGCGCCAGCCGACCAGTTCGCCAGGCTGCTTTTCGAGGTTCTGGGCAAAGACGGTGGCGCCCATGGCACGCGCCAGGACGGCATATTCGCGCAGCGGGACCTTAACGACAGGAACATCCGGGCTGATCATGGGCGCTCTGCTGGGTGGGTCGCCCACGGTCGAAACGACGACCGTGGCGAGTCCACAGGTGACTTGCCCAGGCTATCGGCACCCCCGCGTGGAACTTCAGTCCGCGGATGAAAAAGGGCGTCTAGCCGGCGGTCTTGGGCGTTTCCGGCAGGAACCAGTTCATCAGCAGGGCGCACAGGCCGCCGGTGGCGACGCCGGATTCCAGCACCGCTCTCAGGCCGGCCGGCATATGGGCGAGAAATTCCGGTACCTGGGAAATGCCCAGGCCCAGCGCCAGGGACACGGCGATGATCAGCAGTGCGCGTCGGTCCAGCTCGACACTGGCGAGGATGTTGATTCCCGAGGCGGCGACCGCGCCGAACATCACCATGGCCGCGCCGCCGAGCACCGGCTCGGGCACTGCCTGGATCACCCCGGCCACCGCCGGGAACAGCCCCAGCAGGACCAGGATGGCGGCGATCCACAGACCGACATGGCGACTGGCGATGCCGGTCAGCTGGATCACCCCGTTGTTCTGGGCGAACACCGAACTGGGAAAGGTGTTGAACAGCCCGGCCAGCAGCGAGTTGGCGCCGTTGATCAGCACCCCGCCCTTGATCCGCTGCATCCACAGAGGACCTTCCACCGGTTCGCGAGAGACCTTGCTGGTGGCGGTGATGTCGCCGATGGCCTCCAGCGAGGTCACCAGGTAGATCACCAGCAGGGGCACGAACAGCGACCAGGAAAAGCCCAAGCCGAAGTGCAGCGGCATGGGGATCTGCACCCAGGCGGCCTCGTGCATGCCGGTGAAATTCAGCCGGCCCAGCCAGGCCGCGATGGCGTAGCCCAGCAGCAGGGCGACGACGATGGCGCTGCTGCGCAGACCGCGCAACGGAAGGCGATTGAGCACCACGATGGTGGCCAGTACGGTGCCCGACAGCAGCAGGTTCTCGCCATTGGCGAAGGTGCCATTGCCCAGTGCCGCGAAGCCGCCGCCCATGCTGATCAGGCCGACCTTGATCAGCGTCAGGCCAATCATCAGCACCACGATGCCGGTCACGAGCGGGGTGATGAGGCGCTTGACGAAGGGCAGTACTCGCGACACCCCCATCTCGACGAAGGAACCGGCCATGACCACACCGAAGATGGCCGCCATCACGGCTTCCACCGGGGTGCCGCTCTTGACCATCAGGGCGCCACCGGCGATCAGCGGACCGACGAAGTTGAAGCTGGTGCCCTGGACGATCAGCAAGCCTGCGCCGAAGGGCCCGAAGCGGCGACACTGGACGAAGGTGGCGATGCCGGAAATCACCAGCGACATGGACACGATCAGGTTGGTGTCGCGCGGCGAGACGCCCAGGGCCTGGCAGATCAGCAGACCGGGGGTGACGATGGGCACGATGATCGCCAGCAGGTGCTGGATGGCCGCGAGCAGGGCGATCAGCGGGCGCGGTCGGTCCTGGGGACCATAGAGCAGTTCGGAGCGGGAAGGCTGGGACATGGGCGGAGTCGTCGCGGAAAAAGCGCCGATCTTACCGGATGCCCGCCCCGTGGCGCAGGGTCTTCGGCCGGGACGCAGCCGCCGGCCCGGGGGGCGGCTGCGCCTGAGGGGTTACAGGATGAAGCGGGCCACGTCGCGATTGAGATCGGCGGCGTGATGCTGCAGGGAGCGCGACTGGCGTTCCGAATCCTCGGCGCCGCTGGCCAGGGTGTCGCCGAGGCCCTTGATGGTGATGACGTTGCGGGTGATCTCCTCGGTGACCGAGGTCTGCTCCTCGGCAGCCGTGGCGATCTGCAGGGACATCTCGGAGATGACGCCGGCACTCTGGGCGATCTCTTCCAGGGCGCTGGAGGCGCGTTCCACGTCGGCGACGCTGCGCTCGGCGATGGCCATGCTGCTGTCCATGCGCTGCACCGCCTGGCGGGTCATCTGCTGCAGGGTGCCGATGGTCTCGTTGATCTCCCGGGTCGAGGCCTGGGTTCGCTGCGACAGCGTCCGCACCTCGTCGGCGACCACCGCAAAGCCCCGGCCGTGCTCACCGGCGCGGGCTGCTTCGATGGCCGCGTTGAGCGCCAGCAGGTTGGTCTGCTCGGCGATGCTCTGGATGCTGTCCAGCACCTTGGCGATGGCCTGGGAGTGATGGTCCAGTTCGCCAATGACCCGGGTGGCGTCGTCCACTTCCCGCGCCAGGCTGTTGATGGATTCCTTGCTGGTCTGCACCAGGGTCAGGCCCTGGGCGGTGCTGTCGGAGGACTGGCGGATGGCCTCGGCGGTCTGCTCGGCATTGCGGGCGATCTCCTGGGTGGCGGACGCCATTTCCGTAACGGCCGTAGCCACCAGGGTGATCTCCTGCTGCAGGCGACCCAGCTCCTGGGTGGCCGCGGCGCTGCGTTGCAGGACCTTCTGCGATTCGGCGTCCACGCTCTGGGCATGCTGGCGCACGCCACCGATCAGGCCGTGCAGGCTGGCCACGAACTGGTTGAAGTGGCCGGCCAGACCGCCGACCTCATCGGTGCTCTGCACGGCGATGCGGCGGGTCAGATCGCCCTGGCCCTCGGCGATCACCTGCAGGCCGCTCGAGACCACACCCAGGGGCCGGAGCAGATAGCTGCACAGCAGGTTGATGAGCAGCAGCGAGCCACCCAGCACCACGGCCAGGATGGCGAGGCTGATCCACAGCTGGCGTTGCAGCGGCGCCATGAGCACGCCGCTGTCGACGATCATCACCAGAGTCTCACCATTGTGATTCATGGGCGCGGCATAGAGGCGCTGGCCGGCGACGGTGTCGACATGGCGCTCGCCGGGCGCCTGGGCCAGGCGCTGGAGGGTATCCGCGTCGAGCTGGGGAAAGAGCTCGGTGATCGGCTTGGCCAGCAGGGCGGCGTCCTCGTGGCCCAGGACGATGTTCTGGCCGTTGACCAGCACGGCGCTGCCGGCGCCCGGCAGTTGCACGCGCTTGAGCTGGTCGAGGATGTCGCTGATGCTGACGTCCGCGCCAAGGATCGCCGTGGTCTTGCCCGCCGACTGCAGGGCCCAGCCCAGCGACAGCACATTCTGCTTGGTTGCCGCCGCCACGGTGGGAATGGAAAAGAACACCTTGCCGGGATTCTGCTGCGCCTGCTGGTACCACAGCCACTTGCGCGGATCGTTGTTGTCCGGCGGCAGCTGGACGCCATTGGCATTGACCTGGCTGCCATCAGGCCGGGCATAGAAGACGTTGTCGAAGCCGCCGGAGTTCTTGACCTGATTGAGCCCGGCCGGGAGGTTCGCCTCCTGGGTGTCGGCGGCCAGGGCGCCCAGCGCCGCGGCCTTGCCGTCCAGCCACTGGCGCACCCCGCCGTTGAAGACGAAGCTGACTGTCTTCAGCTGCTCGACCGTGGAGGCTTCCAGCGCCGTACGGGTATTGAAGAAGTTGATGGCGGTCAGACCCACCCCCACGACCAGGACGGCCGCGGTGGCAGACAGCGAGAGTTTCTGTTTCAACGACAAGGCAGGCACGGCGAGGCAACTCCGACAGTTATTTGTCAGACTTTATCGGTGCCTGCCGGAGATAACTTGAGCGGCCAGTCAGGTTTTTCCTGTCGGGCCGGATCATGGGCGATCAGGCAGGCCCCGGGTCTCCCGCTCAGCCGTGGGCTGGGAAACCCTGGGCCTGGCCTGTGCCTAGGCGGCCACCGTCTGGGCGCCGGTCATCAGCGCCACGGCGTCGGCCATGGAGTGCTGGCGCGGATCGATCACCGTCAGCCGGCGACCCAGGCGATGGATGTGGATGCGATCGGCGATCTCGAACACATGGGGCATGTTGTGGGAAATGAGCACGATGGCGATGCCGCGGGCACGCACGTCGAGGATCAGCTCCAGCACCTTGCGCGACTCCTTCACCCCCAGCGCCGCCGTGGGTTCGTCGAGGATGATCACCTTGGAACCAAAGGCGGCCGCCCGGGCCACGGCCACGCCCTGGCGCTGACCACCGGACAGGGTCTCCACCGCCTGGTTGATGTTCTGGATGGTCATCAAGCCCAGTTCGGAGAGCTTTTCCCGGGCGATGCGCTCCATTTCCTTGCGGTCCAGGGTGCGGCAGAGGGTGCCCAGCAGTCCCGGCTTGCGCAATTCGCGACCGAGGAAGAGGTTGTCGGCGATGGACAGCGCCGGCGACAGTGCCAGATTCTGGTAGACCGTCTCGATGCCGGCCCGCCGCGCCGCGATGGGCGAGGCGAACTGCACGGGCTGGCCCTCGAAGCGGATCTCGCCTTCATCGGGCCGCAGGGCACCGGAGATGGCCTTGATCAGCGAGGACTTGCCGGCGCCGTTGTCGCCGATCACGGCGAGGATCTCGCCGGGCAGCAGGTCGAAGTCGGCATGGTCGAGGGCGGTGACGCGGCCGTAGCGCTTCACCAGGCCACGGGCCATGAGCAGGGGTTCGGTAGTCATCAGCTGGCCGCCTTTCTGATCCATTGGTCGATAGCCACGGCCGCGATGATGAGCGTGCCGATCAGCAGATAGGTCCATTGCACATCGGTGCCCAGCAGCCGCAGGCCGAGGGCGAAGACGCCGACGATCAGGGCGCCGAACAGCATGCCGAGGATGGAGCCGCGGCCGCCGAACAGCGAGATGCCGCCGATCACCACGGCGGTGATGGACTCGATGTTGGCGAATTGGCCAGCGGTGGGCGAGACCGAGCCGATGCGGCCGATCAGCACCCAGCCGGCGAAGGCGCAGATGAGCCCCGACAGCCCGTACACGGTGATCAGCATGCGGCGGACGTTGACCCCGGCCAGCGCCGCGGCCTCGGGATCGTCGCCCACGGCATAGAGGTGCCGACCCCAGGCGGTGTGGTTGAGCACGTACCAGAGCAGGGCGACCAGCACCACCAGGGCGATCACGCCATAGGTGAAGACCGCGCCCCCCAGGCGGAAATTGTCGCCGAACACCTGCAGCAGCGGCGCGGTCGCGCCAATTTCCTGGGCGCGGATGGTCTCGTTGCGCGAATAGAGGAAGTTGGCCGCGAGCACGATCTGCCACATGCCCAGGGTGACGATGAAGGGCGGCAGCTTGATGCGGGCGATCAGCCAGCCATTGGCCATGCCGCACAGGGTGCCCACCGCCAGGCCGCACAGGATCGACAGCTCCACCGGCAGGCCGTAGCGGAAGGTGAACTGGCCCATGACCACCGAGGACAGCACCATGATGGCGCCCACCGAGAGGTCGATGCCGGCGGTGATCACTACCAGGGTCTGGGCCGCGCCGACGATGCCGGTGATGGCGACCTGCTGCAGGATCAGGGTGAGGGCGAAGGCGGAAAAGAATTTGCCGCCCAGCAGGGCACCGAAGATGGACAGCGACAGCAGCAGCACCAGCAACGAGACCGCCGAGGGGCGCGAATGCAGGAAGTGACGGAATTTGACCAGCGGGCTGCGCTCGTCACGGGCGAAGGAGGCGACCTCCGTGGCACTGTGCTTGAGCACCTGTTCGAAGGGCTGGCCGGACGGGGAGGGCGAGGTCGGATCGCTCATGGCAATCTCCTGAGAGCGGGATAGCAGCCGAGAGTCGATCGCCCGCGCCGGCGCGGCAGGCGCTCAGGCGGGGCGATCGATCTGCTCTAGCCTAGACGAGAGGTCATCAGCCCCAGCATTTCTGCAGGGCGGTCTTGCTGTCGATGGACTGGATGCCGGGGACCGGCTTGTCCGTCACCAGCTTCACGCCGGTGTCGACGAAGCTCTTGCCTTCGGTGGGCGTCGGCTTCTTGCCGGTGTCGGCAAAGGTCTTGATCGCCTCGATGCCCAGTGCCGCCATCTGCAGCGGATACTGCTGGGAGGTGGCGCCGATGACGCCGTCGGCGACGTTGTGCACGCCCGGGCAGCCGCCGTCGATGGAGACGATCAGCACGTCCTTCTCGCGACCCACGGCCTTGAGCGCCTCGTAGGCACCCGCGGCGGCCGGTTCGTTGATGGTGTGCACCACGTTGATGGTCGGGTCCTTCTGCAGCAGATTCTCCATCGCTGCGCGACCGCCTTCTTCGTTGCCGTTGGTCACGTCGTGGCCGACGATGCGCGGATCGGTCTCGTCGCCGATACGGCTCTGGTCCTTGGGATCGATGCCGAAGCCGAGCATGAAGCCCTGGTCGCGCAGGACGTCCACCGAGGGCTGGGAGGCGTTCAGGTCGAGAAAGGCCACCCGGGCGTCCTTGGCCTTGTCACCCAGGGTTTCCCGCGCCCACTGGCCGATCAGCTTGCCAGCCAGCAGGTTGTCCGTGGCGAAGGTCATGTCGGCGGCGCTCACCGGGTCCAGCGGGGTGTCTAGGGCGATCACCAGCAGGCCGGCTTCGCGCGCCTTCTGCAGGTTGGGCACGATGCCCTTGGTGTCCGAGGCGGTGATGAGGATGCCCTTGGCGCCGTCGGCGATGCAGGTCTCGATGGCGGCCACCTGGCTTTCGCTGTCGCCGTCGATCTTGCCGGCGTAGGCCTTGAGCGTCACCCCCAGCTCCTTGGCCTTGGCGGTGGCGCCTTCCTTCATCTTGACGAAGAAGGGATTGGTATCGGTCTTGGTGATGAGACAGGCGGAAACGGGGGCTGCCTGGGCGGTGCCGCTGGCGAGGGCGGCAGCCAACAGGCAACCGGCGAAGGACGCGAGGGAGACGGTTCTTTTCATTGTTGTGCGCTCAGGTTCGGAGACAGGGACGCGACCGGCAGAACGTCGGTCGCGGTGGAGCTGTTACCACCACTGCTCGACTTGGAAGCCGATGTTGGAGCCGTGCAGATCGTTGCCAAAGTTGCCGGTGCTCGACAGCGTGGAGCCGGCGTCGAAATCATCGGCTGCCTGCTGGGCTGCCCGGTTCCAGGCGGCGTAGGTGTAGAACAGACGGAATTCGGGACGGGTCTTGAATTCCGGACCCTTGGGCGACCAGGTCGGTGCCAGGGTCAGCTTGGTCAGCTTGCGGGTGCCGCCGGGAGCCTGCACCTGGTCATGACCCAGCTCGGTGGAGAACTTGAACTGGTCGCTGATGCCGTACACCAGACGGCCACCCAGCGAGGTCCAGCGCAGGTCGTTGCCATTGGGACGTTCGTCCTTCTGGTAGACCGCGGCGACCTGGCCACCCCAGTAGCGGCTGATCTGCCAGTCGAAGAAGTCCACCACGCGGTAGGAGACGTCCGAACTGCTCAGGGTCGGATCGCCGGTGCTGCCCAGAGCGGTGCCCGGGCCCTGGCCGCGCTGCACGGCAAAGGTGTTCACGCCACCCCAGCCCATGAAGTTGGCCTGCTTGTGCTGCAGCGTCACCGCGATGCCGCTGTTGGCATTGGGCTGGTTGGTGGGCTTGTCCAGGTAGCTGACGCCGATTTCCAGCGAGCCGTTCGGATTGGTGTTGAAGCCGGCGACGTTGAAGTCGAAGCGGTTCTGGAAGTCCTTCTGGTTCTGGTTGTCCTTGCGCGAGAAGGCCACGCTGTATTTCAGGCCGCCGATGTTGACGTCCTCGATACCGCCGCCGGTGGCGCTCTGGTTCCAGTAGAAGAAGTCGGAGATGTGGATGTCGTTCCGCTTGTAGTAGCGGCGACCGGCCCAGACGTTACCGCCGTTTAGGGCAGCAACATTGTTCCAGTAGGCATAGGCCTGGGGCAGGCGAATCTGGCCGTTGTCACCATTGAAGGTCGGCGTGCGATCGTACTGGTTGTAGAGGCTGGCCATGCCGAAGACGCCCACGGCGGAGCCATCGTCCAGGGTCAGGAAGTCCTGCTTGGCGGCGAATTCACCGTACTGTTCGCATTCGTTACCCAGACGATACTTGGACTGGGCGCCCTGCAGCTTGAAGCAGCGCATCGAATTGGAACCGGAGGAGTCTCCCAGGCCGGCGCGGAAATAACCGGTGGTTTCGAAGGCGTGTGCTGCGGGGATCAGGAGCAGGGTGCTCATCAAGGACGCGACCGAAACCCTGGCCAAGGGGATAGCCTTTTTCTTATTCATTTATGTTCCCTGTTTATTGTTGTTGTGTAACTCAGTGCCTGGCCAGCACCTGATCCGCCGTGCTCGAGCGGAAGATCGGTATAGGTGTGACCATTGGAAACCAACCTGACTACAAACTTATCGCTGAATCAATTCAGCGGCAGACGGAGGGTAGCCTTTGATCACTCAACGGCCTAGCGGGTCGATTACAGCGAGGTGTGAGCTGAATCACAGGCTGTGCTTCTGCAAAAATAGCAAGCCAAGCAACTGTGGAACCCCTCTGGAATGGGGTCATGGCGAGCGCTGCTCCAAGTGAAGGAGCGGTAGGCGAAGCGCAGAGGAAAGGACGCGAGCGGAAGGGCGAAATAGAGCGGAGAAAGCAGGCGGGAAGGTGGGGCGGAGCGTCCGAGGGACGGCGGATGCCGTCCCTCGGAACCTGCGAATCAGCCCAGCAGGGCCTTGTCGCGCACGCCGCCCTTGTCGGCACTGGTGGCCAGCAGGGCGTAGGCCTTGAGCGCGGTGGTCACGCGGCGGGCACGGGGTTGTGCCGGCTTCCAGCCCAGCTTGTCCTGCTCGATGCGGCGGTGGGACAGCTCTTCGTCACTCACCAGCAGGTTGATGCTGCGCTGGGGAATGTCGATCAGCACCTTGTCGCCATCCCGCACCAGGCCGATGGCACCGCCCGCCGCGGCTTCCGGCG
Source organism: Pseudomonas flavocrustae (assembly GCF_029872515.1). Lineage (NCBI taxonomy): Bacteria > Pseudomonadati > Pseudomonadota > Gammaproteobacteria > Pseudomonadales > Pseudomonadaceae > Pseudomonas > Pseudomonas flavocrustae. The sequence goes on along the minus strand of NZ_JAPDIQ010000014.1, from coordinate 78,232 downwards.
AGGCATGGCCGATGGACAGGCCCGAGGTGCCGCCGGAGAAGCGACCGTCGGTGAGCAGGGCGCACTGCTTGCCCAGGCCCTTGGACTTCAGGTAGCTGGTGGGGTAGAGCATCTCCTGCATGCCCGGGCCGCCCTTGGGCCCTTCGTAGCGGATGATGACGATGTCGCCGGCCTTGACCTCGTCGGCGAGGATGCCGCGCACCGCCGCGTCCTGGCTTTCGAAGACCTTGGCATTGCCCTCGAACACATGGATGGATTCATCCACGCCGGCGGTCTTCACCACGCAGCCGTCCAGGGCGATGTTGCCGTAGAGCACGGCCAGACCGCCTTCCTGGGAATAGGCATGCGCGACACTGCGGATGCAGCCCTCGGCGCGGTCGTCGTCCAGGGTGTCATAGCGAGTCGCCTGGCTGAAGGCTTCCTGGGTCGGGATGCCGGCGGGACCGGCACGGAAGAAGGTCTTCACCGCCTCGTCCTGGGTCAGGGTGATGTCCCACCGCTCGATGGCTTCGCCCAGGGTCCGGCTGTGCACGGTGGGCAGATCGGCATGCAGGAGACCGCCGCGGGCCAGTTCGCCGAGGATGCTGAAGATGCCCCCGGCGCGGTGCACGTCTTCCATGTGGTACTTCTGGATGTTCGGCGCCACCTTGCACAGCTGCGGCACCTTGCGCGACAGGGCATCGATGTCGCGCAGATCGAAGTCCACCTCCGCCTCCTGGGCGGCGGCCAGCAGGTGCAGGATGGTGTTGGTCGAGCCGCCCATGGCGATGTCCAGGGTCATGGCGTTCTCGAAGGCCGCATGGCAGGCAATGTTGCGCGGCAGCGCCGACTCGTCGTTTTCCTGGTAGTAGCGACGGCACAGCTCGACGATGGTGCGGCCGGCCTGCAGGAACAGCTCCTTGCGGTCGGCGTGGGTGGCCAGGGTCGAGCCGTTGCCGGGCAGGGCCAGGCCGAGGGCCTCGACCAGGCAGTTCATGGAGTTGGCGGTGAACATGCCCGAGCAGCTGCCACAGGTGGGGCAGGCGCTGCGTTCGTATTCGGCGACCTTCTCGTCGCTGGCCGAGCTGTCGGCGGCGATGACCATGGCGTCCACCAGGTCCAGGCCATGGCTGGCCAGCTTGGTCTTGCCGGCTTCCATGGGGCCACCGGAGACGAACACCACCGGGATGTTCAGGCGCAGGGCGGCCATCAGCATGCCGGGGGTGATCTTGTCGCAGTTGGAAATGCACACCAGGGCATCGGCGCAGTGGGCATTGACCATGTATTCCACGGCGTCGGCGATGATCTCGCGACTCGGCAGCGAATAGAGCATGCCGTCGTGGCCCATGGCGATGCCGTCGTCCACGGCGATGGTGTTGAATTCCTTGGCCACGCCGCCGGCCTTCTCGATTTCCCGGGCGACCAGCTGGCCGAGGTCCTTGAGGTGGACATGGCCCGGCACGAACTGGGTAAAGGAGTTGGCGATGGCGATGATGGGCTTCTTGAAGTCTTCGTCCTTCATCCCGGTGGCGCGCCAGAGCGCCCGGGCGCCAGCCATGTTGCGGCCCTGGGTGGAGGTTTTCGAGCGATAGTCAGGCATGAAGCGTCTCTCCGAGGCAGCTTTCAAGATCACGGTTCTGGTCATCGTGAGCGCAGACGAGGCACGGTGCAAACGCGGAGTGACGGTTGCCGGGCCGGAGGGCGGCCAGGCCATGCGGGATCTCCACAGGGGCTGCCAGGGCTCACGAACCCGCCGGAGGATGCTGGCGGAGGGGAATTCGGATCATACACCCGGGCGCCAGCACTGCACAGCAGGCCGGCGTCCAAGAGGTAGGACTTGTCTGAAAGTCGCCGAGCGATGGTCAGGCAAGGCAAAAATCCGTGAGGAAGCGGATCGGACTCGCGCTCGATTTCACGAAGGGCAAGTGAGCATTCCGATCGGACTGGCGACCCAGCGGATTTTTAACACCGCATGACCGAGCGCAGGCACTTTTCAGGCAAGGCCTAGGGCGCTTCCTGTTCGCCGTCGGGGGCGTCTTCCAGATATTCGTCCATGGGCTCCTGGCCAGCCAGGGTCTTGAGACTCAGGTCCACGGCTTCGGGCAGGGTGATGTCGACGCGCTGCTTGTCGCTGCCTTCCAGCGAGGACTCGTAGCTCAGCGCATGGCGCAGGTGACCGTTCTCGAGGATGGCGCCGACACTGGCCAGCTGGGCGGCAGCTGGAGCCAGGCGCTCGAGGGCGGCCTTGGGCCAGGTGGCCTCGACGGTCGCGTTGCAGGTATAGAAGCCTGCTTCGCCGCTGTCCGAGGGTTCTTCCTGGGTCTTGATGTCGACCAGCGACACCTGGCCGGCTTCCAGCGCAGGCTGGCCGGCGGCGATGTCGTCCGCATAGATCTCGTTGATGGTCTGGGCGTATTGCTGACGGACCAGCTCGGCGGTCTTGGCCGCATCGCAACTGTAGTCATAGCCACCGCAGCCAGTCAGGGAAAGCACCGCAGCTGTGAGTATGAGGTGACGTCTGGACATGCCTGAATTCCTTGGAACGATGGGTAGAACCTGGCGGCGCTGGCCGCGCCTGCGTCGATCCACAGTGCAGGAGGTTGGCACAGCGATCGGGAATGGCGAGGGCCCATGGTGCTGCCGCTCGCCCATCCTGTCCATCAGACGCCGCCAGCGTCCTTCAGGACACCCGGCCTGGCCGGCCGGTCAGCTCCCGGCTCAGGCGCGATCGGCGCTTTCGCAGGTCTCGAAGTCCTTGCTGTCGACGCGGTTCATGCTATCGAAGCCGATCGAATAGACCTGCTCCTTGCCATCCTTGTTGAGCACATAGTTGTTGCAGGTGCCGGGACGGAATTTGCGGGTATAGGTGCTCGACGGGGTGCCACCGAGGCGCAGCACGTCAGCCTTGCTCATGCCCTTGTCCACCTGCTTCACCAGCGGTTGCTCGCGAAATTCGACGCGGCCCACGGTGTAGTCGGCGGTGTTCTTCACCGAGGAGCAGCCCGCCAGCACGGTGCCAGCCAGCAGCGCGGTCGCGACAGCAATCTTCTTGTTCATGGTGTGATCCCTTCAAAGGCGGAAGTGCCTGACACTTCGACGATGGCGGCGCCGATAAATTCGCTCTCTGTCGCACTTCTCGCGGTTTGTCACTTTGACGGACCGGCTGCTGGCCTCGGCAAGTGACTGTATCTAAAGCTGATTCTGCAAACGAACGCTATGCCCCCGTTTTCTAAGGATTATTTTGTCCGAATGGCAGTTGACAGAGACCAGGCGGCAAGCGATCTTTAGCGTTATGTTGTAACTTCCCAGCCGTTTCTCGTTTCTCGCGAGGACCTCATGAATCGCCGTCGTCTGCTCAATCTGATCCTGGCTGGCATGACCTTGCCCGTCGGGTTGCCGGCGTTTGCCGCCCGGCAGCAACTAAAGGGTGCCCGGGCCTGGCAGGATGCCGAGAAGCTCCGCCTGGTCTTCGATCTCACCGGACCGGTGCGCTACAAGACCTTCACCCTGGTCGCGCCGGATCGCATCATTCTCGATCTCGCCGATACCCAGGCCCCCGCGGTGCTCAATCACCTCGCCCTGCAGGGATCGCCGGTGCGCGCCGTGCGCAGCGCTCACTATGGCGCCCAGGACACCCGGGTGGTGCTGGAGCTGGCCCATCCGGTAGAGGTGGAAAGCTTCATCCTTGGTCCGGGCGAAGGCGCGGCCAATCGTCTGGTGCTCGATCTCAAGCGCGCCGGAGCGCCGGTGGTGGCTGCCCGCAAGCCGGCCGACGCCGAGCCGCCACTGGAGGTCAAGCGCGGCAAGGGCCTGGCCACGGGTCGCGACATCATGGTGGTGGTCGATGCCGGTCACGGCGGCAAGGACCCGGGTGCGCTGAGCGCCCGGGGCGATCGGGAAAAGGACATCGCCCTGATCGTGGCGCAGAATCTGGCACGCCGCATCAACCTGCAGAAGGGCTTCAAGGCCAAGCTGGTGCGCAACGACGACTTCTTCGTGCCGCTGCGCAAGCGCGTCGAGGTCGCCCGCAGCTACAACGCCGACATGTTCGTCTCGGTGCATGCCGATGCCGCGCCGCGGCGTACCGCCTACGGCGCCTCGGTCTATGCCCTGTCCGAGGGTGGCGCGACTTCCACCACAGCGCGCTTCCTGGCCGACAGCGAGAACAACGTCGACCTGATCGGCGCCAACGAGATTCTCAAGGGGCGCGATCCCATGCTCGCCGGTGTGCTGCTGGACATGTCGATGAACGCCACCATCTCGTCGAGCCTGGACCTGGGCCACAAGGTGCTGGGGCAATTGTCGAGCATCACCAACCTGCACCAGAAACGAGTGGAGCAGGCGGGCTTCGCTGTGCTCAAATCGCCGGATATCCCCTCGATCCTGGTCGAGACGGGCTTCATTTCCAATGATCGAGACTGCCGGCGCCTGCTCGACAGTCGCCACCAGAAGCAGCTGGCCGATTCGATCTTTGCCGGCCTGCATGGCTATTTCCAGGAGCGCCCCCCGCTGGGCACCTACCTGGCGAGCCTCAAGAACACCCAAGGAGTGACATGAGTTTGCAAGACAAAGCGCGTCGTTACTGGCGCGTGGTGGTGCTGGTGATAGGTGCGCTCTGTATCGTGGCCGGACTGATCGGCTACGGTCAGGGCGGGCGCGACAAGCAGGGCAGTGCCCAGGAAGGCTTCGTCAACAAGGTCTGGCAGATCAAGACCAGCAACAGCATCGAGCCGGGGATGCTCTACGTCTTCCTCAGCGACGGCACCCTGGTGATGGCGTCGCCGAGCAGCCAGCCCTCCCTGGGCCGCTGGACGCGCACCGAGAAGGGCCTGAACATGATCGAGGAAGGCATCACCTATCCCACGGAAATCCTCAGCCTCAGCCGCGACGAATTCCGTATCCGCAGCCTCAATCCCGGCGATCCGGTAGAGCTGCAACTGGCCCCGGCGGCGCACTGAGGCGCCTTCAGGCGTCCTCGGAATAGCGCTGCTCCTGCCAGGGATCGCCGCGGTCATGATAGCCGCGCATTTCCCAGAAGCCAGGCGTGTCGCCGACCCGGAAGTCGATGCGCCTGAGCCACTTGGCGCTTTTCCACAGATAGAGATGCGGGATCAGGGCCCGTACCGGCCCCCCGTGCTCGGCCGTCAGCGGCTGGCCTTCCCAGCTGTGCACCAGCATGGCGCCCGGCGCGGCGAAATCGGCCAGCGGCAGATTGGTGATGTAACCGTCATGGCTGTGCAGGAGCACATGGGTCGCCTCGTCCCGCGGCTGCACCTCGTCGAGCAATTCTGCTATCGGCAGACCGATCCAGCGATTGTCATAGCGTGACCAGGTGGTGACGCAATGCATGTCGCTGACCGTCTCGGTAGTCGCCCGCGCGGCGAAGGTCTCCCAGTTCCAGCGCAGCGTCTTGCGGACCGCGCCGGTCACCGCCAGTTGCCAACGCTCCCGGCTGACCTCCGGGCGGATGCCCAGATCCAGGACCGGCCAGTTGCTGACGCGGTGCTGGCCAGGTGGCAGACGCTCGCTTTCCGCACGCGCACCCTGGCCGGTGAGGAAGCGTCCCTCCTGGGCCCAGCGCTCCTTGGAACGGGTCAGCTTGCTCGGCTCTTCGCTCATCGATGGATCCTCTTCACAGGTCGCGGGCTTCTGACCGTCATGATGGCCTTTCGTCGGCATGGGCCGAACCCAGACGACGTCTTGCGCCTCCTATCCTGCAGGCACTCAGAGAGGCGCCTCCTTTTTTCTAACCTGCCGGAGAACCACCATGGTAGATGCAACCCAGATCAAAGAGCATGCGGAAGTTGTCGGTTCGGACGGCCAGCACGTGGGCACCGTCGACCATATGGAAGGCGCCGATCGCATCAAGCTGACCAAGCGCGATCAGGATGCCGATGGCAAGCATCACTACATTCCGCTGAGCTGGGTCCAGTCGGTGGATGGCAGTCAGGTACGCCTGTCCAAGACCCGTGACGAGGCCGAAAGCGAGTGGCAGGCTGCCTGAGGCACGCCGCCCAATAAAAAGCCCCGCTGATGCGGGGCTTTTTATTGGGCGGCGAATAGGGATCAGTTGATGTATTCGAACAGCTTGACGATGCGCTGCACGCCCGAGACGCTCTGGATCAGTTGCACGGCATGGGCGCCTTCCTGCTGGGTCACCAGGCCCAGCAGATAGACAATGCCGTTCTCCGTGACCACCTTGATGCGCGAACCGGGGATGTCTTCATCGGCGAACATCTGGGTCTTGATGCGGGTGGTCAGCCAGGAGTCGTTGCTGCGTGCCAGCAGCGAGGAGTTGCCGGTCACCTGCAGTTCGTTGTGCACCGTCTTGACCCGCTGCACGCTGCGCACGGCCTGTTCGGCCTGGGCCTTGAGATCGGCGCGCGGCGTCTGGCCGGCGATCAGCACCACGCCGTTGTAGCTCACCACCACGATGTGCGAACTGGCCAGATCGGGGTTGGCCTTGGAGATATTGACCGAGGCCTTGGTCTCGATCAGGGCGTCATCCACGGTGCTGCCCAGGGTACGGGTGCCGCGGTTGTCGTCGATGGGCTTGTCGCGGCTGGCGGTGACCACGTTGCTACAGCCGGCGACCGCAAAGGACAGCGCCAGGATGGCGAGCAGGGGAGCCTTCTTCATTCTTCGCTTCCAAACAGTTGCTGATCGATCTGGTCGCACAGGCAGTGGATCACCAGCAGGTGCACTTCCTGGATGCGGGCGGTGACCTTGGCAGGCACGCGAATCTCGACGTCTTCGGGCAGCAGCAGGGAGGCCATGCCGCCGCCGTCTCGGCCGGTAAGGGCGACCACGGTCATCTCGCGGTCGTGAGCAGCCTGGATCGCCTGGATCACGTTGGCCGAATTGCCGCTGGTGGAGATGGCCAGGAGGATGTCGCCCGGCTGACCCAAAGCGCGGATCTGCTTGGAGAACACCTCGTTGTAGCTGTAGTCGTTGGCGATGGAGGTCAGCGTCGAGGTGTCGGTGGTCAAGGCCAGGGCCGGCAGGCTGGGCCGCTCGCGCTCGAAGCGATTCAGCAGCTCCGAAGAGAAGTGCTGGGCGTCGCCGGCGGAGCCGCCATTGCCGCAGGTGAGAATCTTGCCTTCGTTGAGCAGGGCCGCAACCATGACCTGGCTGGCCAGATCGATATGCGGAATCAGGACTTCCATGGCCTGACGCTTGGTTTCGATGCTGTCCCGGAAGAGTTTCTGGATGCGGGCGTGGGTGTCCATCGCGATATCTTTGACCTGTGCTGTGGAGGGCCTCAGGCGTCGAAGGCCTATTTGATCCATTCGAGTGCCTGAGGGGACGCGTCGGCCCCGGGGCCGATCGCGATCACGTCGAAACGACAGGGCCGCTTGGCCCAGCGCGCTTCGGATTGCAGAAAGAGGGCGGCGCTGTTGACCAGTCGCTGCCGCTTGCGGGCATCTATGCTTTCCGCGGCGCCGCCCCAGGCGGTGTGCCTGCGGGCGCGTACCTCGACGAATACTACTGTATCGCCGTCGAGCATGACCAGATCGAGCTCGCCACCCTGCCAGCGCCAGTTGCGGGCGATCAGCCGCAGGCCGCGCGTCTGCAGGAACTGCAGGGCGCGATCCTCGGCTTGCCTGCCGCGCTGGAGATGCGGCGCCTGCTTCACGGGGTGCTGAGCGAAGCCGGCACGCTGGTGGTGGGCAATGGTGCATTGTTGGCCGGCAGCGGCTGGGCCACGCCGTTGCGGAATTCCGCCCAGGGCAGGTGACGCACCACGCGCTGGTCGGGCGCCACGCTCAGGTTGCCGGACAGGCCGGGCAGCTCGGAGTTGGGCAGGGCCTTGAGCTGCTGCAGGTGCAGCGCCAGCAGGTAGGCATCGGCGCCCATGGCATAGAGCCGACCGATGCTGGTGCCGGCCTGCGGCCACTGGGCGGTGATCTTGGCGCGCAGCGGATTGCTCGGGTCAAGCAGCCAGGGGGTTTCGCAGAACAGGATGCCGTTGAGATCCTGGTTCACGCCGGGTTCGTTGACGCCACTGTTGAGGTTGGAGGTGGCGTATACCGGCAGATCACGGGCGTTCTGGTAAACCAGGATCGGCTTGATCTGGCGGGCCTGGGCCGGGGTCGAGGCGAGGAAGATGAAGTCCATGCCCTGGCGCATCTGCAACAGGCTGGTGATGCGATTGGCGATCTCGACCGGTTGGCCGATGCGCTCGGCGGCCACCAGGCGACCGCCCAACTGCTGCCACTCGTTCTGGAAGGCGGCCAGCACGCGGGCACCCCAGTCACCCTGGGGCACCATGGCGCCGGCACTGCGCTTGCCGTCGGCCCAGGCCCGGCGCGCGGCTTCGCGGGCTTCGTCCTCGGCGGCCAGGCCGAACTGGAAGAGTTGCGGCGGCTGGGCGCCCTGGCTGTCGCCATAGTTCAGCGCCAGGGTATTGATCGGCAGTTGCGGGCGATCGCCCAGCTGCTTGACGAAGTTCTTCTCCAGCGGGCCGACTACCAGCTGGATGCCGGCGGCCTGGGCCTGGCGGTAGAAGGCGTCCAGCGAACCCATCTGGGTACTGTCGTAGACGGTCACGGCAGGGGCACTCTGGCCGGCGGCCAGGGCCTCGTAGCGGGCGGCCATGAAACCGTCCTGCAGCGCGCGCGAGACGCCGGCGAGCTGGCCCTGCAGGGGCAGCAGCAGGGCGACGCGGTTGAGCGGTTCCCGCGCCAGGGTCTTCAGGCGCTCCAGATCATCGGGCAGATTGCGCGCGGCGGGATGGCCGGGGTTCTGCTTCTGCCATTCCTCGATGGCGGCAAGCTGCTGATCCAGCGCCAGGTTGCCGCGGGTAATGGCGGCGAGCGCCAGCCAGCCATTGAGGTCGGCGTCCTTCACGCTCTGGCGCAACTGCGCGTCCGGCAGGCTGGTCACCAGCTGCCAGATCTGCTCGCGGTTGTCATGGGCGGCGTCGCCGTCCAGCAGCGGGCCGAGGAAGATGCGTTCCTGGGCGGCGGCGAGCGGCTGGCCGTTGGCGGCCTGGGCCGCGGCCTTGGTCAGGCCGCTGCGGATCTGCTGCTGGGCCGGCAGTTCGCCCAGTTGGGCGAAGCTCGGGTGGTCGAAACGCTTGAGCGCCTGGGCCGGCTGCTTGTCGAGCAGGTCGAGCTGGGCCAGCAGCGTCTGGGCAAACATCTGCTGTGCCGGCTTGAGGCCTTCGATATTGATGGAGCCGAGGATCTGCCGCGCTTCGCGGGAATTCTGCTGGGCATAGGCCTTGTCGGCGGCGGTCAGGCGCAGCAGATTGGCCTGCTCGGACTGACTGGAGCCAGCCTGATTCAGCAGCTGCTCGATGCTCGCCTGGCTGGACTGGGGCAGGTCGCCGAGGGCGTTGTTGACGGGCGAGCTGCTGCAGGCGGCGAGCAGGGCGAAGGCGGTGGCGCAGAGCAGCGGACGCAGGCGGAACTTCATGCTGTGGTTCCTGAGCAAAAGTCTGGAAAGGGGGCGATTGTCTCACAGCACCCAAGCGCTGCGAACGCCGAGGGCGAGAGCGGCGTACACTGTTGGGCTATTTCCAGTCCGTCAGGTTTCATCATGATTTCGCCGGGTACTCTTTATGTGGTTGCCACGCCCATCGGCAACCTGGACGACATCACCGCCCGCGCGCTCAAGGTCCTGCGCGAAGTGGCCCTGATCGCCGCCGAAGACACCCGTCATTCGGCGCGTCTGCTGCGTCATTTCGGCATCGAGACGCCGCTCGCGGCCTGTCACGATCACAACGAACGCGATGCCGGTGGCCGCTTCATCAGCCGGCTGCTGGCGGGGGAAGACGTCGCCCTGATCTCTGATGCGGGCACGCCGCTGATTTCCGATCCGGGCTTTCACCTAGTGCGGGCGGCGCGCGCCCAAGGTCTCCGGGTCTCGCCGATTCCCGGCGCCTGCGCCCTGGTCGCGGCGCTGTCGGCGGCCGGTCTGCCCTCGGATCGCTTCAGCTTCGAAGGCTTCCTGCCGGCCAAGGCGGTAGGCCGGCAGGGACGCCTGGCGGCGCTGCGCGAAGACCCGCGCACACTCATCTTCTACGAGGCGCCCCATCGGATCGAGGATTGCGTGGCCGACATGGTGAGCACCTTCGGGCCTGAGCGACACATCGTCCTCGGGCGCGAATTGACCAAGACCTTCGAGACCCTGCGCGGCCTGCCCGCCGGCGAGCTGTTGGCCTGGATTCGCGCGGATCTGGATCAGCAGCGCGGCGAGTGCGTACTGCTGGTGGGTGGCTGGGCGGCGCCGGAGGACGCGGAGGTCGATGCCGAGACCCTGCGCATCCTCGATCTGCTGCTGGCCGAGCTGCCGATCAAGCGCGCCGCTGCCCTGGCCGCCCAGATCACCGGCGCGCGCAAGAACCGGCTCTATCAGCTGGCCCTGGAGCGCAAGGGCGAGCCGGGCTGAATCAGGGTGAATTAGTGGGCATCTTTCCTTGTTATCCGCCCCCAGTCTCTATACCCTTGCGCCGCGAGAGCCGACCGGGCAGTCGCTGTCGTGATCCGCAAGGGTTGCGAGGGAGGAAAGTCCGGGCTCCATAGGGCGAGGTGCCAGGTAACGCCTGGGAGGCGTGAGCCTACGGAAAGTGCCACAGAAAATAACCGCCTAAGCGCGCAAGCGCCGGTAAGGGTGAAAAGGTGCGGTAAGAGCGCACCGCACGGCTGGCAACAGTTCGTGGCTAGGTAAACCCCACCTGGAGCAAGACCAAATAGGAATCCATAGGCGTGGCCCGCGCTGGATTCGGGTAGGTCGCTAGAGGCAATCAGCGATGGTTGTCCCAGAGGAATGACTGTCCTCGACAGAACCCGGCTTACAGGTCGGCTCTCGCACCCCTCCCTCCTGGGCCTCTGCGCCCGGGGTCTGAGACCTCTTCTTAAGACATCACTTTAATCAATTGAGCCAATCAATTGACTTCATTTCCGTTTGTCGGAAATCGATGTCGTTCGTCCTGGCCGTGAACTCGTGCAATTTGCTCGAAATCCCCGTCCCACGCGGCCTGGCTACCCCCTCGCTTACCTTGACTGAAAGCGGCCCTCCTCAATATAGTGGCGGCCGGTGGTACGAAGTGGGGCGAAGTGGGATTTAATGGCAAGGACAGCCTATTAGAGGACGCGAAATTGTTCCGGGGAGCGAACGCCATCAGTCTCGACGCCAAGGGGCGCGCCGCGATGCCAAGCCGGTATCGTGACGAGCTGCTGGAGCGTTGTGCCGGCCAGCTCATCGTGACGATCGATGCCGTCGACCCCTGCCTTTGCGTCTATCCACTCCCGGAATGGGAAATCATCGAAAGCAAGCTGCGGCAGTTGCCCTCGCTGCGTGAGGAGACTCGCCGCCTGCAGCGCTTGCTGATCGGCAATGCGGTGGATCTGGAACTCGACGGCAGTGGCCGTTTCCTGGTTCCGCCGCGCCTGCGTGAATACGCCAAGCTGGACCGGCGCGTGATGCTGGTCGGTCAGCTCAACAAGTTCCAGTTATGGGATGAGGACGCCTGGAGTGCCGTGTGCGACGCGGATCTCCTGGCGATTAAGGAACCCGGCGGTATGCCGGATGAAATGCGCGATTTGATCCTGTGACCATGAACCCAGTCTTCCACCACGTCTCCGTTCTCCTGGACGAGGCCGTACAGGCATTGGCCATCCAGCCTGCCGGCCGTTATCTGGACGGCACCTTCGGTCGCGGCGGACACAGCCGGGCCGTGCTGCGCCTGCTGGGTGGAGAAGGGCGGCTGCTGGGCTTCGACAAGGATCCCCAGGCGATCGCCGCCGGCCAGGCCCTGGCCGCGGAAGATCCCCGCTTCGAAATCGTCCAGCGCAGTTTCGCCGAGCTGGGCGATGAACTCGTCAGCCGTGGCTGGTCCGGCCAGGTCGATGGCGTGCTGCTGGATCTGGGCGTGTCCTCGCCCCAGCTCGACGATCCCGAGCGCGGTTTCAGCTTCATGCAGGACGGTCCCCTGGACATGCGCATGGATCCGAGTCGGGGGCAGAGCGCTGCCGCCTGGATCGCCACGGCGCCCGAGGCCGATATCGCCCAGGTATTTAAGGAATTCGGCGAAGAGCGTTTCGCCAAGCGCATGGCGCGCGCCGTGGTGCAGCGCCGTGAAGTCCAGCCCTTCGAGCGCACCGGTGACCTGGCCAAGGTGCTCACCGAGGCCAATCCGGCCTGGGAAAAGGGCAAGCATCCTGCTACCCGCGCCTTCCAGGGGCTGCGCATCTACATCAATCGCGAACTGAGCGATCTGGAGCAGGGCCTGCAGGCGGCCTACGAGCAACTGGCCGTGGGTGGCCGGCTGGTGGTGATCAGCTTTCACTCGCTGGAAGATCGCATCGTCAAACAATTCATGCGCCGACTGGCCAAGGGCGAGGCCGACCAGCTGCCGCGCGACCTGCCGATCCGCGCCACGGTCTTCGAACCCTCGCTGCGCCTGCTGGGCAAGCCGGTCTACGCCAGCGAAGCCGAACTGGCCGCCAATCCCCGCGCCCGCAGTGCCGTGATGCGCATTGCCGAGAAGCTGAAATGAGCCGGCTCTTCGTCAAGAAACTGCCCCTGGGCAGCAGCGTCATGCTGGTGCTGTTCGCCGGCGTACTGTTGTCGGCTGTAGCCGTGGCCTATAGCGCCCACTGGAATCGCCAGCTGCTCAACACCCTCTATGGCGAGATGGCCATCCGCGACAAGGCTCAGGCCGAATACGGTCGGCTGCTGCTGGAGCAGAGCACCTGGACCGCCCACAGTCGGGTCGAGGCCCTGGCCAGCGGCCAATTGCAGATGCGTATTCCCGATCCGACCGAAATCCGGATGGTCAATCCGTGAAAGGCCTGATCGCGCGACTGCCATGGCGCTTCAGCCTCATTATCGGGCTGTTGCTGGTCATGGTCGGCACCATCATCTGGCGCATCGTCGATCTGCACGTGATCGACAGGGCCTTTCTGAAGGGGCAGGGCGATGCGCGCAGCGTGCGCACCATCCCCATTCCCGCACACCGTGGCCTGATCACCGATCGCAACGGCGAGCCCCTGGCCGTGAGCACGCCGGTCACCACCCTGTGGATCAATCCCAAGGAACTGCTGGGCGCCGAGGATCGCTGGGCGACCCTGGCCGATGCCGTCGGCCAGCCACGTGCGGAATTGGCCAAGCGCATCGAGCAGAACGCCAGCAAGGAATTCCTCTACCTGGCCCGTGGCCTGACGCCCGAGCAGGGCGAGGCGGTGATGAGCCAGGTCAAGGCGCACAAGATTCCCGGTGTCTACGACATCGAGGAATTTCGGCGTTTCTATCCGGCGGGTGAGGTGGCGGCCCATGTGGTCGGCTTCACCGATATCGACGATCACGGCCGCGAAGGCATCGAACTGGCCTTCAACGAGTGGCTGTCCGGCGTGCCGGGTCGTCGCCAGGTGGTCAAGGATCGCCGCGGTCGGCTGATCCGCGATGTCCAGGTCGCCAAGAACGCCAAGCCGGGCAATACCCTGGCGCTGTCCATCGACCTGCGGCTGCAGTATCTCGCCGCGCGCGAACTGCGCAATGCCCTGACCCAGTTCGAAGCCGAGGCCGGCAGCCTGACCATCGTCGACGTCAAGACCGGCGAGGTCCTGGCGATGGTCAACATGCCCACCTACAACCCCAACAATCGCCGCAGTCTCGAACCGGCCGCCATGCGCAACCGGGCGATGATCGACGTCATGGAGCCCGGCTCGGTGATGAAGCCGATCTCCATGACCGCGGCGCTCGCCAGCGGTCGCTGGAAGCCCTCCGACAAGGTCAACGTCTATCCCGGTTCGCTGCAGATCGGTCGCTACACCATCAAGGACGTCTCCCACAGCGACGGCGCCCTGGACCTGACCGGCATCCTCATCAAGTCCAGCAACGTCGGCATGAGCAAGATCGCCTTCGACGTCGGTGGCGAGAACATCTACAACGCCATGCGCGCCGTAGGCCTCGGCCAGGATACCGGTCTGGGCTTTCCCGGCGAGCGGGTCGGCAATCTGCCCAACCATCGCACCTGGCGTCCGGCCGAGACCGCGACCCTGTCCTATGGCTATGGCCTGGCGGTAACCGCCGTGCAACTGGCCCATGCCTATTCGGTGCTGGCCAACGACGGCCGCTCGGTGCCGCTGTCCATGGTGCGCCTGGACAAGGCCCCGGCCAGCGATCAGGCGGTGGAAGAACGCGTTGCCAAGACCCTGCAGGGCATGCTGCAGCAGGTCGTGGAAGCTCCGGGCGGGGCCTTCCGCGCTCAGGTACCGGGCTACCACGTCGCTGGCAAGAGCGGTACCGCGCGCAAGACCAGCACCGGCACCCGTGGCTATGCCGAGAATTCCTATCGCTCGCTGTTCGCCGGCTTCGGCCCCACCAGCAATCCGCGCCTGGCCGCGGTGGTGGTGATCGATCGTCCGAGCAAGGGCGGCTACTACGGTGGCGTGGTCTCGGCACCGGTGTTCAGCCGCGTGATGTCCGGCGCCCTGCGCCTGATGAACATCCAGCCGGATAACCTCCAGCCGCTGCCGGTGCAGCAGGCCCAGGCCGGCAAGCCGCTGCTGGTCGGGGAGCGTGATCGATGAGCCGCCTGCTGACCGACCTCCTGCCTGAAGCTGCCACTGCCGTCGACATCGGCGGTCTGGCACTGGACAGTCGCGAGGTCCGCCCGGGCTCGCTGTTCCTGGCCATTCCCGGTCTGCACAGCGACGGCCGTGCCCATAGCGCCAGCGCTGCCGAGCGCGGCGCCGCGGCCATCGCCTATGAAGCGAAGGACGCTCCCGCACTGCCGGCCCTGGACATCCCCCTGGTCGCCGTCGAGGGCCTGGCCGCGCGGCTGTCCGCCATCGCTGGTCGTTTCCACGGCGAGCCGAGCCGGCGCCTGGCGCTGGTCGGCATCACCGGTACCAATGGCAAGACCAGTGTCAGCCAGTTGATCGCCCAGGCCTGCGACCTGCTCGGTCAGCGTTGCGGAATCGTCGGCACCCTGGGTAGCGGCTTCCATGGCGCCCTCGCCGAAGGCCGTCACACCACCCCGGATGCCCTCAAGCTGCAGGCAACCCTGGCCGAACTGGCCGAGGACGGCGCCACTACTGTCGCCATGGAAGTCTCTTCCCATGGCCTGGCCCAGGGTCGGGTGGCGGCGCTGGCCTTCAAGGTCGCGGTCTTCACCAACCTGTCTCGCGATCACCTCGATTACCACGGGACCATGGCCGCCTATGGCGAAGCCAAGGCCCAGCTGTTCGCCTGGCCGGGGCTCGGTACCCGCGTCCTCAATCTGGACGATGCCTTTGGCCGCGAGCTGGCGGCTCGCCCCAGTCCGGCCGCGACCCTGACCTACAGCCTGAGCGATCCGGCCGCCAGCCTCCATTGCCAGGCCATCCAGTTCGACGACCACGGCGTGCGGGCCAAGCTGGTCACCGCCCAGGGTACCGGTGAGCTGCGCAGCCAGCTGATCGGGCGCTTCAACCTGAGCAACCTGCTGGCCGCCATCGGTACCCTGCTGGGGCTCGGTCATGCGCTGGCCGACATCCTCGCCATCCTCCCGCAGCTGCAGGGCCCGGCCGGACGCATGCAGCGCCTGGGCGGCGCTGGGCGACCGCTGGTGGTGGTGGACTACGCCCACACCCCCGATGCCCTGGACAAGGTGCTCACCGCCCTGCGGCCCCATGTCGGTGCCCTGGGTCGCCTGGTCTGCGTGTTCGGCTGTGGTGGCGATCGCGATCGCGGCAAGCGGCCGGAGATGGCCGCGGTGGCCGAGCGCCTGGCCGATCAGGTGGTGGTGACCGACGACAACCCCCGTACCGAGGATCCGGCCGCCATCGTTGCCGACATCCGCGCCGGCTTCGCGCATCCCGAGCAGGTGAGCTTCGCCGGCCGGCGTGAAGCGGCCATCGCCCAGGCCGTGGCCGCGGCGACCGCCCAGGACATCGTGGTGCTGGCCGGCAAGGGCCATGAGCCCTACCAGGAAATCGCCGGTGTCCGTCATCCCTTTTCCGATCTCGACCAGGCCGAGCGGGCCCTGACCGCCTGGGAGCGACAGCATGCTTAGAACCTTCACCCTCACCGAAGTGGCCGAGGCCCTGACCGGCAATCTGCTGGGTGCCGATGCCCTGTTCGACGGCGTCGGCACCGACAGTCGCAAGGCCGTGGCCGGGCAGCTCTTCGTCGCCCTGAACGGGCCGCGTTTCGATGGTCATGCCTATCTGGCCGACGTGGCCGCCCAGGGTGCCGCGGCAGCCCTGGTGGAGCGGGCCGTGCCCGAGGTCCAGCTGCCCCAGCTGGTGGTCGCCGATACCCGCCTGGCGCTGGGTCGCCTCGGTGCCTTCAATCGGGATCTGTTCCAGGGAAGGCTCGCCGCCGTGACCGGCTCCAGTGGCAAGACCACGGTCAAGGAGCTGCTCGCCGCCATCCTGCGTCAGCAGGGCGGCACCCTGGCCACCCAGGGCAATCTGAACAACGACCTCGGCGCGCCCCTGACCCTGCTGCAACTGGCCGCCGAGCACGCCTATGGCGTCATCGAGCTGGGCGCTTCCCACGTCGGTGACATCGCCTATACCGTGAGCCTGACACGCCCGGATGTCGTTATCATTACCAACGCCGGCCAGGCCCATGTGGGCGAATTCGGCGGTGTCGATCGTATCGTCGAGGCCAAGGGCGAGATCATCGAAGGCGTGGGCGAGGCGGGCACCGTGGTGCTCAACCGCGACGACGTGGCTTTCGAGACCTGGCAGCGCCGCGCGGCCGGTCGCATCGTCGTCGCCTTCGGCCTGGATGCCCGCGCCGACGTGCGCGCCAGCGAGGTGACCCTGGATGCCCAGGGTCGCCCGAGCTTCCTCTTGCACACTGCCCAAGGCCAGGCGCCGGTCACCCTGCAGCTGCTGGGTTCCCACAACGTCGGCAATGCCCTGGCCGCTGCGGCCGCAGCGCTCAGCCTGGGGCTGGAGCTGGCCACCGTCGCCCGTGGTCTCGCCGCCGCGGCACCGGTCCAGGGCCGCACCCTGACCCGCGCCAGCCAGCGCGGCGCCCAGGTCATCGACGACAGCTACAACGCCAACCCCGCGTCGGTGAAGGCCGGGATCGACCTGCTGGCTGCCCTGCCGGGCCGCCGGGTGGCGGTCCTGGGCGACATCGCCGAGCTGGGCGAGTGGACCGAGCAGGGCCATCGCGAGGTGGGCGAGCACGCCCGCGGCAAGGTGGATGCCTTCTACAGCGTCGGTCCCTCGATGGCCCATGCTGCCCGCGCCTATGGCGCCGAGGCCCGGCATTTCACCGATCGCGAACAACTGATCGAGGCCCTGGCGGACGAGGACCGGGCCGGAACCACCCTGCTGATCAAGGGATCCCGCAGCGCCGCGATGGACAAGGTCGTCGCCGCGCTCTGCGCTATCAACACCGAGGAGAAACACTGATGCTGCTGCTGTTGGCGGAGTTCCTGCAACAGTTCTACAAGGGCTTCGCCGTCTTCCAATACCTCAGCCTGCGCGGCATTCTGGGCGTTCTGACCGCCCTGTTGCTGTCGTTGTGGCTCGGCCCCTGGATGATCCGCACCCTGCAGATCCGCCAGATCGGCCAGGCCGTGCGCAACGATGGCCCCCAGTCGCACCTGTCCAAATCCGGCACCCCCACCATGGGCGGCGCCCTGATCCTGACCACCATCGGCATCAGCACCCTGCTGTGGGCCGATCTGCACAACCGTTACGTCTGGACCGTGCTGGCAGTGACCTTCCTGTTCGGCGCCATCGGCTGGGTCGACGACTATCGCAAGGTGATCGAGAAGAATTCCCGCGGTCTGCCCAGTCGCTGGAAGTACTTCTGGCAATCGGTATTCGGCCTGGGGGCGGCGATCTTCCTCTATGTCACGGCCAAGGCGCCGATCGAAACCACGCTGATCCTGCCCCTGCTGAAGAACATCGAGATCCCGCTGGGGATTTTCTTCGTTGTGCTGACCTACTTCGTCATCGTCGGCTCCAGCAACGCGGTCAACCTCACCGATGGCCTCGACGGCCTGGCGATCATGCCCACCGTGATGGTCGGCGGCGCCCTCGGCATCTTCTGCTACCTGTCGGGCAACGTGAAATTCGCCGACTACCTGCTGATTCCCTATGTGGAAGGCTCCGGCGAACTGATCGTCTTCTGCGGCGCCCTGATCGGGGCGGGCCTGGGCTTTCTCTGGTTCAACACCTATCCGGCCATGGTCTTCATGGGTGACGTCGGCGCCCTGGCGCTGGGCGCCGCCCTGGGCACCATCGCCGTGATCGTCCGCCAGGAAGTGGTGCTGTTCATCATGGGTGGCGTCTTCGTCATGGAGACCCTCTCGGTGGTCATCCAGGTCGCCTCCTTCAAGCTGACCGGCAAGCGCGTCTTCCGCATGGCGCCGATCCACCACCATTTCGAATTGAAGGGCTGGCCCGAACCGCGGGTCATCGTGCGCTTCTGGATCATCACCGTGATCCTGGTGCTGTTCGGTCTCGCCACCCTGAAACTGAGGTAATCGCAGTGCTCATCGCTTCCGACCAGTTCCGTATCGTCGTCGGCCTCGGCAAGAGTGGCATGTCGCTGGTGCGCTTTCTCGCGCACCGGGGCGTGCCCTTCGCCGTGGCCGACACGCGGGAACAGCCGCCGGAACTGGAGGCCCTGAGAACCCAGTATCCCCAGGTCGAGGTGCGCTGCGGCGAGCTGGATGTCGACTTCCTCGCCCGCGCGGCCGAGCTCTATGTGAGTCCCGGCCTGGCCCTGGAAACGCCGGCGCTGCAGGAAGCCGCCGCCCGCGGCGTGCGGCTGTCCGGCGATATCGAGCTGTTCGCGCGCCAGGCCCGGGCACCCATCGTCGCCATCACCGGTTCCAACGCCAAGAGCACCGTCACCACCCTGGTGGGTGACATGGCGCTGCGCGCCGGCAAGCGGGTGGCCGTGGGGGGCAACCTCGGTACCCCGGCGCTGGACCTGCTGGCCGATGACGTCGAACTCTATGTGCTGGAGCTATCGAGCTTCCAACTGGAGACCTGTGAGCGACTCAATGCCGAGGTGGCCACGGTGCTCAACCTCAGCGAAGACCACATGGATCGCTACACCGGCATGCCGGCCTATCACCAGGCCAAGCACCGCATCTTCCGTGGCGCCCGCCAGGTGGTGGTCAATCGCGACGATGCCCTGTCGCGGCCGCTGATCGGCGATGACGTGCCGCGCCTGACCTTCGGCCTGGGACGGTCCGATTTCCGTGCCTTCGGCATTCGCGAGGAGGAAGGCCGTCGCTATCTAGCGCTGGCCTTCGACAACCTGCTGGATGTCGAGGAACTCAAGATCCGCGGTACCCACAACCACAGCAATGCCCTGGCCGCGCTGGCCCTGGGCCAGGCCGCCGGTCTGCCGCTGGCACCCATGCTGGAGGCCCTACGCGCCTTCCCGGGTCTGGAGCATCGCTGCCAGTGGGTCGGCGAGGTCGCGGGCGTCAACTACTACAATGATTCCAAGGCGACAAACGTCGGCGCTGCCCTGGCTGCGGTCGAAGGCCTCGGTGATGACATCGCCGGCCAGTTGGTGCTGATCGCCGGTGGCGACGGCAAGGGCGCCGATTTCAGTGCCCTGCGCGAGCCCATCGCGCGTCACTGTCGCGCCGTGGTGCTGCTGGGGCGCGATGCGGCACGGATCGCCGAGATCCTGCCGGCCACCGTGCAACAGGCGCGTGTCACCACCCTGGAAGAAGCCGTGGCCGAGAGCCGCCGGCTGGCCCAGCCAGGCGACGCCGTGCTGCTGTCGCCGGCCTGCGCCAGTCTCGACATGTTCCGCAACTTCGAAGAACGCGGGCGGCTGTTCGCCCAGGCCGTGGGAGCTCTGGCATGATCCTCAGCCTACTGCGCCCCTATCCCTCGCCGCTGGCCAGCCGCCACGGCATCGACCTGGACTTCCCGCTGCTGGCGGGTTGCCTGCTGCTGCTCGGCCTCGGCCTGGTGATGGTGACTTCGGCTTCCTCCGAGGTGGCCGCCGCCCAGTCGGGCAATCCGCTGTACTTCATGTACCGCCACCTGGTCTACCTGGCGATCGGCTTCGTCTCCTGCGGCGTGGTGATGCTGATTCCCATGGCCACCTGGCAGCGCTTCGGCTTTCCGTTGCTGATCATCGCCTTCCTCCTGCTGGTGGCGGTGCTGGTGCCCGGCATCGGCCGCGAGGTGAACGGTTCCCTGCGCTGGATCGGCTTCGGCATCTTCAACGTGCAGCCCTCGGAGATTGCCAAGGTCTTCGTGGTGCTCTATCTGGCCGGTTACCTGGTTCGTCGTCAGCATGAGGTGCGCCACACCTGGGCCGGCTTCTTCAAGCCCTTCATCGTGCTCCTGCCGATGGCCATGCTGCTGCTGCGCGAACCCGACTTCGGTGCCACCGTAGTGATGATGGGCGCCGCCGGTGCCATGCTGTTCCTTGGCGGCGTCGGCCTGTTCCGCTTCCTGATGATGGTCGCCCTGGCCGTGCTGGCGGTGTTCGTGCTGGTGCAGACCCAGTCCTACCGGATGCAGCGGCTGATCACCTTCACCGATCCCTGGGCCGACCAGTTCGGCTCCGGCTATCAACTGACCCAGGCGCTGATCGCCTTCGGTCGCGGCGGCTGGACCGGTCTCGGCCTGGGCAACAGCATCCAGAAGCAGTTCTATCTGCCCGAGGCCCATACCGACTTCCTCTTCGCCGTGCTGGCCGAAGAACTCGGCCTGATCGGGGCCATGGCCACCGTCGGCCTGTTCCTCTTCGTCTGCGTGCGCGGGCTGTTCATCGGTCACTGGGCCGAGCAGTCCAAGCAGTTCTTTTCGGCCTATGTGGCCTACGGCCTGTCGATGCTCTGGATCGGCCAGTTCCTGATCAACATCGGCGTGAACGTCGGCCTGCTGCCGACCAAGGGCCTGACCCTTCCGTTCCTCAGCTACGGCGGCAGCTCCCTGGTGATCTGCTGCGTGAGCATGGGCCTGCTGCTGCGCATCGAGTGGGAGAGACGCACCCTAGTGGATACCGAGGATGTGGAATTCACCGAAGAGGATTTCGCCGATGTCCGCTAACGTCCTCATCATGGCCGGCGGTACCGGCGGGCACGTCTTTCCGGCCCTGGCCTGCGCTCGTGAATTCGAAGCCCGCGGCTATACCGTGCACTGGCTGGGTACCCCGCGCGGCATCGAGAACGATGTGGTGCCCAAGGCCGGCATCACCCTGCACCACATCCCGGTCACCGGCCTGAGAGGCAAGGGCGTGCGCTCCCTGGTGAAGGCGCCGCTGCAACTCAGCGGGGCGCTCATGCAGGCCATGGGTCTCATGCGCCGGCTCAAGCCGGTCTGCGTGCTGGGCTTGGGCGGCTTCGTTACCGGTCCCGGTGGCCTGGCCGCCAGGCTGTGCAACATTCCGCTGGTGATCCACGAACAGAATGCCCATGCCGGCACCGCCAACCGCCTGCTGGTGCCCATGGCCGTGCGGGTCTGCGAAGGCTTCGCCGACACCTTCCCGGCGTCCGCCAAGCGTCTGTCCACCGGCAATCCGGTGCGCGCCGAACTCTTCGCCCCGGTGACCCGCGCGCCGCTGGAAGAGCGTGCCGCCAATCTGCTGGTACTGGGCGGCAGCCTGGGCGCCGAGCCGCTCAACAAGCTGCTGCCCGACGCCCTGGCCCAGCTGCCCGCGGGCCTGCGACCCAATGTGCGCCACCAGGCCGGCCGCCAGCATGCCGAGGTGACCGCCGAGCGCTATGCCAACGTCGCCGTGGAGGTCGATGTCCAGCCCTTCATCGCCGACATCGCTGCCGCCTATGCCTGGGCCGATCTGGTGATCTGCCGGGCCGGTGCCCTGACCGTCGCCGAGCTGACCGCCACCGGTCTGCCGGCGCTGCTGATCCCCCTGCCGCACGCCATCGACGACCACCAGACCAGCAATGCGCGCTTTCTGGAGCGCGCCGGTGCCGGTGTGGTGCTGCCGCAACATTCCACCCGCCCGGCGGATCTCGCCGCGCAGCTTACCGAGGTCCTGATGCATCCCGAACGTCTTGCCGGCATGGCCGCTCGCAGCCGTGCCCTGGCCAAACCCGATGCCACCCGGGCAGTCGTCGACGCCTGTCTGGAGGTTGCCCGTGGTTAAGTCGCAGAGTGCCATCCAGGCCGAAGTTCGGCGCATGCGCAGCATCCGGCGCATCCATTTCGTCGGTATCGGCGGCGTCGGCATGTGCGGCATCGCCGAGGTGCTGCTGAACCTGGGCTACGAAGTCTCGGGTTCGGACCTCAAGGAATCCGCGGTGACCGCGCGCCTGCAGCAATTCGGCGCGCGCATCTACATCGGCCACCGCGCCGAGAACCTGGATCAGGTCGACGTGCTGGTGGTGTCCAGTGCTATCAACAGATCCAATCCGGAAGTCTCCGCCGCCCTCGAGCAGCGCATTCCCGTGGTGCCCCGCGCCGAGATGCTCTCCGAGCTGATGCGCTATCGTCATGGCATCGCCGTGGCCGGTACCCATGGCAAGACCACCACCACCAGTCTGATCGCTTCGGTGTTCGCAGCCGAAGGCCTGGACCCGACCTTCGTCATCGGTGGCCGCCTCAATGCCGCCGGTACCAATGCCCAGCTCGGCACCAGCCGCTACCTGATCGCCGAGGCCGACGAGAGCGACGCCAGCTTTCTGCACCTGCAGCCCATGGTTGCCGTGGTCACCAATATCGACGCCGACCACATGAGCACCTACGAAGGTGACTTCAATCGGCTCAAGCGCACCTTCGTCGATTTCCTGCACAACCTGCCGTTCTATGGCCTGGCCGTGCTCTGCGTCGACGATCCGGTGGTGCGCGAGATCATTCCCCAGGTCGCCCGGCCCACCGTCACCTACGGTACCGCCGAGGATGCCGACGTCCGTGCCGTGGATATCCGCCAGGAAGGCATGCGCACCTATTTCACCGTGCTACGCGAGGGCCGCGCACCGCTGGCGGTCTCGGTCAACATGCCGGGCGTGCACAACGTGCTCAACGCCCTGGCGACCATCGCCATCGCCACCGACGAAGGCGTCAGCGACGAGGCCATCCTCAATGGCCTGTCCGGCTTTCAGGGGGTGGGGCGGCGCTTCCAGGTCTATGGCGAGCTGCCGGTCGCCGGTGGCAGCGTCATGCTGGTGGACGACTACGGTCACCATCCCCGTGAAGTCGCCGCGGTGATCAAGGCCGTGCGCGGCGGCTGGCCCGAGCGCCGGCTGGTGATGGTCTATCAGCCGCACCGCTTCAGTCGCACCCGCGATCTCTACGAAGACTTCGTCCAGGTGCTGGCCGATGCCAACGTGCTGTTGCTGATGGAAGTCTATCCGGCTGGCGAAGAACCCATTCCCGGCGCCGACAGCCGCCAGCTCTGCCACAGCATCCGCCAGCGCGGTCAGCTCGATCCCATCTACGTCGAGCGCGGCAGCAACATCGCGCCGCTGGTCAAGCCACTGCTGCGCCCGGGCGACATCCTGCTCTGCCAGGGCGCGGGCGACATCGGCGCACTGGCGCCGCAACTGCTCAGCCATCCGCTGTTCGCCACTGCCGCGACCACCGGGAGTTCGGCATGAGCCGCCATCCGTACAACCCCTTGCCGGCAACCGCTGTTGCCGGCGCGCACGTGGAGGGCTGAACCTTGGTCGCCACCCTACGTCACAACCAGCCCGGCTTCGGTCGGTCGCGCAACGTCGAACAACGGGGCGCCAGTCGCCTGGTCGCCGAAGAGCCGCTGTCGACACGCCTGCCACGCCCCAGCCTGGGCCTGCTCAAGCGCATCCTCTGGCCGTTCCTGCTGCTGGGCCTGGGCTTCGGCACCTACGAGGGCGCCCAGAAATTGCTGCCCTATGCCGACCGGCCGATCGCCAAGGTCAGCGTCAAGGGCGATCTCTCCTACATCAGCCAGGCCGCGGTGCAGCAGCGGATCGCGCCCTTTGTCGGCACCACCTTCTTCCAGGTCGACCTGGCCGACATGCGCCACGAACTGGAAACCATGCCGTGGATCGCCCACGCCGAGGTGCGCCGGGTCTGGCCGGACGAGATCAGCATCCGCTTGGAAGAGCAGATGCCCATCGCCCGTTGGGGCGACGAGGCGCTGCTGAACAACCAGGGTGAGGCTTTTGCCCCGCAGGATCTGGCCAACTATGACAATCTACCGCGGTTGTACGGTCCCAAGCGGGCCCAGCAGCAGGTGATGCAGCAGTACCAAATGTTCAGCCAGATGCTCCGGCCGCTCGGTTACACCGTGTCGCGCCTGGAAATGCATGAGCGCGGCAGCTGGTACCTCACCACTGGTCAGGGCCTGGAACTGGTGTTCGGCCGCGACCAGCTGGTGGAAAAGATGCGGCGCTTCATGCGCCTGTACGATCAGGTGCTCAAGGCACAGATGGACAATATCGCGCGGATCGATCTGCGTTATCCGAACGGTCTGGCCGTGGCCTGGCGTGATCCCGCTGTCGCCGCCACCCCCGTGACCGAACCGGCCAAGCATTGAGGAGAAGTTTTTTACTATGGCAAGCGTGCAAAGCGGCAAGATGATCGTCGGCCTCGACATCGGCACTTCCAAGGTCGTGGCTCTGGTCGGCGAGGTGTCTTCCGATGGTCAGATCGAGATCGTCGGGATCGGCACCCATCCGTCGCGCGGGCTCAAGAAGGGCGTGGTGGTCAATATCGAATCCACCGTCGCCTCCATCCAGCGGGCCATCGAAGAAGCCCAGCTGATGGCCGGTTGCCGGATCCACTCGGCCTTCGTCGGCATTGCCGGCAATCACATTCGCAGCCTGAATTCCCACGGCATCGTGGCCATCCGCGATCGTGAAGTGAGCCCGGCGGACATCGAGCGGGTGCTCGATGCCGCCCAGGCGGTGGCCATTCCCGCCGACCAGCGCGTGCTGCACACCCTGGCCCAGGACTATGTGATCGACAACCAGGAAGGGGTGCGCGAGCCCCTCGGCATGTCCGGCGTGCGACTGGAAGCCAAGGTCCATGTCGTCACCTGTGCCGTCAACGCTGCGCAGAACATCGAGAAATGTGTTCGTCGTTGCGGTCTGGAAGTCGACGACATCATTCTCGAGCAGTTGGCGTCGGCCTATTCGGTGCTGACCGACGATGAAAAGGAACTGGGCGTCTGCCTGGTGGATGTTGGCGGCGGCACTACCGACATAGCCATCTTTACCGAGGGCGCCATCCGCCATACGGCGGTAATACCCATTGCTGGCGACCAAGTCACAAATGACATTGCCATGGCCTTGAGAACCCCAACGCAATATGCCGAAGAAATCAAGATTCGGTATGCTTGTGCCTTGGCGAAACTGGCTGGACCGGGCGAAACCATCAAGGTGCCCAGCGTGGGTGACCGTCCGCCGCGAGAATTGTCGCGTCAGGCCCTCGCGGAAGTGGTCGAGCCCCGTTACGATGAGCTATTCACACTGGTGCAAGCGGAACTGCGCCGCAGTGGTTACGAGGATCTGATCCCCGCAGGGATCGTACTCACCGGTGGTACCGCGAAGATGGAAGGCGCGGTCGAACTGGCGGAAGAGATTTTCCATATGCCGGTACGCCTGGGGGTGCCCCAGACGGTCAAGGGTCTGACTGACGTGATCAGCAACCCGATCTATTCCACAGGCGTCGGCCTGTTGCTCTATGGTCTGCAAAAGCAGACCGATCCCTTGCCGGTTGTTTCTGGCGGATATAGCAGCGAAACCAAATCCACAGTCCTGGAACGCATGAAGCGTTGGGTCCAGGGCAACTTGTAATTCACAATTAAACCGCGGCAGTAGGCGAAGATCCGAAAGGAAGAGAGGGGACCATGTTCGAACTCGTAGACAACATTCCACAAAGCGCCGTGATCAAAGTCATCGGCGTGGGCGGTGGCGGTGGCAATGCCGTCAACCACATGGTCAAAAGCGGTGTCGAAGGCGTCGAATTCATCTGTGCAAATACCGACGCCCAAGCCCTGAAGAACGTCACATCCCGTACCGTGCTGCAACTCGGCCCGGGCGTCACCAAGGGTCTTGGTGCGGGCACCAACCCGGAAATCGGCCGCCAGGCGGCCATGGAAGATCGTGAGCGCATCGCCGAAGTCCTCGAAGGCGCCGACATGGTCTTCATCACCACCGGCATGGGTGGTGGCACCGGTACCGGTGCCGCGCCGATCATCGCTGAAGTGGCCAAGGAGATGGGTATCCTGACCGTTGCCGTGGTCACCCGTCCGTTCCCCTTCGAAGGCCGCAAGCGCATGCAGGTCGCCGACGAAGGCATTCGCTCCCTGTCCGAATGCGTCGACTCGCTGATCACCATCCCCAACGAGAAGCTGCTGACCATCCTGGGCAAGGACGCCAGCCTGCTGGCCGCCTTCGCCAAGGCTGACGACGTCCTCGCCGGCGCCGTTCGCGGTATCTCCGACATCATGCAGCGTCCCGGCCTGATGAACGTCGACTTCGCCGACGTCAAGACCGTGATGGGCGAGATGGGCATGGCCATGATGGGTACCGGCCACGCCAGTGGTCCGAACCGTGCGCGCGAAGCCACCGAAGCCGCCATCCGCAACCCGCTGCTGGAAGACGTCAACCTGCACGGCGCCCGCGGCATCCTGGTCAACATCACCGCTGGCCTGGATCTGTCCCTGGGTGAATACGCCGCCGTCGGCGAGATCATCGAGGACTTCGCGTCCGAGCACGCCACCGTCAAGGTCGGCGCGGTGATCGATCCGGAAATGCGCGACGAGCTGCACGTCACCGTGGTCGCCACCGGCCTGGGTGCGCGCATCGAGAAGCCGGTCAAGGTGGTGGACAACACCGCTCAGACCCTGGCTGCGGCCCGTCAGGAAAGCGCTCCGGTCAACTACGACGACCTCAAGTACCCGACCTCGATGCGCTCCGGTCGTGGCAGCCAGAATCATGGCGGCTCGGCAGCGGCGACCAAGGTCAATCCCAACGACGACCTGGATTACCTGGACATCCCGGCCTTCCTGCGTCGTCAGGCTGATTGATCGGGTATATCACAAGCCAGGGTGTGATTAGTGGGCATCGATTTTCGCATCTGCTATCATCGCGACTTCGTTGAACACCATTCGCACCCTGCGACCGAGCGGCCCTGGCATGATTAGACAACGCACCCTCAAGAACACTATTCGCGCCACTGGCGTCGGCCTGCATTCCGGGGAAAAGGTTTACCTGACCCTGAAGCCGGCTCCGGTCGATACGGGGATCGTGTTCCGTCGCACCGATCTCGATCCGGTCGTGGAAATCCCGGCCTGGGCCGAGAACGTGGGTGAAACCACCATGTCGACCAACCTGTTCAGTGACAGTGGCGTCAAGGTCGGTACCGTTGAACACCTGCTGTCGGCCATGGCCGGTCTGGGGATCGACAACGCCTACGTCGAGCTGTCCGCGGTCGAAGTACCGATCATGGACGGCAGCGCTGGTCCCTTCGTGTTCCTGATCCAGTCCGCCGGTCTGCAGGAACAGGAAGCGGCCAAGCAGTTCATCCGCATCAAGCGTGAAGTGAGCGTCGTCGATGGTGACAAGCGCGCCACCTTCGTGCCCTTCGACGGCTTCAAGGTGACCTTCGAAATAGATTTCGATCACCCGGTGGTCAACAACCGTACCCAGAAAGCCTCGGTGGACTTCTCGAGCACCTCCTTCCTCAAGGAAGTCAGCCGTGCCCGTACCTTCGGCTTCATGCGTGACCTGGAATTCCTGCGTTCGCACAACTTGGCCCTGGGTGGCAGCGTCGACAACGCCATCGTGGTCGACGAGAAGGGTGTGATCAACGAAGACGGCCTTCGTTACGAAGACGAATTCGTCAAGCACAAGATCCTCGACGCCATCGGCGACCTCTACCTGCTCGGCAAGAGCCTCATTGGCGAATTCCGCGGCTACAAGTCCGGCCATGCCATGAACAATCGCCTGCTGCGTGCGCTGCTGGCCGATCGTGATGCCTGGGAAGTGGTGACCTTCGAAGACTCCGGTCTGGCACCGATTTCCTACATGAGACCCGCGGCTGCGGTCTAAGCCCGGTCCAAGAAAAAGCCCTGCATCCGCAGGGCTTTTTTTGTTCGCTGAAAAGGTCTAGCGACGCGTCAGGGGCTC
This sequence comes from Pseudomonas flavocrustae, assembly GCF_029872515.1. Lineage (NCBI taxonomy): Bacteria > Pseudomonadati > Pseudomonadota > Gammaproteobacteria > Pseudomonadales > Pseudomonadaceae > Pseudomonas > Pseudomonas flavocrustae. The sequence goes on along the minus strand of NZ_JAPDIQ010000014.1, from coordinate 50,229 downwards.
GCCCTGGAAGCTCACGCCGGCCAGGCCGTGGGCGATAAGGGCGCGGATATTGGCGTGATCGCTACCCTCGGGCGTCTGCAACACGCTGCGATAGTGCTCGCCAAAGGCCAGCAGCGCCTCCTCATCGCTCAGGCCCTCGAGTCTGGCCAGACCCAGGGTCTTGCAGGAGCCTTCGTTCTGGCCTGCGGCATTGTCCACCTCGCCGTTGCGAAAGGCCGTGGGCTGGTAGTGGTAGTGCTCGGCGACGAAGGCCAGGGTGTCGGCGAAGGCATGGTTGCCCTGGCCCAGGCTGACGCGGAAGCTGGCGAGATCGCTCATTTGCTCTGCTGCTCCTGGAAGGCCGCGGCCTGGGCTGGCGAGGCCTCGGTCTGGTACCGAGCTTTCCAGTCCGCATAGGGCATGCCGTAGACGACCTCACGGGCATCGTCCAGGCTCAGTTCCAGGCCCTTGTCGTCGGCCGCTGCCTTGTACCACTTGGACAGGCAGTTGCGGCAGAAGCCGGACAGATTCATCAGGTCGATGTTCTGCACATCGGTGCGCTTGCGCAGGTGGTCGACCAGGGTGCGGAAGGCAGCGGCTTCCAGTTCCAGGCGGTCTTGTTCGGTCATGACTGATTCCTCTTGCTAGCGGCGGCCGTGGCGCAGGTGGCGCCCGCCGTTGACGGTAAAGGTACTGCCGGTGGCGTACTGGGTCGACAGCAGATAGAGCACGGTATCCACGATGGGATCGGCGCCGGGTTCGAAATCCAGTAGCGCCTTGTCCAGGGTCGCCTGGCGATAGGCCTCGTCGGCGCCTTCCTTGAAGATCAGCAGGCCCGGCGCGATGGTGTTGACCCGCACCCTGGGTGCCAGGGCTTCGGCAAAGGACAGGGTCAGATTGTGCAGGGCGGCCTTGGTGGCGGCGTAGCCGATGTGATTGCGGCTGCCGCGTGTGGCGCTGTCGTCGCCGATATGGATGATGTCGGCCCGCGGCGCGGCCAGCAGCAGGTCCTGCAGGCCCAGATTGAGGTGGTAGGGCGCTTCCAGATGCAGACGGTAGAGCAGCCGCAGATTTTCCAGGCCGTCTTCGGCCCAGACCGAAGCGTTGTGCACGATGCCGCGCAATGCCGGATGGCGTTCATGCAGTTGCTGCAGCAGGGTGTCGCGCTGTGCCTCTTCCGCCAGATCGACCTGATAGGCCTCGATCTCAAGGTCACGCAAGGGGCCCGGATCGTCGCGATAGACGGCGATGACGGGTTGGCCCTCCACCAGCAGCCGGCGGGTCAAGGCGAGACCGACGCGGCGATTGGCGCCGGTGACCAGAAGGGGAAGGGTTGCGGACATGAAGGTACCCGATCCTGATGAGCGAAGCGGCCAGGAGGCTGGCCGTGGCCATTGTACGCATTCGACGCGTCAGGATGCAGGCCGATCCGTGCTGGCCTAGCGGGCGCTACCGCGCCAGTCGCCGGTCCGCGACGAGGCACTGTGCAGCCAGCCCTTCAGCGCGCGGGTGATCAGCGGAATGAAGACACAGACCATCACCGGGGTGAGGATCAGGGTGCTCAGCAGGATGCGCGGCAGTAACGGCAGATGCGCCAGGTAATCGCCGAAAGCGGCATTGAACAGCAGCGAGATGGGAAAGAACGCCAGCCAGACGGCGATGCTCTGTTTCCAGCGCGGCGGCGGCTGGATGCCCGCGCCGAACCAGTCGTCCATGCCCTGGGCACGCCGTGCCAGGGGCGCTTCGAACAGGCCCTGGCCACGCTCCAGCCAGAGACGCCGCGTCTCCGAGTGTTCCCAGGCGTCGAGGGTCTGGGGACAGGCGAAGCGAAAGATGATCTGTACCAGATTGTCGCCTGGAGGCGGGGTCAGGACCCCCGAACCGAGATAGCCGGGATACCCGGTGGCCAGGGCTTCGCCTTCGCGCAGCCAGATCAGAAAGGCATCGTATTGGCCGGCCGCGACGCGCCGCGCGACCATGAGGGTAACAGGCTGATTCATGCTCCAACTCCGGGCGATCGGGCCGGATAGGCCGGATGCCGTCATGCCGCCGGGTAGGCGGACAGGTGGCGAAAACGCCTGGGGTAGCAGGCGGCGCTAGCATAACAAGCCTTGAGACCCCTGGCTGCAGCCGGGGTTGCCAGCGGAGCCATCTTGCTGACGGAGCGCCAAGCGCGGGCCGCGCCAGGCATACTGGACGGGATTCCACGCAAGAGGTCCGTATGAAAGTCGCACTGTTGAATGGCTCGGTCTATGGCACCGCGGAAGATATCGCCCGACAGGTGAAGTCGCGGTTGACCGCGGCAGGCCATGAGGTCTGGCACCAGCCCAATGCCGATCTCGGCAGCCTGGAGGCCTTCGCACCCGAAGCCTTGCTGGCCATTACCTCCACCACCGGTATGGGCGAATTGCCCGCCAACCTGGAATCCCTGTATTTCCAACTGCGCGATCGGTTGCCGCCGTGGTCCGGACGGCCCGGCGCGGTGCTGGCCCTGGGTGATTCCAGCTATGGTGACACCTATTGCGGTGGCGGCGAGCTGATGCAGGAATTGTTCGCCGAGCTGGGGCTGCGCGAACTGCTGCCCATGCTGCGCATCGATGCCAGTGAAACGGTGACGCCGGACGAAGATGCCGAGCGCTGGGTCGCCGAGGTCATCGCCGCCCTGGGCTGATCTTGCCCAGGCTGCAAAGCTGCTTTACCCGTGCTGATCCCGCCGCCTGGTCCGGTTTGCTGTCCTCGTCCCCTCAGCCTCGGTATCCTTGAGCGCCTGATGAAGATTTGAGATGGAGCCCTGGGTGAATAGATATCTGCGCCTGGCTCTGGAGCTGTGCGGATTGGGCGCGCTGTGGGCCGTGGGTACCTGGCTGGCGACCTCTTTCGCCTTGCCGGTCCCGGGTGGTGTGGTAGGTCTGGCCATGCTGCTGGTGCTGCTGGCCGCGCGCATCGTCGAGCCCGAGTGGTTACAGGGCGGCGTGCGCCTGCTGCTCGGCGAAATGCTGCTGTTCTTCATTCCCGCGCTGCTGAGCCTGCTCGACTACGGCCCGCTGCTACGGCAGGAGGGCGTGCGCATCCTGCTGGCCATCCTGCTCAGCACCGTGCTGACCATGATCGCGACCGCCTGTACCGTGGACTGGATGTTCCGCCGTCGGGGACGTCGCGATGCCTGATCTGCCCGGGCTCTTCTGGCTGTTGCTGACGGTGGCCGGGTACGTGGTGAGCCGCGTGCTCTATGCGCGCCTGCGCTGGTATGTGGTCAGTCCGATCATCTTCGTCACGGTGCTGCTCTATGCCGCCACGCTCTGGCAGCAGGTGAGCTATGCCGAATACGCCCACTACAGCCACTGGCTGATCACCCTGCTGGGACCGGCGACGGTGGCCTTCGCCGTGCCGATCTGGCAGCAACGCCGCTTGCTGGCGCGCTACTGGCAGGCGCTGCTGGCCGGCCTCTGCGTGGGCAGTGGCGTGGCCATCGGCAGTTCCTGGCTGCTGGCCCGCCTGCTGCTGCTCGATGACCGGGTGCTGCTGTCCATGCTGCCGCGCTCCATCAGCACCCCCTTCGCCATGCCGATGTCCGCCACCGTGGGGGGGGTCCCCGAGTTGACCGCGGCCTTCGTGATGATCACCGGCCTGGGTGGGGCCATCCTCGGCAGCCTGCTGATCAAGCTGCTGCCGCTCAAGTCGGCCCTGGCCCGCGGCGCCCTGTTCGGCATGGGTGCCCATGGCGTGGGGACCAGCAAGGCCTACGAGGTCGGTCTGGAGGAGGGCACCGTGGCCGGCCTGGTCATGGTGCTGGCCGGGCTGAGCAATCTGCTCGGCGCCCAACTGGTGCTCTGGTTGCTGCGCGGCTAGTGCAGGGTGGCGGAAGGCGCGCCCAGTTGCTCCAGCCGCCGTCGCACCTGCTCGCGTTCGGCGTCGTCTTCGCTGATCAGCAAGGCGTGCTGCAGGTCGTAGCGCTCGGCCTGGGGGCAATCGAGTTGGCGGTACAGGTCGGCGCGCGCCAGGTGATCGATGACCCCGACCGCGCCCAGCTCGATGACCCGCTGGGCATCCTTGAGCGCGGCCAGTGGCTGGTCGCCCTGGCGATGCAGTTCACGCAGATTGCGTGAGAGGCGCTGCATCATCTGCCGCGGACCGAGGGGCGCCAGGTAGCTCGCTTGCAGTTGCGCGGCGGGACCGAACTGATCCACCAGCAACTGACGGCAGTCGTTCATGTACAGGCGGCGTCCGCCAAAGGGTTCGAGCAGGTGATCCGCGCCGGGGACGCGCAGCAGGAAGTGCCCGGGAAAGCCGATGCCCTGCAGGTCGATCTCCAGGCGCCGCGCCAGTTCCAGGGCCACCAGCGCGATCGACAGCGGTTGGCCGCGCCGCCTTGCCAGGACCTCGTCGAGCAGGGCTGCGGTGGGATTCAGGGGCCACTCGGCGGCGCGAAAGCCGGCATCGCACAATTGCCGTAACAAGGCCTGGGCACGCTCGGATTGACTGGCATCGCCATCCAGGGTGGCGACCAGGCGCAGCGCCAGATCGTCCAGCGAGTGCAGCAGGGCCGGCGGATCGATCTGGTCATGGTGCTCGGCCGCGATCCACAGGGCGGCTTCCAGCAGCCGGGGATCGGGCCGGTCCAGGCAGGCGAGGCAGGATAGACGCGCTTCCACAGTAGACTCCAGAGCCCTTGCGGGCTTTTCCTCAGGTTTTAGCCTGCCAGCGGCGGGCCGTCCAGTCTGCGACAGTTGCGCACTGGTCGGCGGTCCGGCTTCTCGCTATAAGAGCGGCTGGTGCCAGAGCAACCTTGAGAACGGGAATTTCAACATGGACGAGTCTGCAGGTGGGTGTATTCGGACACGGCAGTGGGGTGGCAGGCCATGAAATGGGCAGACAGCGGTCGCAAACGCATGCACGACGGGGCGAACTCCCTCGGCAACCTGATGGTGGAAGGCTTCCACTACTTCGGCCTGTTCGCCATTGGCGCGGCCACGGCCTGGGCCTCGGTGATGGCCTTCATGGAGATGTTCAACAAGGGCCAGGCGAGCATCGATGACATCCTGCTGCTCTTCATCTATCTGGAGCTGGGTGCCATGGTCGGCATCTACTTCAAGACCAACCACCTGCCCATCCGCTTTCTGCTCTACATCGCCATCACTGCCCTGACCCGCTACCTGATCGGTGATGTCTCTCATCATCGGCCGCCGGATGTCGGGCTGCTGTATCTCTGCGGCGGCATCTTTCTGCTGTCGCTGTCGGTGCTGGCGGTCCGCGTCGCCTCGAACAGATTCCCTTCCAGCAAGGCGCTGGATGCGACGGGCGATGCGGTGGGTGAAGGCGTGGGCGACAAGTAGCGCCGCGTAGGCCTTCCCGGTCTGCTCCTGACGCCGCCGGTTGCCCCGCGGCGTCAGGCTAGGCCACCTGCCTGGTTCACTAGCGGTCCAGTGGTGCCAGCAGCTGGGTCAGGTCGCTTTCGGTCAGGCGCCAGTCGCCACTGTTCTCGCTGAGGATACCGGCGCTCAGACGGGCCTTTTCCTGCTGCAGCTGCTGGATACGTTCTTCCAGCGTACCGCGGGCGATCAGCTTGTAGACGAACACCGGACGATCCTGACCGATGCGGTAGGCGCGGTCGCTGGCCTGCTGCTCGGCAGCCGGATTCCACCAGGGATCGAAGTGGATCACCGTGTCCGCCGCCGTCAGGTTGAGACCGCTGCCGCCGGCCTTGAGACTGAGCAGGAACACCGGCACCTCGCCACTCTGGAAGCGCTGCACCGGGGTGCGCCGATCCCGGGTTTCGCCGGTCAGGGTGACGTACTCGATGCCGCGCTGGTCGAGGTCGGCGGCGATCAGATCGAGCATGCTGGTGAACTGGGAGAACACCAGGACCCGACTGCCGCCGGGGAGCAGGGCGTCGAGGCGCTCGTTCAGTGCTGCCAGTTTCGCCGAGGGCTTGGCCACGCTGGCGTCTTCGTGGGGTACCAGGCGCAGATCGCAGCAGACCTGGCGCAGCCGCAGCAGGGCATCGAGGATCAGCAACTGGCTGCGACCGATGCCCTGACGGGCGATCTCGGCGCGAACGCGTTCGTCCAGCAGCAGCCGCAGGTCTTCGTAGCGCTCGCGCTGCGCCGTGCTGAGCTCGACCAGCTGGACGATCTCGGTCTTGGGTGGCAACTCGCTGGCGACCCGCTGCTTGGTGCGGCGCAGCATGAAGGGCCGCACCCGCGCCTTGAGGGCCGCCAGGCGCTGCACATCGCCTTCGCGCTCCACCGGAATGCGATAGGCCTGCTTGAAGCCTTTCTCGTCGCCCAGCCAGCCGGGCATCAAAAAGTGGAATTGCGACCAGAGTTCGCCCAGGTGGTTTTCCAGCGGCGTGCCGGTCAGGCAGAGACGATGGCGGGCACGCAGGTGGCGTGCGGCCTGGGCGGCCTTGGTGGCGGCATTCTTGATCGACTGGGCCTCGTCCAGCACCTGCAGGTGGAAATCGTAGTTGGCCAGGCGCTCCGCATCGCGGGGCAGCAGGGCATAGGTGGTGAGCACCACATCGTGCTCCGGAATCCGCTCGAAGCGACTGCTGCGGGCGCTGCCCTGCAGGGTCAGCACGCGCAGTCCGGGTGCGAAGCGGGCGATCTCGTCCTGCCAGTTGGGGATCAGGCTGGTCGGCATGACGATCAATGCCGGTGCGGTCAGGCGCCCGGCGGCCTGTTCGACGAGGATGTGCGCCAGGGTCTGCAGCGTCTTGCCCAGGCCCATGTCGTCGGCCAGGATGCCGCCCACTTCCAGTTCGCGCAGCGCCTGCAGCCAGGCCACGCCGTCGCGCTGATAGGGGCGCAGTTCGGCGTGCAGGGTGTCCGGCAGGACGACGGGCTCGGCCGCGTAGCTGCGCAGCCGCTCGGCGAAGCTGCGCAGGCGTTCACCGCCTTCCCATTCCAGCGGCAGGCGCTCGTCCAGCTCGGCCAGGCGCGCGGCGTCCAGGCGCGGCAGGCGCAGGGCACGGTCCTGGGTGAGGCGGTCGGTCGCATAGAGCTCGCCGAGGATCTGCAGGATCGGCTTGAGCCGACCCAGGGGCACGGCGACCCGTTGTACCCGGCCCTGCGGGCCGGCGAGGCGCGGAGGATCGATGCGCAACAACACGGGTTCGTCGTCGGCGCGCTTGGCCAGCATCGCCGGCTCGTACTGGGAGGGTTCGCGGCGCAGGGCGTCGATCAGCAGCGGAATCAGGCTGACGCGGCGCTGGCCCAGACGGATACCCAGCTCGACATCGAACTGGCCGTTCGCGGCGGTCGGATCCTGCACCTCTTCGAGGTGACCGTACCAGCCTTCCACCGGTGTCAGGTCGAAGGTGAATTCGGGATGGGCCTCGATCTTCCAGCCGGCTTCGCGCAGACCGGGGATGACCTGCTGCACGAATCTGAGCCAGGCGGGGTCGTCCGGCAATTCGAACATCTCGCCACTGTCGTCGGGCAGCGCGGCGCTGCGCCGGGTGGCCAGGCGCAGGCCATGATCGAGCAGCGTCTGCCGCCAGCGTTGTTCGGCCGGCAACTGGCGTGCGGGATAGGCGGCGTCCGGGGTACGCGGCGGGGTGCCGAACAGTCGCCGCGGGCCATAGGCAAAGGCCAGGGCGGCGCGATGGCGCACCGTGGGTCGCATCTTGCCGATGTGCCGGTCGTAATCGATCTGGGTATGGCTGCCGAGGGTCAGGACCGGTTGCGGCAGCTCCGGATTGGCAACCGGCGTGGCCGGCAAGTCGGCCTCGCTGCGTTGCAGCCGTTCGAGCTCGATGAGGGCGGCGGCGGCATGCTTGCAGTTGCGGCCGACCGGGCAGGTGCAGCGGGCGTCGACCCGCCAGGCGGTCTCGCCCGCGCGCAGGCTGATCGCCTGCCGATAGGCCGGTCCGGCCGGGCTGCTGCACTCGGCATAGAGCTGGCCCCTGGCCGCCGAGCGCAGCTGCACCAGGCCGTCGAGTGCCAGGCGCCGACCGCGCTCGTAGTTGCGCTCCGTGAAGGCGCCTTTCCAGTCCTGCCACTTGAGCCGTTCGAAACGTAACGCCATCGTTCACCCAGGCTGTTCGCACCAAACCGGCTATTCTGCCACAGTCCGGCAGACGCTCGTCGGACTCCCTTGATCTATGTGAGAATGAGAATATAGTGCATTAATGGGCCGGGGGAGCGAAACGATGCGTGAATCACCGTTGGCCAACGTTGCGCTGCTCGATGCCACGCGCCTGGCGGCCCGCCGTGAGGGGCGCTTGCGCTCGCTGCAGCGTGGCATCCTCATCGTCTGTAGCCTGGGCGTGCTGGGTGCGGCGGCCTTGCATCTGGCCTACCTCGCCTTCAAGGGTCTCTAGCGCTGCCCTTTAGGTGCCACCCGCGCCCAAGAAAAAGCCCCGAGCAGTCGCCTGTTCGGGGCTTTTCGTCAGCACCGGTCAAGGACCGGCGGCAGGGATCAGACCAGCAGATCGCCCACGCGGTACATCTTCATGGTGTTGGTGCCGTCACGCTTGGTGTAGCTGTCGCCCTTGGTGAGGATGACCCAGTCACCGTGCTCGACGATGCCGCGCTTGAGCAGCTCGTCCACCGCCGCCTGGCTCACCTTGTTCGCCGGCATGGTGGTCGGGTCGAAGGGGATGGTGTGCACGTTGCGGAACAGCGCGGTGCGGGCCTGGGTGGCGCGGCTGGAGGCGAAGGAGAAGATCGGCACCGAGGAGCGCAGGCGCGACATGATCAGCGGGGTGTAACCGGTGTCGGTCAGACTGATGATCGCCTTCACGCCCGGGAAGTGGTTGGCCACGTAGATGGAGGCCAGGGCGATACTCTCGTCCCACCGGGTGAAGGTATGGCCCAGGCGGTGGCTGGACAGCTTGCTGGTGGGCTGCTTCTCGGCACCGACGCAGACGCGCGCCATGGCCTTGACCGCTTCCACCGGGTACTGGCCGGCGGCGCTCTCGGCGGAGAGCATCACCGCGTCGGTGTTGTCCAGCACGGCGTTGGCCACGTCGGAGACTTCCGCACGGGTCGGCATCGGGCTGCTGATCATCGACTCCATCATCTGGGTCGCGGTGATCACCGCCTTGTTGAGGCGCCGGGCGTGGGAAATGATGCGCTTCTGGATGCCCACCAGTTCGGCATCACCGATTTCCACGCCCAGGTCGCCCCGGGCCACCATCACGGCGTCACTGGCATGGATCAGGCCGTCCAGGGCTTCGTCGTCGGCCACGGCTTCGGCGCGCTCGATCTTGGCCACCAGCCAGGACTTGCCACCGGCGGCTTCCATCAGGCGACGGGCTTCGTGCATGTCTTCGGCATCACGCGGGAAGGACACGGCCAGGTAGTCGACCTCCATGGAGGCGGCCAGCTTGATGTCGTCCCGGTCCTTGTCGGTCAGCGCAGGGGCGGTGAGACCGCCGCCACGCCGGTTGATGCCCTTGTGATCGGACAGCGGGCCGCCGATCAGGGTGGTGCAATGCAATTCGGTGGCGGTCATGCCTTCCACGCGCAGGACCACGCGGCCATCGTCCAGCAGCAGTTCGTCACCCACGCGGCAGTCGGTGACCAGGCCCGGGTAGTCGATGCCGACCACTTCTTCGGTGCCTTCGGTGCGGGGATGGGCGATGGACAGGCGGAAGGGATCGCCGACCTTGAGTTCGATGCGCTTGTTGACGAACTTGGCGATGCGGATCTTCGGACCCTGGAGGTCGCCGAGCAGGGCGACATGGCGACCGTGCTTGGCGGCGAGATCCCGTACCAGCTGACCACGGGCCCGGTGCTCGTCGGGCGTTCCATGCGAGAAGTTCAGGCGGGCGACGTCGATGCCGGCGATGATGAGCTGCTCGAGGACTTCCGGAGAATTGCTGGCCGGGCCGAGGGTGGCGACGATCTTGGTACGGCGATAAATCATGCAGTCTTTCCTTTAGCGGATTGCAACCATGAGTCGGCGCCTCAGCGCCGAGTCGACGTAGAACACGAAGCGCACCTCATTGTAGCGCTGTCGCGTGGCCAGCACATGACGGCTTTTCGCAGCTCCGTCACACCAATGGTCGTTTGCCCTCAAGAAGCGCGCCCCGGCGCCGATCTAGCGAACAGGAGGACTTTCCATGCGCCCTTATCTCTGCCTGTTCCTGCTGTTCGGCCTGACCGGCTGCACCAGCGTTTCGATGAATTCCTATCTCGACGCCGCCTACAAGTCCTATGCTGAAGGCGACTGCACCAATGCCCTGCTGCAGATCTCCCAGGCCGAGCGCAAGGGTCGCGCCCGCCCCTGGCTGCAGCCGGAATTCTCCATGCTGCGTGGCCAGTGTCTCGAGCAGCAGCAGCTGTACGCCGACGCCGCTCAGACCTATCGTTTCATCCAGGTCCGGTTTCCGGCCAGCGAATACGCCTTTCGGGCCCAGGCCCGACTGGACACCCTGCGCCAATTGGGGCTAGATGGCGGAACGGCCGTTGCGACGCCCCAACCGGTGCGAAAACTACCGCAGCGCTGAGCTTTCCAGGACGTTGTCGGTAAAAGTGGCTTTACCGTGTGCAGGATGAATCGCACCATGACTCAGAATCGTCGTATCGAGCGCCACCAACTGCCCTACTATCTGAAGGTGTTCAACCGCTTCACCGACAAGCCCATGGGCTACATCGGCAACATCTCCCGCGAGGGGTTGCTGATGATCAGCCAACTGCCCATGCTGGTGAATGCGCGTTTCGAACTCCGGCTGAAGATTCCGGGGCAGGACGGTCAGCTGCACTTCGTCGACTTCGACGCCCGCTGCCAGTGGAGCCACGAAGATGTCACCCCGGGCAACTATGACTCGGGTTTCAGCGTCGCCGAACCGCCAGCGGAATTCGCCGAGCTGATCGACGTGCTGCAGCACTATTTCACCTTCGGCCGCCTGTCTCAGTCGGCGGCCTGATCCGGATCGTCGGCATTCCATAGCTGCAACAGGCGGCTCTGCAGATCCGCCGTCGCGCTGGCAGGCAGCCAGTGGATTCCCCTTCTCTCCAGGCGCGCGGCCAGACGCTCGCCCTGAATCCTGGTCTGCCAGGCCTCGGCATAGCGGCAGGCGTCGCGCCAGGTACGGATGTCGTCGGGCTCTGCCAGCTCCTCCAGCGCGGTATCGACCAGCCAGAGCTGCAGGCCGCGTCGGCCCAGATCCAGACGACCGAGCCAGGCCACCCTGGCTTCATCCAGTGGCGCCAGAACCACCAGGACACTGCCGGGTCGCGCCTGGCTGCAAAGCCGCGCCAGCGCCGCCTTGAAATCAGCCGTCGCGCCTGGGACCGACCGCGGAAGGACATCAGGCTTCAGGGGGCGAGCGGGTGTGGCCGCCGCCAGCAGGCGCAGCTCGGGATCGAGGCCGTAGAGCCGCAGTTCATTGCCGCTGGCCGCCAGCGCCTGCCAGAAGCCCAGTGCCTGTTCGCGGCTTCCGCGTCCGTCGGTCTTTACCAGTCCCGAGCTGGCGATCAGCAGTTGCACAGGCGTGTTCGCCCGCAGGCGTGCCCTGGCTGGCTGCGCGATGAGCGGATTCGCCCGGATCTTTCGCCAGTGCCGGCGCTCCAGCAGGGCCAGCCCCAGGAGCAGCGATGCCCCTGCGGCCGGCAGGGCCTGCCAGCACAGAGGCGCCAGCCAGCCCAGGATCAGGCTGAGCAGAGCCAGGGCGCCCAGCGCCAGGGGCAGCCAGCGCTGGATCATGGGCGCGGTGCCGGACACTGTCCCAGCAGCTTGAGGATCTGGCCATCCAGGCTGTCGCCCTCGAATTCGCGCTCTGGGGTCAGCCGCAGGCGTGGACGCAGCACGGCGGGCAGCAGGGTGCGCACATCCTCGGGCGTCACGCTATCGCCACCCCGCAGGAAAGCCTGTGCCTGGGCCAGACGCAGCAAGGCCTGCCCGGCGCGCGGCCCGGCGCCCTGCTCGAAGGCCGGCCACTCCCGGGTGAGGCGGATCAGGCGCACGGCATGCTCGAGGACCGGCTCCGCGACCGGCAGGCCGGCCACCAGTCGCTGCAGGGCTGGCAGATCCCGCGCCTGCAGCAGCGGGCGCAGGGTCGCCGCTTCCAGGGGATCGCCGTGAGCCTGCTGGACAGCCTGGCGCAGGGCGGCGAGCTCCTGGCCCTCTGCCGGCCACTCCAGTCGCAGGTGCGCCAGGAAGCGATCCCGTAGCGCCAGCGGCAGATCGCTGCTCGAGGAGCGGGTAGCGATCACCATGAAGGGCGCTGGCAGGGGCACCGGGCGGCCGCCCAGACTCAGCTGGCGACCCTGCAGGGCGTCGTCCAGCAGGTTGAGGATCGCTGGCGGAGCCCGCTGCAGCTCTTCGAGCAGGACCAGGGAGTTGAACAGGGGCCCCCGACGCAGACGGGCACTGTCGCTGCCGGCGTCCGTGACGATTTCGCCGGCCACCTCGGCAGGGGTCAGGGCCGGATGGCACTGCAGCCGGGCGAAGCCGGCGTCCAGGCTGGCGGCCAGGGCGCGAACCAGCAGCGTCTTGCCGGAGCCGGTCGGACCTTCCAATAGCAGGTGACCGCCGGCCAGCAGGGTGGCGAGCAGGCCGTCCACGGCGGCCTCCTGCTGCGGCAGCACCTTGAGCAGCGCCTGTCGCAGGGCCTGCAGTCGGGCCAGGGCGCGGGCCTTGACGCCGCTTTCGCCGGGGTCCGCCGGGGTGGCGTCAGGAGCAGAGCTGTCGGTCATCGGAAGTCCTCGGAAACGGGGGCGCGCACGGCCAAACGCAACAGGCGCAGCTGGGTGATGCGGCGGGTGAAGTCGCGGGTGGAGAGGCGCGCCGGGCTGGGCCGCATCGCCTCGCCCACCACACGGGTGCTCAGGCCGCTCAGGCGCGCCAGATATTGCCAGCGCTCGGCCACAGTCTGATCGGTGAGTTCGGGGCGACGGCGGCGCACCTCGCGCTGGATATCGCGCTGCAGGGTGGCGATCAGTTCGGGCCAGCGTCTGGCGTCACGCCGGGGCGCCGGATGGTCCTGGCGGCGTCTCAGCCAGAGACCCGCCGCCAGCGTCAGGAGCAGCAGGGCCAGGCCATAGCGTTGCAAGGCGTCCAGCCACAGGGGGAGCGGTGGCGCCGGGGCGATCAGGGTCACCGGCTCGCCCTGGGTGAGGTACCACAGCAGCCAGGCATTGTCGTACTTGGCGAGGTGGGCGTTGCTCCAGAGATCGGTGTCCGACAGCAGCGTCACGCTGCCGTCGCCCCAGGGCAGCATCAGCATATGGGTGGCGCTGGCGCTGCTGGCCCAGGCCACCGCCTGATCACCGACATCGAACAGATGGCGGCTGTCGTCGAAGCCGAGGTAGGCGGGGGCGTCGTCCTCGGCGAGATAGAGCTGGGTCAGGTTGGGCCAGAGCGGCAGCGCCATGATGGGTGGGGCGGCACCCCCCAGCTCGCGGGTCGGCATGGGACGAACGCCCAGGGTCACGCTGAGCGCCAGAGTGCTGTCATCGGCGACGGCCACCAGATGGCCGCCCGCCTCGACCCAGTCCAGCAGCGTCTGCGCCTGAGTCTCCGCCAGGGGCGGATTGCCGGCCAGCCAGAACCTGACGTCCCCGGCCGGCAGCTCGGCGAGTTGCTCGGCTTGGCCGTGCCGCACCCGACTGCCGAAATGCTGCAGGTAGGCCGCGGCCAGCGCCTGGGGATCGGTGCCGCGGGTGGTCGCGGCGAGTTGGGTGGCGGTCTGCCGCGCCTTCCGGCTGTCGAGCCCCTGATGGGTCAGGCGCAGGCTGCCCGGGCCGCTGTCGGACTGCGGCGGCAGGGGGCAGGACAGCGGCTCCTGCTGCGCGAGGCAGGCCAGGGACAGGGTCAACGCCCAGACGGCGGCGCCCAGGCGTACGCCGATACCCCGGCACCTGAAGCGAAGGGAGAGCCGATCGACTGAACGCATGGGTAGAGAGAATACGCGGTAGACAGGCATCAGAGCCTAGCGGGTGCGGGCGCTCGGGAGCAAGGCGCACGACGATGCTAGACTGCGCCGATTCTAGGGGAGGGCGGTGTGACGCAAAGTATCTTCTGGTACGACTTCGAGACCACAGGGATCGATCCACGGCGGGATCGACCGCTGCAGGTGGCCGGGGTGCGTACCGATCTGGAGCTCAACGAAATCGAGGCGCCGCTCAACCTGCATTGCCAACTGAGCGAGGATGTCCTGCCCCATCCCGCGGCCTGCCTGGTAACCGGTATCCTGCCGGCCACCCTGCAGCGGCTGGGGCTGCGTGAGCGCGACTTCGTCCAGCGCCTCCACGAGGAGTTGCGGCGTCCCAACACCTGCGCGGTCGGCTACAACAACCTGAGATTCGACGACGAAATGGTACGGCACAGCCTGTACCGCAACTTCCACGATCCCTATGCCCGCGAATGGCAGCAGGGCAACAGTCGCTGGGATGTGCTCGGCCTGATCCGGGCGCTCTATGCCTTCCGCCCGGAAAGCCTGAACTGGCCGCAGGACGCTGAGCGCGTCTCCCTGCGCCTGGATCGCCTGACCGTCGCCAATGGCATCGAGCACGCCCAGGCCCACGACGCCCTGGCGGATGTTCGCGCAACCCTGGCCCTGGCGCGTCTGGTCAAGCAGCGGCAACCAAGGCTCTACGACTATCTCTGGACGCAGCGCCAGAAGAAGGCGGCGCTGGCGCGCATCCGTCTGCTCGAACCCCTGTTGCACGTCTCCGGACGCTTCAGCGCCGAGCGACACTTTCTCGCACCCGTGCTGCCGCTGGCCTGGCATCCGGTCAATCGCAACGCGCTGATCGTCTGCGATCTCGGCCTGGCGCCGGAGCCGCTGCTGGAACTGGATGTCGAGACCCTGCGCGAACGCCTCTATACCCGGCGGGAGGCGCTGGCCGAGGGTGACCTCCCGGTGCCGCTGAAGCTGGTACAGATCAACAAGTGTCCGATTCTGGCGCCCTTCAGCGTCTTGCGCCCTGCGGACACGGAGCGGCTGCAATTCGATCAGGCCGCCGTCTGGCGCCGCGCCCGCCAATTGCTCGACCAGCGTGCGATCTGGCAACCCAAGGTGCAGGCGCTCTATGCCGAGGCCTCCGGTTTTGTCACCCAGGAACAGGATGCCGAAGAGAGGCTGTACGACGGTTTCATTGCCGCCGAAGAACGGCAACTCTGCGAACAGGTTCAGCAGTGTCCGGCAGAGCAACTTGGCAGCCGGCCCTGGCCTTTTCAGGACGAGCGACATCCGGAGCTGTTCTTTCGCTATCGTGCGCGCAACTTTCCCGAGTTGCTGACCGCGGAAGAGGGGGCGCGCTGGCGACAATTCTGCCGGCAGCGCCTGCTGGGTGAAGAAGGTCAAGGCCATATGACCTGCACGCAGTTCATTACCCTGGCCGAACAACTGCAGCCTGAGGTGGCCAGCGAGCGGGTACCGATTCTCGAGGCCTGGTCCGCCCATGTTCGGGCGTTGATGCAGCGGTTGGATAATCCTGTTGCCTGAAGTCGCGAACAACAAAGGTCGTTAGAGACGTCTGCTAACAGAAAAGACGTGCACAGCCAAAGGTGCCGCGGCCAAGGACCGCAGCTTCAGCTGAGAAAGATGTTGCTTGGGCAATATGAAAGACGCGGTGAACGGTCGTGTCAGCGGAGTCTTGAAGCTGGCAGTCGGTGTTTGGGGTTGGCCGGTTGCGCAATCCTTTGCCGTGCAGGCAAAAAAAACGCCGACTGGCCGGCGTTTTTCTGATCAATCCAGCAGGGTTACCCAGGACTCGACGTCGTCCGAACCCCACTTGGCTTTCCACTCTTTCAGCGTCTTGTGATTGCCACCCTTGGTTTCAATCACTTCGCCATTGTGCGGATTCTTGTATTGCTTAACTTTACGGGCGCGCTTGGGCTTACTGCCATTGCTGGCCTTGGGAGTTCGGGTCTGGCGAGCGGGCTTGGCTTCGGTATCGAGAATGCCGATGATGTCACGCAGGGATTTCTGATACTCACCCATCAGTGCGCGAAGTTTCTTCTCGAACTCCAGCTCGCGCTGCAGTTTGTCGTCCTCTTGCAGCGACTTCAGGCGCTCCTGCAATTCCTTGATGGCTTCTTCGGTCTGGCGATATTCGTTGATGAGCGACATAAACGGCCTTTGTTCTGAGTGATGCAGAGATGAAATTCTGCATCGATCATAGATTGGCTATTGGAATAAGTAAACTGTCCGCATGACAGCCCGATAATTAAGGCGGCGTCCGTCGCAACAATGATGTTGGTAAAAGTCGCGCAACTTTCAGCAGGGCGGCAGTGGAACTTGTCGGTCCTTACTTGTCCTTTGCAAAGTCTTTACCCACGCCGTACAGGCGCGCGCCGTGGCACCTTGCGCCGCTCGACGCTGCAGGCGACTGCGCCTAGAATGCAGCCCCTTTTCGTTCGAGGTTGTGCTATGCAAACGTTTCGTCTGGTGATCGCCTGTCCGGACGGGGTAGGTATCGTGGCCAAGGTCAGCAACTTCCTGGCGACCTATAACGGCTGGATTACCGAAGCGAGTCATCACTCGGATACGGAGAGTGGCTGGTTCTTCATGCGCCATGAGATCCGCGCGGATTCACTGCCCTTCGATCTGGCCGGCTTCAGTCAGGCCTTCGCGCCCATCGCGCGGGAATTCTCCATGCAGTGGCGGATCACCGATTCGGCCCAGCGCAAGCGCGTGGTGCTCATGGCCAGTCGCGAATCCCACTGCCTGGCCGACCTGCTGCACCGCTGGCACAGCGGCGAGCTGGACTGCGAGATCCCCTGCGTCATCTCCAACCACGACACCCTGCGCAGCATGGTCGAGTGGCACGGCATTCCCTTCTTCCACGTGCCGGTCGATCCTGCCAACAAGCAGCCGGCTTTCGACGAGGTATCGCGGCTGATCGATCTGCACCAGGCCGATACCGTGGTCCTGGCGCGCTACATGCAGATCCTGCCGCCGGATCTCTGCGCGCGCTATGCCCACCAGGTGATCAACATCCACCACAGCTTCCTGCCGTCCTTCGTCGGCGCCAAGCCCTATCACCAGGCGTCGCTGCGCGGCGTCAAGCTGATCGGCGCCACCTGCCACTACGTGACCGAAGAGCTGGATGCCGGTCCGATCATCGAGCAGGACGTGGAGCGCGTCAGCCACCGGGACAATGTCGAGGACATGGTGCGGCTGGGCAAGGACGTCGAGAAGATGGTGCTGTCCCGCGGTCTGAGATACCACCTGCAAGAGCGGGTCATGGTCCATGGCAACAAGACCGTCATCTTCGACTGACAGCGACTCCCCGGCGGCTGCTCCCGGTACCGCGGAGCAGCCACCCCGTCTGGGCGAAGGTTGCCTGGCCCGCTACGACCTGCAGGCGATGACTCTCGACGGCGGCGCCGACTTCACTGCCGCCGCGGCGCTCTGGCGGCAACTGCAGGCACGGCAAGGCGACGAAGACGGCGTGGCGGACGCTCCGGACAGCGCGGCTGAAGACTCGCCTCAGGTGTCCTGAGTGATGGACTCGTCGCTGGCTTTGGCCTTGAGATCGGCGATCTTGCGCACTTCCGAGGCGAACACCTCGTCCTGCACGGTCGGCCGTTTCTTCCAGGGCTTGCGGTCGGGTTTGGGTTGCGCGGCGTAGGTGACGATTTCGCCACCGTAGACATCCTGATAGCGCTGGGCCTGGCGTTCCAGTTCAGCGCGAAGTTGATCTTTGGTCACGGGTTCGATCTTGTTCGAGTGTCGCGAGAGGCGAGCGGTCGTCAGGACCGCTCGAAGCCGGTGCGCAAGAGGCGCGGCTGCGGAGTCTAGCCGCCGCGCGGCACTTTGCCTATCCCGCTCAGTTCAGGATGCGCATGGACAGGTCGACGGCCTTGACGTCCTTGGTCAGGGTGCCGATGGAGATGTAGTCGACACCGGTCTGGGCGATGTCGAGCAGGGTGTCCTGGTTGACGCCGCCCGAGGCTTCCAGCTTGGCCCGGCCCGCGGTCAGGGCCACCGCCGTGCGCATGTCGGCCAGACTCAGCTCGTCCAGCATGACGATGTCCGCGCCGGCGCTCAGGGCCTGTTCCAGCTCCCGCAGATCTTCCACCTCGACTTCCACCGGACGCCCCGGCGCCAGTTGCCGGGCGGCGGCCACGGCCTGGGCGATGCCGCCGCAGGCGGTGATGTGGTTTTCCTTGATCAGGAAGGCGTCGAACAGCCCGATTCTATGGTTGTAGCAGCCGCCGCAGGTGACCGCGTATTTCTGGGCACGGCGCAGGCCGGGCAGGGTCTTGCGGGTATCCAGCAGCCTTACGGCGGTGTCCTGCACCAGGTCGGCATAGTGGCGGCAGCGGGTGGCGGTGCCGGACAGCAGTTGCAGGAAATTCAGCGCGCTGCGCTCGCCGGTGAGCAGGGCGCGCGCGGGACCCGCGAGTTCGAACAGCACCTGGTCCGCTGCGACCCGCTCGCCATCGGTCACCTGCCAGCGGACTTCCACTGCGGGATCCAGCACCCGGAACACCTCGTCGACCCAGGCCGTGCCTGACACCACCGCGGCTTCGCGGGTGATGATCCGCGCCCGGGCGTGCTGATGAGCGGGGATCAGACCGGCCGTGAGGTCGCCACTGCCGACGTCTTCGCGCAGTGCGGCGGCGACATTGTCAGTGATGACCTGGGCGAGATCGGCAGGGGTAGCGCTGGACATGAAAAAACTCCGAGAAGGGCTGCGGGAGGCGAGCGGGCAACTTTAGGGGAGGTTGACGATCTGAGATAGACAACGTCGAATTATTTGAAGGGCAGGCGCTGACTGACAGGTGCCTTGTGAACCCTGTCATGTACTGTGCAGATGTCGATTGGTCGATGCCTTGGCAAAGCAAATAATGGCACATCGACAACGTTTCACCTCGCGGCCAGGGCGGCCAACGTTGTTCAATGCTCCTGTAGTGGAACGCGATTCAGCCGAACGCAAGAACGGTTGTGGGAGGCGGTGGTGCAGAACGACGTAAACGTAGTTCATTTCAAGGCGCTCGGGGAATCTTCTTCCCGATTGCCCGCAGTGCTTTTACCGGTCAGGGATCGCGCCGCTCAGCGACTCAATGCGTCCTTGCAGCAGCTGTTCGACAACGCCGACGATGCGCTGTTTGAGATGGCCGATCGGGCCGGCAGCAACCAGGAACAGAGTCTCTACTTCGAAGCGATGCGTGATCTGCGCCTCCGGCGCAAGAGCATCGAGCGCAGCTTTCTCCAGCAGTATTTCGAGCGCTTCGCGGCGCTGAACAACCTGGTTGGCAGCAAGCCGGAGATGCGCCTGGACAGCGTTTCCTACGAAGACCTCAGTCTGGTGCAGAACGATGCGCTGGAAGAGAGCGTCGCCGTGGACACCATGGTGGCCAAGGCCCTCAGCAACAACGCCATGGCCATCAGCCACCTGACCATCAGGTTCAATACCCAGCTGTCGAGCAAGCTGGACGATTCGACTCATCCGCTGGGGCCGCGCCGCCTGTGCGAGGCCTTCGTCGAAGCCTGTCGTGATCTCGACACCGACATCAAGGTCAAGCTGATCATCTACAAGCTGTTCGAGCGCTTCGTGCTCAACGGGCTGGGTCAGCTGTATGCGGAATCCAATCGTCAGCTGGTCGAGGCGGGCGTACTGCCCCAGCTCAAGGCCATTCCCCAGCAGGTGCCGAGCCGCTCGGCCAAGGGCTACAGCGGACGCACCCCGGCCCACGTCAACAGCGAAGACGACGGTCAGGAACTCTTCGGCACCCTGCAGGGCCTGCTGGCCCAGCTGCGGACGCCGACCAGTGCGGCCCTGGGTGGCGCCATGACCGCAGATGAAGGCGCCGCGACCGGTGATGGCCAGGTCATCACCAGCTATGACCTCATGCGTCTGCTGTCCCACCTGCAGCAGCAGATATCCAGTCAGTCCCTGGATGGCTACGACCTCAAGGCGCAACTGGGTGTGGCCCTGGGCCGCATCAGCGAGCGCTCGGGTCGAAAGCGCGTGGTGGGGCAGGTCGACGAAGACGTCATCAACCTGGTGGCGATGCTGTTCGAATTCATTCTCGACGACCTCACCCTGCCGGATTCGCTCAAGGCACTGATCGCTCGCCTGCAGATTCCCATGCTGAAGGTCGCGGTCCTCGACAAGACCTTTTTCAGCCGTGGCAGCCATCCGGCCCGGCGACTGCTCAACGAGATCGCCGCCGCTTCCCTGGGCTGGGGCGAGCAGAGCGACCTGCAGCGCGACGGCCTGTATCAGAAGATCGAGCAGATCGTGCAGCGCCTGCTGTCCGACTTCGTCGACGATCCGGAGATCTTCGCCGAGCTGCTGGCCGACTTCATGGCCTATGTCAGCGACGAGCAGCGGCGCAGTGAGCTGCTCGAACAGCGCACCCGTGATGCCGAGGAAGGCCGGGCGCGCGCCGAGATCGCTCGCTTGCAGGTCGAGCACGTGCTCAGCCAGCGCCTGCAGGAGCACCCGTTGCCCGCTGCCGTGCAACGTGTCCTGCGCGAGGCCTGGAGCCAGGTGCTGCTGCTGACCTGCCTGAAGCAGGGCTATGATTCCAGCGAATGGCGCGCAGCCCTCAAGACCATGGATGATCTGATCTGGAGCATCCAGCCGCACCACGACGTCGCATCGCGCCAGCGCCTGCTGGAAATGGTGCCCGGCCTGCTCAAGGCACTGCGGGAAGGCCTGGCCAGCGCGGCCTTCGATCCCTTTTCCACCTCCGAATTCTTCACCGAGCTCGAGTCCCTGCACGTCCAGACCTTTCAGCAGACCCGTCCCGAACTGGCGGATGCGGCGGCGGATACGGCGGTCGTGGTGCCGGCGTCGGTGCCTGTCGACGAGCCCTTCGAGCTGCCGCGCGCGGCTGAGCGGATCACCGGACTGACCAGCGACTCCCTGGAGTGGGTGGATGTCCTCTCGGTAGGCGCCTGGTTGGAAATCCAGGATGTCGAGCAGAAGCTGCGCTGCAAGCTGGCCGCGGTCATCCGCCCCATGGGCCGCCTGGTGTTCGTCAATCGGACCGGCATGAAGGTGCTGGACCGGACCCGCGAGGAACTGGCGCTGGATTACCAGGAGGGTCGGGTACGGCTGCTGGACGATGCCCTGCTGTTCGACCGGGCCATGACTTCGGTGATCGGCAATCTGCGCGGTCAGTCGCTGTCCTGAGTGCTTTGCGCAAGGCATAAAAAAAGCCGTCCCTGAGGACGGCTTTTTTTATGCCCAGACCAGGGGCCTAGTGCAGCTTCAGGCGCGGCTCGGTCTTGCGTCTCAGGTGATCGCCGGCAAACAGCGCCAGGGCACGCAGCGGGCCATAGAGGGCGACTTGGTGCATCCGGTAGAGCGACACATAGAAGGTCCGCGCCAGCCAGCCTTCCAGGGTCAGGCTGCCGAGGGCGCCGCCCATGAGATTGCCCACCGCGCTGAAGCGCGACAGCGAGATCAGCGAGCCGTAGTCCTTGTAGACATAGTCGGGCAGCGGCTTGCCTTCCAGGCGCGCCTTGAAGGTCTTGACCAGCAGCGAGGCCTGCTGGTGGGCGGACTGGGCGCGCGGTGGCACGGTACGGGTGTCGCCGGGGGTCAGGGGGCAGGCCGCGCAGTCGCCGAGGGCGAAGACGTTCGGGTCGCGGGTGGTCTGCAGCGTCGAGTTGACCACCAGCTGGTTGATGCGATTGGTCTCGAGGCCCGCCAGGTCCTTGAGAAAGGCCGGGGCGCGGATACCGGCGGCCCAGACCTTGAGACTGGCCGGAACGAATTCGCCTGCGGTCTGCAGGCCGTCGGCGCGGACTTCCTTGACCGCCGAACCGGTCAGCACCCGTACGCCGAGTTTCTCCAGGGTGCGGTGCGCCTGGCCGGCGATCCGCTCGGGCAGCGCCGGCAGGATGCGTGGACCGGCCTCGACGAGGGTGATGCGCAGGTCTTCGGGACGGATGCGGTCCATGCCGTAGGCTTGCAACTCTTCGGCGGCGTTGCGCAATTCGGCCGCCAATTCCACGCCGGTAGCACCGGCGCCGACAATGGCCACCTCGATGTATTCACCCGGCTGCTCGCTGACGTGGGCGCGCAGGTAGTGGGTCAGCAGCTTGCGGTGGAAGCGTTCGGCCTGGGCTCGGGTGTCGAGGAAGATGCAGTTTTCCGCAGCGCCTGGCGTACCGAAGTCGTTGGTGGTACTGCCGATGGCCAGCACCAGGGAGTCGTAGCCGATCTCCCGTTCCGGAACCAGGACGGCGCCGTCGTCCTCGATCGCGGCCAGCTGCACCTTGCGGCGCTCGCGATCCAGGCCGGTCATGCGTCCGAACTGGAATTCGAAGTGGTTCCACTTGGCCTGGGCGACATAGCTGAGTTCGTCCTCGGTGGAATTGAGCGAGCCGGCGGCCACCTCGTGCAGTAGCGGTTTCCACAGGTGGGTAGCGTTGGCGTCGATCAGCACGATCTGCGCCTGGTCGCGCTTGCCGAGGCTGCGTCCCAGGCGGGTAGCCAGTTCCAGGCCGCCGGCGCCGCCGCCGACGATAACGATGCGATGGGTCATGGAGAGCACTCATGGAGAAGGAAAGCGGGGGCCGGACCGGGCGCGTCGCCGCAAGCGGGCGCAGTCCCGGGTCGGTAGATATCTGGGGGTCGTCGCAACGCGCGATAGTCGCGCCATCTAGCAGAGAAGATGGGCGAAAAGTCGTGACTTTCAAGGGAGGCGGCGTGCATCTGCTCTGGCAAGGATGTCTGCGGCGACGAGAGGTAGCGCTAGTTTAACCGGGCTGACCCGGCCATTCGACCCTGGAGAAACTGGGGTCAATCCAGGACCTCCACCCGATCGCCCAGGCGGATGATGCCGCTTTCCAGCACCCGGGTCGTGAGGCCGCCATGGCCGCGCACGGCCTGGAAGGTCCCCGGGCCCAGGCGTTCTTCCAGGCGCGCGCAGGGCTGGCACCAGCCCGTGGTCTCCAGGATCGCCTGGCCGATGCGAAAGCGCCGGTTCTTCAGGCTGAACAGATTGATCCCGGCGATGGCCAGATTGCGGCGCAGATCGGCGGGTGCGACCGTCTTGCCGATCAGCGCGGCCACCACCGGCAGGTGTTCCCACTGGATGAGGGTGACCTGGCGCTGGTTGCGCGGGGTAGGGCGGGCGTGATCGCCGGTCAGGCCCGCGTCACGCCGGGCTTCCACGGCCTCGATCTCGACCATGGGCGCACGGGAGGCGGGTCGCACGCCGATCCAGCGCACCTCGCCGGACTGGGGGACCTGGGCGAGCAGTTCTTTGAGCGGGATCATGGGGCTCCTTGACGCGATGGTGGTGCCAATTCGAGCGGTAGGGCAGGATAGCGGCCTCGATAGACCTTTCAAGAGAGGATGCCATGCGCGCTGGAGTTCTGGCGTTGTTGCTGTCGTGTCTGCTGCTGCCCCTGACCGCCCTGGCACTCGAACCCGGCGAGCGGGTGGCGCCCTTCACCCTGCTCGATCAGCGTGACCAGCCCTATACCTTCGACGACCAGCTGCAGGTCCTGCTGGTGGCGCGCAGCATGAGCGGCTCCGGCCTGGTCAAGGAAGCCATGCGCGAGCAGCCGGCGAACTATATCGACGGCAGCCGGGTGGCCTACATCGCCGATATCAGCAGCATGCCGGCGGCCATCACGCGGATGTTCGCCGTACCGGCCATGCGCAAGTACGGCTACCGAATCCTGCTCGATCGCGAATCGCGGATCGTGCCGCGCTTTCCGGGCGCTGCCGACAAGGTGCTCTGGGTGACCCTCGATCATGGCCGCTTCGTCAGCCAGCGCGAATTCAGCGACGCCACCGCGCTGCGCGACGCGCTCAAGGCCAAGGCCCGCTGATGGAGCGGGCGTTCGTCGAGGGCTGGTATCGCGAGGCGCGCCGCTGTCCTTCGCCCAACCACAACGAACGCCCGGCAGGGACGGTGGTGTCCCTGCTGGTGATCCACAACATCAGCCTGCCGCCCGGGCAATTCGGCACCGGCTGCGTCCAGGCGTTCTTCCAGAATTGCCTGGATCATTCGGCCCATCCCTTCTTCGCGGAGATCGCCGAACTGAAGGTGGCGGCGCACTTTCTCATCGAGCGCGACGGGGCGGTGACCCAGTTCGTCTCCTGCGAGCAGCGCGCCTGGCATGCCGGTATCTCCTGCTTCGACGGGCGCGAGAACTGCAACGACTTCTCCCTGGGCATCGAACTGGAAGGCACGGACGACCTGGCCTACACCGACGCCCAGTATCTTGCCCTGGGGCGGCTGACGCGGGCGCTGCAGCGCGCCTATCCGGCGATCAGCGCCGAGCGCATCCAGGGCCACAGCGCTATCGCCCCGGGCCGCAAGACCGATCCGGGACCGGCGTTCGACTGGCAGCGTCTGCACGCCGAGTTGCAGGACGGCGACGTCTAGGCCAGCTGGTCCGCGTCCCAGCCGAACACCGCGCAGGCATTACGCGTAGTGGTCGCCGCGAGTGTCTCGGCCGAAACCTGCCACAGCGGCGCCAGGGCGGCGCAGATGGCCGGCAGGTGGGTAGGGCTGTTGCGCACGTCCGGATGCATGGCGGGTGGCATGTCGGGCGCATCGGTCTCCAGCACGATGCCCTCCAGCGGCAACTGTGGCAGTACCCGCTGCAGTCTTTTCGCCTGCGGCCAGGTGGGCGCGCCGCCCAGCCCGATCTTGAAGCCCAGGCGCAGGTATTCGCGAGCTTCTTCATAGCTGCCGGAAAAGGCGTGGGCGATGCCGGCTCGGGGTGGCTTGAGACGCTTCAGGATCCTGACCACATCGGCATGGGCGCGGCGCACGTGCAGCAGTACCGGCAGGTCCAGCTCCATGGCCAGGCGCACCTGCTGTTCGAAGAACCAGGCCTGGCGCGTCTTGTCCGGCGTCTCGATGAAATAGTCCAGACCGATCTCGCCCAGGGCGCAGAGGCGGGGATCGCTCCGGCGTTCCAGGCAGAAGGTCCGGAGCGCCTCGATATCGGCCTCCTGATGGCGCTGCAGGTACAGCGGATGCAGGCCGGGCGCCGCATGGAGGCCGGTGTTTTCCGTGGCAACCCGCCAAAGTTGCGGCCACTGGCTGCGCTCGACGCCGATCAGCACCTGGCGGATCACCCCGAGTCGCGCGCATTCGGCCAGCAGGCCCGGTCGCGCGGCGTCGAAGTCCGGGTAGTCCAGATGGTTGTGGGTATCGATCAGCAGGCTCATGGCAGGCGGCGTTTGAGCACCCTCGGGATGGCCTGCACACCGGGCAGGTAGTGATCGTTTTCCAGGGCGTCCAGCATCAGCTCCAGGGCCCGCTCGGTGATGACCTCGTGCTGCTGGGAGATGGCGTTGACCTTGAACGGCAGATAGTCCAGCAACTGGGTATCGCCGAAGGTGGCCAGGCGCAGGGTGTCGCCTGCGGCCAGTGGATGATCGCGCAGCACATCCAGCACGCCTTGCAGCAGGACGTAGGAGGTGGTCAGCAGCGCCTCGGGCCAGTGGCCGAGTTCTTCGATCATGGCCAGCGCCTGGGCGCGACCGCCTTCCCGGCTGTAGTGGGGTGCATGCCGCTCCCGGTGGCGCGCCGGGTGGTCGGCGAGGGCCGCGGCGAAGCCGGCGGCGCGGGCGCGGCTGATGGCCAGGTCGGGACGGGCGCCGATCAGCGCGATGCTGTGGGTGTTCGGTGTCAGCAGCGTGGCCGCCAGTTGCCGGCCGGCGGTGTGGTCGTCGCTGACCACCGAGCAGAATTGCGCCGGATCGAGCTGGCGATCGATGGCGATGATCGGGATGTTGTGTTCCTGCAGCTGGCGGTACGGGGCGTCGTCCTCGGCCAGGCTGCTGGCGGTGAACAGGCCGTCGCAGCGGCGCGCGCGAAACAGCGCGATCAGCTGGCGTTCGCTGTCGGGATTGTCGTCGGTGCAGGCGATCAGCAGCTGATAGCCACGCGCCCGTGCCCGGCGTTCCAGCTGCTTGGCCAGGCGCGCATAGCTGGGGTTCTCCAGGTCGGGCAGCAGGAAGCCCAGGGTGTGGGTGGCACCACGGCGCAGGCCTGCGGCGCGCTGGTCGGGCTGGTAGCCGTGGGCTTCGACCACGGCCATGACCCGCGCCACGGTCGCCGCGCTGATGCGTCTTTGCGCCGCCTTGCCGTTGATGACGTAGCTGGCGGTGGTGAGGGATACGCCGGCCAATTGGGCGATGTCGCTGAGTTTCACGCCTGTTCCTCATGGGACCTGAATGGCCTGGCGCTGTACGGCGCTGGCGAGACGGTCTTTATTGTGTGTTGTGCTTCAAGGATCGGCGATTATCGAGTAACGTTCCAGTCCCATTGGGTGAAACGTTTCAGCTTTCTGTTGTCCGAGGGCTGGCACGAATCTGCCAAGGGCCCT
The DNA here is from genome assembly GCF_029872515.1 of Pseudomonas flavocrustae. NCBI lineage: Bacteria > Pseudomonadati > Pseudomonadota > Gammaproteobacteria > Pseudomonadales > Pseudomonadaceae > Pseudomonas > Pseudomonas flavocrustae. Next base: position 24,026 of record NZ_JAPDIQ010000014.1, on the reverse strand, counting down.
GCCACGCCGCTCCCGACGCGATTGCAGGGCTGAGCGAGCCGGCAAGCATCTATTACAAGAAAGGCACGGCGCCAGGATCAGGCGCGCGGCGCCGGAGGTATCCTTCCATGTTCGAACTCAATGCCCAGCATATCCGCATGGCCCAGCAGGCGCCGGACAAGGCGACTGCCCTGGCCATGCTCGCCGAGTCCCTGGTGACCGACAGTCTGGTCGCCCCGGGTTATCTCGAAGGGCTCAAGGCCCGCGAGGCCCAGGGCTCCACCTACCTCGGCCAGGGTATCGCCATTCCCCATGGTACGCCTCAGACCCGCGACCAGGTGTTCGTCACCGGCGTGCGGATGATGCAATTCCCGCACGGGGTGGACTGGGGTGATGGTCAGCTGACCTACCTGGCCATCGCCATCGCCGCCAAATCCGACGAACACCTGCGCATCCTGCAGCTGCTCACCCGGGCCCTGGGTGAAAGCGACCTGCAGCAGGCCCTGCGCGAGGCCCGCGAACCCCAGCAGATCCTCGACCTGCTGCAGGGCGCACCCCAGGCGCTGGCGCTGGACGAAGAACTGGTGCAACTGGCCATCGATGCCGAGGACCTGGAAGACCTGGCCTGGCAGGGTGCGCGCATGCTCAAGCACATGGAATGCGTGGGGGCCGGCTTCGCCGGTGCCCTGCAGGCCAGCCAGCCGCTGCCGCTGGGCGACGGCCTCTGGTGGCTGAATAGCGAGACCGCGGTGAAACGCCCCGGCCTGGCCTTCGTCACTCCGCTGCAGACCCTGCAGGTGCAGGAGCAGCCGGTGCGCGGCCTGTTCTGCCTGGCCAGCCTGGGCGAGGGCCATCGTGCCCTGCTCGAACGCCTCTGCGATCTGCTCGTCGCCGGCCGTGGCCAGGAGCTGGCCCAGGCCACCTCCCGCCGCGCCGTGCTCGAAGCCCTGGGCGGCGAAGTCGCCCCGGACTGGCCCAGTGGCCAGGTGGTGCTGGCCAACGCCCATGGCCTGCATGCCCGTCCGGCCAAGGAGCTGGCGCGGCTGGCCAAGGCCTATGACGGCGAGATCCGCGTGCGCGTCGACAACGGTGCCCCGGTCTCGGCCAAGAGCCTGTCGCGGCTGCTGGCGCTGGGGGCCCGTCGCGGCCAGACCCTGGAATTCCTCGTCGAGCCTGGCACCCCGGCCGAGGCCGCGCTCAACGATCTGATCGGCGCTGTGCAGGCCGGTCTCGGTGAGGAAGTGGAACCGGTCACCGCCAGCGCACCAGCCCCGGCCGGGGCCGCCCGGGTCACCGCCATCAGCCTGGTGGACCCGTCCGAACAACTGCCGCTGGCCCCGGGCGATCGCGCCCAGGCCGTGGCCGCCGCCCCCGGCCTGGCCGTGGGCCCGGCGCATGTGGTGGCACCCCAGCACTTCGACTATCCTGCTACCGGCGCAGGCGCCGCCGCCGAACGCCAGCGCCTGGATGCGGCCCTGGCCGCGGTACGCGCGGATATCGAGGCGCTGATTGCGCGCAGCGAGGCCAGCGCTCTGCGCGAGATCTTCCTGACCCACCTGGAGATGCTGGAAGACCCGGATCTGCAGCAGGGCATCGCCGCCCGCCTCAAGGCCAACGCCAGCGCTGCGGCCGCCTGGGACGCCCAGATCGAGGAAGCCGCCAGTCAGCAGGAAGCCCTGCAGGACAAACTGCTCGCCGAGCGCGCCGCCGACCTGCGCGACGTCGGTCGGCGGGTACTGGCCCAGCTGTGCGGCGTCGAATCCGCCCGCGAGCCTGAAGAACCCTATGTGCTGGTGATGGACGAGGTCGGCCCGGGCGATGTGGCGCGGCTGGACCGCGAGCGCGTCTGCGGCATCCTCACCGCCCGTGGCGGCGCCAGCTCCCACAGCGCCATCGTCGCCCGCGCCCTGGGCATTCCGGCCATCGTCGGCGCCGGTCGCCGCGTGCTGGACCTGGCACCGCGCAGCGTGCTGCTGCTGGATGGCGACAAGGGCACCCTGGAAATCGCCCCGGATGCCCGTCGCATCGACGCCGTGCAGCGTGAGCGCGAGGTCCAGGCCGAGCGCCGCCGCGCCGCCGAAGCGCGCCGTTTCGAAAGCGCCACCACCCGTGACGGCCACCACGTCGAGATCGCCGTGAACCTGGGCGATACCGCCCAGGCCGCCGCCGCGGTGGAGCAGGGCGCCGAAGCCGTCGGCCTGCTGCGAACCGAACTGGTGTTCATGAGCCACGACAGCGCGCCCGATGAGGCCACCCAGGAAGCGGAATACCGCCGCGCCCTCGATGGCCTGGCCGGCAAGCCGCTGGTGGTGCGCACCCTGGACGTCGGTGGCGACAAGCCGCTGCCCTATCTGCCGCTGCCACCGGAAGAGAACCCCTTCCTCGGCATCCGCGGCATCCGCCTGACCCTGCGCCGTCCGGAATTGCTGGAGACCCAGCTGCGTGCCCTGCTCAAGGCCGCCGACGGCCGGCCGCTGCGGATCATGTTCCCCATGATCGGCCGGGTCGAGGAATGGCGCCAGGCGCGTGACATCCTCGACCGCCTGCGCCTGGAGATCCCCACCACCGACCTGCAGGTCGGCATCATGATCGAGGTGCCCTCGGCCGCGCTGCTGGCGCCGGTGCTGGCTCCGGAAGTGGACTTCTTCAGCGTCGGTACCAATGACCTGACGCAATACACCCTGGCCATCGACCGCGGCCACCCGCTGCTGTCCGGCGAGGCCGATGGCCTGCACCCCAGCGTGCTGCGCCTGATCGACATGACGGTGCGCGCCGCCCATGCCCACGGCAAGTGGGTGGGCGTCTGCGGCGAGCTGGCGGCCGATCCCCTGGCGGTGCCGGTACTGGTCGGCCTGGGCGTGGACGAGCTGTCGGTCTCGGCCCGCAGCGTGCCGCTGGTCAAGGCCCGGGTGCGCGAACTGGAGCTGCGCCTGGTGCAGTCCTGCGCCGCCCGCGCCCTGGAACTGGCCACTGCCGCGGAAGTGCGGCAGAGCGTGGAGGCCCTGCGATGAGCCGTATCCTCACCCTGACCCTTAATCCGGCGCTGGACCTCACCGTCCAGTTGCCGGAGCTCAAGCCCGGCGCGGTGAATCGCAGCGAGGCGGTGATCGTCCATGCCGCCGGCAAGGGCATCAACGTCGCCCAGGTGCTGGCCGATCTCGGCCACGACCTGACGGTGAGCGGCTTTCTCGGTGCTGACAACGCCACCGCCTTCGAGGCCCTGTTCGCCCGCCGCGGCTTCACCGATGCCTTCGTCCGGGTCGCCGGCGAAACCCGCAGCAATCTCAAGCTGGCCGAGGCCGCTGGGCGCATCACCGACATCAACGGACCCGGCCCGGAGGTGTCCGCCGCCGCCCAGCAGGAATTGCTCGAAACCCTCGATCGCCTGGCCCCTGGCCACGACGCCGTGGTGGTGGCCGGCAGCCTGCCGCGCGGGGTGACCCCCGAGTGGCTGGCCGCGCTGGTCGGTCGGCTCAAGTCGCTGGGCCTGCCGGTGGCCCTGGACACCAGTGGCGCCGCCCTGCGCGCCGCCCTGGCCGCCGGTCCCTGGCTGATCAAGCCCAATACCGAAGAATTGGCCGAAGCCTGTGGTGCACCCGCCGAGACCGCCACCGAGCAGACGCTGCTGGTCGAGCAACTGCGCGCCCTCGGCATCGAGCATCTGGTGATCTCCCAGGGCGCCGACGGCGTGCGCTGGTACGGTCAGCAGACCCTGGAGGCGCAGCCGCCTAGGGTCACCGTGGTGAGCACCGTCGGGGCGGGGGATTCCCTGCTGGCCGGCATGCTGCACGGTCTGCTCACCGGCCAGTCGCCGGAACGCACCCTGACTACGGCCACCGCCATCGCGGCCCTGGCGGTCACCCAGATCGGCTTCGGCATCAACGATTCCGCGCAACTCGCCACCTTCGAAGACCAGGTGCGGGTACGCGTCCTTCCCGACTTTCCGCTAGAACAAGAATCAGGGGTAAACCCATGAACATCGCCATCGTCACGACCTGCCCGACCGGCATGGTCACCAGCGTGCTCAGCGCGCGCCTGCTGGACGCCGCCGCCCAGCGCCGTGGCTGGACCACCAGCGTCGAGATCCACGACGGCCCCGAGGCCACCCTGCTGACCGACGACCAGGTGGCGCGCGCCGAACTGGTGGTGGTGGTCCATACCGGAGCGGTCGACCTGTCCCGCTTCGTCGGCAAGCGTGTCTACCGCGCCGCTCCGGCCGAAGCCCTGCGCGACGTCGATGCCTTCCTGCAGCGCGCCGCCAGCGAAGCCAAGGTGCTGGAACAGGCCCCGGCGGCCAGCGGCGCTGCGCCAAGCGTACCGGCCAGTGCCAGCGAGACGCCACGGCTGGTGGCCATCACCGCCTGCCCGACCGGTGTCGCTCACACCTTCATGGCGGCCGAGGCCCTGCAGAACGCGGCCAAGAAGCTCGGTTATCGCCTGCACCTGGAAACCCAGGGCTCGGTAGGGGCGCGCAATCCGCTGCCGGCCGAGGCCATTCGCGATGCCGACGTGGTGCTGCTGGCCACCGACATCGAGGTCAATGTTGAGCGCTTCGCCGGCAAGCGCGTCTATCGCTGCGGCACCGGCGTCGCCCTCAAGCAACCCGAGGCGACGATCAAAAAGGCGCTGGCCGAGGGCGAAACCTTGGCCGGTAGCGCCGTGCCAGCGGCGGGCGAGGGCGCCAAACCCGCCAAGAAGGAAGGCGCGGGCGTCTACAAGCACCTGCTCACCGGGGTGTCCTACATGCTGCCGATGGTGGTGGCGGGCGGTCTGCTGATCGCCCTGTCCTTCGTCTTCGGCATCGAGGCCTTCAAGGAGCAGGGCACCCTGGCCGCGGCCCTGATGCAGATCGGCGGCGAATCGGCGTTCAAGCTGATGGTCCCGGTGCTGGCCGGCTACATCGCCTATTCCATCGCCGACCGTCCGGGTCTCGCGCCCGGCATGATCGGTGGCTGGCTGGCCGCCAGTCTGGGCAGCGGCTTCATCGGCGGCATCATCGCCGGCTTCCTGGCGGGCTACGTGGCCAAGGCCATCGCCCAGCACGTCAAGCTGCCGGCCAGCGTCGAGGCGCTCAAGCCGATCCTGATCATCCCGCTGTTCGCCAGCCTCATCGTCGGCCTGGTGATGATCTATCTGGTCGGCACTCCGGTGGCCGGCGCCCTCAGTCGACTCACCGACTTCCTCAACAATCTCGGCACCAGCAATGCCGTGCTGCTCGGCCTGATCCTCGGCGCCATGATGTGCATCGACTTTGGCGGCCCGATCAACAAGGCCGCCTACGCCTTCACCGTCGGCCTGCTGGCGTCCAAGACCTACGGACCCATGGCCGCCACCATGGCGGCCGGCATGGTGCCGCCCATCGGCATGGGCATCGCCACCCTGCTGGCGCGGCACAAGTTCGCCCAGAGCGAGCGCGAGGCCGGCAAGGCGGCCTCGGTGCTGGGGCTGTGCTTCATCTCCGAGGGGGCGATTCCCTTCGCCGCCAAGGATCCGCTGCGGGTGATCCCGGCCAGCGTCATCGGCGGCGCCCTGACCGGCGCCCTGGTGATGCTGTTCAACTGCAAGCTGATGGCGCCCCACGGTGGCCTCTTCGTGCTGCTGATCCCCAACGCCATCAGCCACGCCTGGCTGTACCTGGGCGCCATCGCCGCCGGCAGTCTGGTGACCGGGGTCATCTACGCGGTGCTCAAGCGCAACGAAGCCGCCACCGAGCTGGTCCCCGCGGCCTGATCCGGACCCTGACGATACCGCTGTAACAAGAGGTTACACTGGGAGGCTCTCGCTTCCTGGTGTCCTCTTCTCCATGTCCGATCCCGTCTTTCCCGATACCGATCCCGAAGTCGCCGCCCGGCGTCGGCTGCATCTGCTGCGCCATCGCCGGCGCCGTCGGCTGCGCGAGTGGCGCCAGCGCATCGCCTTCTGGGTCGGCGCGGTGCTGGTAGGGCTGGCCGGTCTGGCCTTCGCCTGGCTGGCCGATGCCTCCTTCGGCCTCTTCCAGAAAATGCTACGGCACAGTGCGATCTGGCCCTGGCTGGTGACGCCGCTCGGCTTCGCCGGACTGGTCTGGTTGACGCAAGGCGTGTTGCGCGATGCCCGTGGCAGTGGCATTCCCCAGGTCATCGCCACCCTCGAAAGACCCGAAGCGGATCTGCGTGCCCGGCTGCTGGCGCCACCCATCGCCCTGGCCAAGCTGCTGCTCACCGCCGGCGCCCTGCTGGTGGGCGGCTCGGTGGGCCGCGAAGGACCTACGGTACACGTGGGCGCCGCGCTGCTCTATGGCTTCGGCAAGCGCCTCGGCCTGCATGGCCGCCGCACCCTGTCCGGACTCATCCTCGCCGGCGGTGCCGCCGGGATCGCCGCCGCCTTCAACACGCCCCTGGGCGGGGTGGTCTTCGCCATCGAGGAACTGACCCACACCTTCGAGCAGCGCTTCAGCGGCCTGGTGCTGACCGCCGTGCTGCTCGGCGGCATCGTCACCCTGGGCATCGTCGGCCCCTACAGCTATCTCGGCGCCCTGGATCTGCACCTGACCTGGGGCCTGGGCTGGATCGGCGTGGCAGTGATCGGCGTCGTCGGCGGACTGCTGGGCGGTTGCTACGGCCGCCTGGTGCTGCCCACCGACCGGGGCTGGCTGGGGCGCCTGAACGCCCTGCGCGGGCGACGTCCGGTGGCTTTCGCCGCCGGCTGCGGACTGGTGCTGGCGGCGCTGGGGTTGCTTTCCGGCCAGCATGTGTTCGGCACCGGCTATGCCGAGACCCATGCCATCCTGGCCGGCGAGCCGGTGACCGGGGGCGACTTCCTGCTGTGGAAATTCCTCGCCAATGTCGTCTCCTACCTGGCCGGGGTGCCAGGTGGCCTGTTCTCGCCTTCCCTGGCGGTGGGGGCCGCGCTCGGCCCCTGGCTGGTCGACTGGCTGCCGGGCATCAGCCTGCCGCAATGCGCCCTGTTGGGCCTGGCCGCCTACCTTGCCGGCGTCACCCGTACCCCGCTGACCGCCACCGTCATCACCCTGGAGCTGGCCCACAGCCCGGACATGGCGCTGCCGGTGCTGGCGGCCTGTCTGCTGGCCGCCGCCGTCTCCGGCTGGCTGATGCCGGTGCCGCTCTACCATGCGCTGTCGCAGCAGGTGCTCAATGCCCTCACGCCCCGGCGCGACTAGGGCCTAGCGGCCGCCACCGATGTCCAGTAGCGCCCCGGTGGTGTAGGAAGCCTCGTCCGACAGCAGCCACAGGATGCCGGCAGCGATCTCCTCGGCCTCGCCCGCACGCCCTAGCGGGGTGCTCAGCCCAAGGCGCTCGGCGCGTCCCGGCTGGCCGCCGCTGGCATGGATGTCGGTAAGGGTCACGCCCGGCCGCACCGCATTGACCCGCACCCCATGCGGCCCGAGTTCCTTGGCCAGGCCGAGGGTCAGGGTATCCAGCGCCGCCTTGCTGGCGGCGTAGTCGACGTATTCGTTGGGCGAGCCCAGGCGGGCGGCGATGGAGGAGACATTGACGATGGCCCCCCCCGCGGCCGCCGCGTTCCCGCGACAGGTGACGGGCCGCTTCGCGCGCGCAGAGAAAGGCGCCATAGACGTTGACCTCGAACATCCGTCGCAGGCGCTCGGCGCTCATGTCCACCAATGGCTGGGAATGGTCGACGATCCCGGCATTGTTGACGAAGCCGTCCAGCCCGCCGAAGCGCGCCAGCGTGCGCTCGAACAGCGCCAGCACCTGGGCCTCGTCGGCCACGTCGCCGCGCAGTGCCAGGCCTTCCACGCCCAGACCCTCGATCTCGGCCAGGGTGGCCCGGGCCGCGGCCTCGTCCTGGCGATAGTTGAAGGCGACGTTCCAGCCGCGGCGAGCGGCGCCAAGGGCCGTGGCGCGGCCGATACCGCGACTTGCACCGGTGATGAGCAGGGTCTTGCGCATGATGAAAACCTCGGGCTAGAGAGCGGAGAGGGGAGACGGCTAACCGTCTGATGTGTCGAAAAAAGCTTGGACGTGCCCGACGTTTCGCCTAAAAGTAGGGTGAACGGCACGCGCCGCATTATCCGCGGCCACTTCGCGATCTGATTCCCAGGCTTGTCTGAAAGGTCACCGAGTGAAGGTGAGACAAGGCAAAAATCAGCGAGGAAGCGCAGTTTACGAGCGGTAAATGAGCATTCTGAGTTGATTTTCAACGCAGCATCACCGATGCGCAGGTACTTTTCAGACAAAGCTCAAGCGCTTGCAGAGGTCAATCCTGATGACAAGACCCCGCTTCATCTCGCCCAACGAAGTTTCCGCGCTCCGTACCAACATCCTCTCCAAGCTCACCTACGCCGTCGGCAAGGACCCCGACAACGCCCTCGACCACGACTGGTTCCAGGCCACCGCCCTGGCCGCCCGTGACTACATCGTCGACCGCTGGATGAGTCGCACGCGCGACGCCTATCGCACCGGCCAGAAGCGGGTCTACTACCTTTCACTGGAATTCCTCATCGGTCGCTTGCTGATCGACAGCCTGTCCAACCTCGGCATCCTCGAAGAGACCCGCCGTGCCCTGGCCGACCTCGGCGTCGACCTGGAGCGCATCCGCGGGCTGGAGCCGGACGCCGCCCTGGGTAACGGCGGTCTCGGCCGGCTGGCCGCCTGCTTCATGGAAAGCATGGCCACCCTGGGCATCGCCAGCCATGGCTATGGCATCCGTTACGAGCATGGTTTGTTCCGCCAGGTGATCGCCGATGGCTTCCAGCTGGAGCAGCCGGAGAACTGGCTGGATTTCGGCAACCCCTGGGAGTTCGAACGGGCCGAGGTGGTGTACGAGATCGGTTTCGGCGGTCACGTCGCGCCCTACGGCGAAGGCGATCCGCGCCGCCAGGTGTGGACGCCCGGCGAACGCATCCGTGCGGTGGCCTATGACACCCCGGTGATCGGCTGGGGCGGGGAGGGCGCCAACACCCTGAGACTCTGGCGCGCCCGACCGCTGGAGATCCTCCACCTGGAAACCTTCAACGCCGGCGACCATGTCGGCGCCGTGGCCAACGAGGCGCGCGCCGAGAGCATCTCGCGGGTGCTCTATCCGGCCGACAGCAGCGAAGCCGGCCAGGAACTGCGCCTGCGCCAGGAGTACTTCTTCGTCGCCGCCTCGCTGGCCGACCTGACCCGCCGTCATCTCAAGCAGCACAACGACTTGCTCAGCCTGCCCGAGCACGTGTCCATCCAGCTCAACGACACCCACCCGGCCATTGCCGTGGCCGAGCTGATGCGGCTGCTGGTGGACGTCCACGGCATTCCCTGGGACGCCGCCTGGAGCACCACCGTCGGCACCCTCAGCTACACCAACCACACCCTGCTGCCCGAGGCGCTGGAGACCTGGCCGGTGCAGCTGATGGAGCGCCTGCTGCCGCGGCACATGCAGATCATCTACCTGATCAATGCGCAGTTCCTCGACTCCCTGCGCGCCCGCGGCGAGACCGATGGCGCCATGATCTCCTATGTCTCCCTGATCGACGAAAGCCAGGGTCGCCGGGTGCGCATGGGCAACCTGGCCTTCCTCGGCTCGCACAGCACCAATGGCGTGTCGGGACTGCACACCGACCTGATGCGCAAGACGGTCTTCCGCTCGCTGCACCGACTCTATCCGGATCGCATCAACAACAAGACCAACGGCATCACCTTCCGCCGCTGGTTGCACCAGGCCAATCCGGCGCTCACCGACCTGCTGGTGGATACCCTGGGCCAGGGCGTGCTGCACGATCCGGAAAAGACCCTGCCGCAGCTCAAGCCCTATGCCAACGACAGCAACTTCCGCGAGCGCTTCGCCCTGCAGCGTCAACGCAACAAGGACACCTTCACCAGCCTGGTGAAACAGCGGATGGAGATCGATCTCGACCCCGCCGCGCTGTTCGACGTCCAGATCAAGCGCATCCACGAGTACAAGCGGCAGCTGATGAACCTGCTGCAGACCATCGCGCTGTATCAGGCCATCCGCGACAACCCCAACGGCGACTGGACGCCGCGGGTCAAGATCTTCGCCGGCAAGGCCGCCGCCAGCTATCACCAGGCCAAGCTGATCATCAAGCTGGCCAATGATGTGGCCAAGGTGGTCAACAACGATCCCCTGACCCGCGACCTGCTCAAGGTTGTCTTCCTGCCCAACTACAACGTCAGCCTGGCCGAGGTCATCATTCCGGCGGCGGACCTGTCCGAGCAGATCTCCACCGCCGGCATGGAAGCCTCGGGCACCAGCAACATGAAGTTCGGCCTCAATGGCGCCCTCACCATCGGCACCCTGGACGGCGCCAATGTGGAGATGTGCGAGCTGATCGGTGAGGAGCACATGTTCATCTTCGGCCTCAAGGCGGCCGAGGTGGAGGAGCGCCAGCGCAGCGGCGGCATCTCCTCGGACATCATCGAGAATTCGCCACGCCTGGCCCAGGTCCTGGCGGGTCTGCGCGGTGGCCAGTTCTCCCCCGAGGATCCGGCTCGCTACAACAGCCTGCTCGACGTGCTTACCTGGCACGACCGCTTCCTGGTCTGCGCCGACTTCGATGCCTACTGGGACGCCCAGCGCCAGGTTGAAATGCGCTGGCAGCAGCCGGACAAATGGTGGCAATCGGCGGTGATCAACACCTCCAGCATGGGCTGGTTCTCCTCCGACCGCACCATCCGCGAATACGCCACGGAGATCTGGAAGGCGCTGTAGTCGTTATAGGGTCTATCGCGGCCATGGCGGTCCGCCGCTGCGGCCGCTCCTACAGGCCATCCGTAGGAGCGGCCCATGGCCGCGATAAGGGCCACGACAGAGCCGGCGCCCAGGCAGGATGTGCTGGGCTTCGCTACGCTCAACCCAGCCTACGGCGGCTGGCCATGGCCACGATCAGCCACTCCCCGACTGAGAACCCCTGCCTTCCACGACGTCTACATCCTTGCAGTATCCGCCCCGCAAGCCCGTCACCGGAGTCCCCATGCCCCGCACCTCTACCCGCCTCGAAGCGGGCAATCCTGCCCATTACGGTGCCACCCTCGTCGACGGCGGGATCAACTTCGCCGTCTGGTCGCCGGCCGCCGAAGCGGTCGAACTCTGCCTCTATGACGCCAAGGGCGAGGCCGAGACCCAGCGCCTGGCCTTTCGCGAGCACGAGGGCGGCGTCTGGCACGGTTTTCTGCCCGGCGCCAAGCCGGGGCTGAGATATGGGTTGCGCGCCCGAGGCGCCTATCGTCCCCGGGACGGTCTCAGATTCAATGCCAACAAACTGCTGGTGGACCCCTGGGCCCTGGCGGTGGACCGGCCCTTCCAGCTGCACCCCAGCACCTATGGCTTTCATCCCGAAGACCCCAGCCGCCCGGACGAGCGCGACAGCAGCGCCCATGTTCCCAAGGCCATCGTCCTGCCTTCGCTCGACGCCCTGACGCCCGCGCCCAAGCGACGCGATGCCGGGCTGATCTACGAATTGCACGTCCGCGGCCAGACCCGGCTGCATCCGAAGGTCCCGGCCCGCCAGCGCGGCACCCTGGCAGCGCTGCGGCATCCCGCGCTGATCGAGCACTGGCAGCGCCTCGGCGTCACCACCCTGGAGCTACTGCCCATCGCCGCCTGGGCCGACGACCGCCATCTGCCGGCCCTGGGCCTGGCCAACTACTGGGGCTACAACCCGGTGCTCATGGCCGCCGTCGATCCGCGCCTGGCCGGGCACGAGGCCCTGGACGAATTGCGCGAGACGGTAGCCACCCTGCAGGCCGCCGGCTTCGAGGTGCTGCTCGACGTGGTCTTCAACCATACCGGCGAAGGCGATGAACTCGGCCCCACCTTCAATCTGCGCGGCCTGGACAATGCCGGCTACTACCGCCTGCAGCCGGACGATCCGGCGCGTTATATCAACGACATGGGCTGCGGCAACTGCCTGGCCCTGTACAGCCCGCCAGCGCTGCGCCTGACCCTGGACAGCCTCCGGCACTGGGTCACCACCGCCGGCGTCGACGGCTTCCGCTTCGACCTGGCACCGGCGCTGGGTCGCCTGGAAAGCGGCTTTGATCGTGACGCACCGCTGCTCCAGGCCCTGGCCCAGGATCCGCTCCTGCGCCAGGTGCGGCTGGTGGCCGAGCCCTGGGACATCGGTCCCGGCGGTCATCAGGTCGGCGCCTTCCGCGCGCCCTGGCAGGAATGGAACGACGCCTTCCGCGACGACGTCCGCCGCTTCTGGCGCGGTGACGAGGGGCTGCGTGGCGCCCTGGCCACCCGCCTGGCCGGTAGCGCCGATCTCTTCGGCGCGGGCGATCGCCTGCTGCGCACCAGCGTCAACTTCATCACCGCCCACGACGGCTTCACCCTCGCCGACCTGGTCAGCTACGCCAAGAAGCACAATGAAGCCAACGGCGAGGGCAATCGCGACGGCACCACCGACAACAAGAGCTGGAACAACGGCGTCGAAGGCCCGAGCGCCGATCCGGCCATCCAGGAGGCCCGCGCCGCCGACCAGCGCGCCCTGCTGGCGACCCTGATCCTCGCCGGTGGCGAACCCATGCTGACCGCCGGCGACGAATTCGGTCGCACCCAGCAGGGCAACAACAACGCCTATGTGCAGGACAACGAACTGTCCTGGCTGGATTGGCGGCAGGCCGGCAGCCCCGCCGGGCAACGGCAGAGCGCCTTCGTCGGTCGCCTCATGGCGCTACGCCAGGAATTGCCGGCCTTGCAGGCACAGCGGCTGCTGGGCCGCCCCGATTCCCGTGGTTGGGTGAGGATCGAATGGCTCGATGCCGATGGCGTGTCGATGGATGACGGTCGCTGGCAAGCCGGGGGCCGCTTGCCGCTTGCGCTCACCTTGGAATCCCTCGATGGCGAGGATCAGCCCGAGGCGGCGCGAATCTGGCTGGCCTTCCAGCCACGTCGGGAGGAGATCGAGCTGCGTCTGCCCCAGTCACGTGACGGACATCACTGGGTGATACAGCTGGACAGTCGCCGGCCTGAACTGGAACCCGGCTCGGCAGTCTATCCCAGCGCCGAAAACCTCCGTGTTGGCCGAGGCGTACTGCTGGCCGTGGAGACCCCGGACGCGCCCTAGGCGCCCGTTCCCGGTCGGCCGTCAGCGCTGATCGCTTTCTCACCTGGTCGAGGAAGCAGCAAATCGGCACTGGCTGGCAGACCCGGCCTGTCGGTCCGCTCTGCTTGAGACGGAGCTTGAGCTTTGGCGCTACACTCGCGCCCATCATTACAAGGAGCACCGCGATGTCCCGGATATCCCTCAGTCGTTACCTCATCGAGCAGACCCGCAGCCACAAGACCCCGGCCGACCTGCGCTTCCTCATCGAAGTCGTGGCCCGGGCGTGCAAGCGCATCAGCTACGAGGTGTCCAAGGGGGCGCTGGGTGGCGTGCTCGGCAGCATGGGCACCGAGAACGTCCAGGGCGAGGTGCAGAAGAAGCTGGACGTGCTGTCCAACGAGATCCTGCTGGAAGCCAACGAGTGGGGCGGCACCCTGGCCGGCATGGCCTCCGAGGAAATGGACCAGGTTCACCAGATCCCCGGTCACTACCCCAAGGGCGCCTACCTGCTGATGTTCGACCCGCTGGACGGCTCGTCCAACATCGACGTCAACGTTTCCGTCGGCACCATCTTCTCCATCCTGCGCAAGGACTTCGTCAGCAGCACCACCGGTGATGTGACCGAAGAAGCCTTCATGCAAAAGGGTACCGAGCAGGTCGCTGCCGGCTACGCCATCTACGGTCCCCAGACCATGCTGGTGCTGACCCTGGGCGACGGCGTCAAGGGCTTCACCCTGGATCGCGAGCTGGGCAGCTTCGTCCTGACCCACGAAGACATCACCATTCCCGAGTCCACCGCCGAATTCGCCATCAACATGTCCAACCAGCGTCACTGGGAAGCCCCGGTCAAGCGCTACGTGGACGAGCTGCTGGCCGGCAAGGAAGGCCCCCTGGGCAAGAACTACAACATGCGCTGGATCGCCTCCATGGTGGCCGACGTCCATCGCATCCTTACCCGCGGCGGCATCTTCATGTACCCCCGCGATGCCCGTGAACCCGAGAAGCCCGGCAAGCTGCGCCTGATGTACGAGGCCAACCCCATGTCCATGCTGGTCGAGCAGGCCGGTGGTGCCGCCACCAACGGTCACCAGCGCATCCTCGACGTCCAGCCCGATGGCCTGCACCAGCGGGTAGCGGTGTTCCTGGGCTCCAAGGAAGAAGTGCAACGCGTGACCGAGTACCACCGTCAGCGTTGATCGCCTTCAAGCCGGACCGCCTGCAACGGGCGGTCCGGTTCACTCCTCGCGTCGTGCCTCAGCGTTCAGCTCCGATTCAGTCCCCTTAATCCGCCGCTAATCCGCCGCCGCCGAAGATGGCCGCGCAGCCGGTCGGGCTGTATTCGCATCGTGTGAGGAGCTTTTCACCATGAACGCCCTGAAATCCCGTGTCGTCCTCTTCGGCCTGCTGGCCCTGGCCAGTCATCAGGTCTTTGCCGCCGATACCCAGAACTTCGCCGGCCTCACCTATGGCAAGAGCTACGACAACTTCAGCAACAGCCACGCCCTCGACCGCAACCTGAACAGCCCCGATACCGATGGTGCCATCGATGGCAGCAACACCTGGGGGCTGCGCCTCGGTCAGCAGAACGACACCGGTCGCTACTATGCCACCCTCGACCAGGCCAGCGGCAGCAGCGCTGGCCTCGGGCTCAAGCAGCAGGACCTGACCGGCAGCTACGATGCCTTCTATCCCCTGGGCAGCAATACCAAGCTGTTCGGTGGCGGGACCCTGGGCGTCGCCCGGGTCACCCAGGATGGTTCCAGTTTCGGCCACGACAGCGACCTCGGCTATGTGGCCGGGGTCCAGGCCGGCATCCTGCAGCAGGTCAACGAGCGCACCTCCCTGGAAGCCGGCTATCGCTACCTGCGCAGCAATGCCAAGCCCGATATCGACCAGGACGGCGCCAAGCTCGGCTCGAGCCAGCTCGACAGCAGCAAGGAAATCTACCTGGGCATGAACGTCTATTTCTGAGGCGTGCCGGGGCGCCAGCGGGCGCCCCGACTTTCAGCTGAAGGGATCCAGCCCCGCGAAGACCGCCACCAGCGCGACGGCGACCACCCCCAGGGCGATCTCCATGGCCGTGGCCTGGCGCAGCAGCTGCCATGCCTGCGGCCCCTGTCCCAATCGCGGCACCAGCAGATAACGATTGGCCAGGGCCAGGACGACCATCGTCGCCACCACCAGTACCTTGGCCAGCAGCAGAGCGGAGTAGGGCGTCAGCCGCAGCAGGCCGTCCGGCCCCAGGATCAGCAGGCTGTTGAGCGCGCCGCTGAGCAAGGCCAGCGCCACGCAGATCTGCCCGGGCAGCGAGTAGCCGCGCAGCAAGTGCTGGACGTCATCCCTCAGGTCCGGGGGCGGCTGCCCCAGGCACAGCAGCACCCCGGGCAGACTGCCCAGCCAGAGCCCCGTGGTGAGCAGATGCAGGGCCTGGTTCAGCTGGTGCGCCAGGCCTAACCCGGCCGCCGTCGCGGCGGCATGGCCACCCAGGGCCAGACTGGCCAGCAGCAGGCCGCTGAATCCCCATAGCCACCGACTGCCGTGAATCCCGGGTCCCACCAGCAGCCACAACGCCAGCAGCAGACCCAGTGGCAATTGCCAGCGCCAGCCATGGCCGGCCTCGGTGGCCAGATACAGCTGCCACAGCGGCAGGTTGAAGGCATCCGTCCAGCCCTCGCCCACCAGCGCGGCCTGCAGCGGCAACTGGCTCGATATCCCGAGCAGCAGCAGCGCGCCCAGCAGGCGGGCCGAGAGGCGGGCGCGTGCCAGTAGCCAGAGCCGCAAGCCGGGGCGACCCAAGCAGAGCGCCAGGGCCAGATAGCCCCAGGTCAGCAGCAGCGGCAGCAGCAGCAGGGTACGGGCGACGGGGCGCCAGGCATCGGGCGTCGCCAGTCCGCCGTCCATCCTTACTGGACGGTGAAGCGGTAATCGCCCTGGGTCTTGTGCCCGTCCTTGGCCAGTACGCGCCACTTCACCTGGTAGCGACCCGGTTCCAGCGGCGCATCCAGCGGCACGTCCAGGGTGCGCTCGTCGCGCCCGGAAATGACCTTGCCGGTAGTGATCGCCGTGCTGGCCTGGCCATCCTGACGTTGCAACAGCACCTGACTGAGAGACGCCTCGATCCCTTCGGAAAAGCTCAGACTCAATTGCTTCGGTGCCGCGCTGGTGCTGTCGGGGGCGGGCTCGGCGCTTTTGAGATGACCATGGGCCAGTGCCAGGCCGGGCAACAGCAGGGCGGTCAGGGCGAGGCGGCGAGCGAGACGCAGGGCAGCGGTCATGGAAATCTCCGGCGGCAGAAGGAAACCGCCAGCTTAGCAGTCCGTCCGGGTGGCGTCCGCGCCTGGCGCCTGCTCCGCCGCGCGCGCCGCGCATTCGACGAAGATGCGCGCGGTGCAGGTGCGGCAGACCTCCGGGTCCAGCCGCGGATAGATGCTGCGCAGGGCCTGATCCTTGGACGAGAAGACGTGGCCATCGCCCAGCTCCTTGAGAAACCCGGTCTTGGCGAACAGCTGCAGGACCGGCGTGCGGGGACGATGGAAATAGAGATCACCGCCCTGGGCCCGGCGCTCGCGCCACTCCCGCCGCCACAGGTCGTTACCCGCCAGGTCGATGAAATTCATGCTCTTGGTCATGAACAGGGCGTGCTTCTGGCCAGGCTGGGCACGGCGAAAGCCATCCAGCTGATCGCCGACATGGGGTACGGCGCCAAAGAACACCGAGCCTTCCACCCGCACCAGCTTGAGTTGCGGACACTCCTGCGCCGGCTGGCCCAGTTCGTCCAATGGGGTGAAGCGACGCTCGGGGGTACGGGGATCCGGCACCAGCGGGCGGATGGCGGGGTGCGAGGTGCGATAGAGATAGGCCACCAGGGACACCAGCGTGCCTAGCAGCACGGCGCGGTCCAGGGGAATGGTCAGGGTCGCCAGGAAGGTCACCCCGGCCACCAGGGCCTCGGTGCGGCTGACCCTCAGCACCTCGCGCCAGCGCCCCAGGTCCAGCAGGCCGCGCGCCACCAGCAGCAGGGTGGCGGCGATGGCCGCCAGTGGAATGGCGGCGATCAGGGCACCCCCGAAGGCTACCAGCGCCACCACCAGCAGGGCGGCGAACACTGCCGCCAGCGGCGTACGGGCCCCGGCTTCGAAATTGGGCATGGAGCGATTCAGCGAGCCGCAGGAGACATAGGCCGAGAAGCAGCCGCCGACCAGATTGGCCAGGCCCTGGCCGCGGAATTCGCGATTGACGTCCAGCCGCTGCCCGGAGCGCTGGGCCACCGCCTTGGCGATCGACAGCGACTGCCCCAGGGCCACCAGCGTCAGGGCCACGGCGATCCCGGAGAGATTGCCCAGGTCCTGCAGGGTGACGTCGGGCAGATGGAAGGGCGGCAGCGCCGAGGGGATCCGTCCGACCGTGGCGATCCCCTGGGCCGCGCCCGGCACGCTGCGCTCCAGGATCCAGGCGCTCAGGCAACCGGCCAGCAGGCCCAGCAGCATGGTCGGCCAGCGCGGGCGCAGCCGGCGCAGCAGCAGGGTGGCGAGCAGGGTCACCACACCGATGACCAGCGACGGCCAGTGGATCGCCAGCGGATGGGCGAGCACATAGCCGAGGACGCCGAAGGCCGAGGTGCCCAGTGGCGGCGACAACCCGAACAGGTCCTTGAGCGAATAAAGCCCGATCAGCACGGCCGCACCACTCATGAAGCCGAGCAGCACCGAAGGCGAGATGAAGTTGGCCACGGCGCCCAGGCGCAGGGCGCCCACCGTCAGTTGCAACAGACCGACCAGCAGGGTCACCGCCAGGGCCAGGTCGATGTAGGGGCCGGAGCCCGCCAGCGCCAGCGGCGACAGCGCTGCCAGCAGGGCCAGGGAGTTGGCATTGGTCGGACCGGTCACCACATGGCGACTGGAACCCGCCAGGGCGGCGACGATGCAGGGCACCACGGCGCCATAGACGCCATATTGCGGAGGCAGTCCGGCCAGGGTGGCGAAGGCCACGCCCTGGGGCAGCGCCAGGACCGCGCCCAGCAGACCCGCACCCAGGTCCGCCTTCAGGGTGGTGCGGTCCACCTCGCGGAGCCAGGGCAGCAGGGTCGAGAGGGCGGGCATGGGGCACTCCTGGAAAAAGGATCGCCCACTCTACCGATTACTGTTACTGGCCGGCTACCGGCTGCCCGCCATCCACGGTTGCCGCCACGACACCGCACGTGTTCATTTCTTCACCAGTCGCCGCCAGACCGGTCTCCGTGGCGTTCTCGTGACTTCATGCACGGGTTATCCACATTACTGTACACGCTGGCTGTGGGTAACCTGGGCCACTAGCCATCGTGGCTGTTGGCGGCGATGCGATGGATCGACAGATCGGCGCCCTGGTATTCCTCTTCCTGACTCAGCCGCAAGCCCAGCACGGCCTTGAGCAGCCCGTAGACGGCCAGTCCACCGAGCAGGGCGATCGCGATACCCAGGGCCGTGCCGGCCAGCTGCGCCAGCAGGCTTACCCCGCCCAGGCCACCCAGCGCCGTCTGGCCGAACAGACCGCAGGCGATGCCACCCCAGGCGCCGCAGAGGCCGTGCAATGGCCAGACGCCCAGCACATCGTCCAGCTTCCAGCGCGTCTGCACCGCGGTAAAGGCCCAGACGAACAGGGCGCCCGCCACCAGGCCTGTAGTCAGCGCGGCGATGGGATGCATCAGGTCGGAGCCGGCGCAGACGGCGACCAGTCCCGCCAGGGGACCGTTGTGCAGGAAGCCGGGATCGTTGCGCCCGAGCAGCAGGGCAGCCGCTGTCCCGCCGACCATGGCCATCAGCGAATTCAGCGCCACCAGTCCGCTGACACCCGCCAGGCTCTGGGCGCTCATGACGTTGAAGCCGAACCAGCCGACGATCAGGATCCAGGAGCCCAGCGCCAGGAAGGGAATGTTCGACGGCGGAAAGGCCACCAACCGGCCTTCGCGATAGCGACCCTGACGCGGCCCCAGCAGCATCACCGCCGCCAGGGCCAGCCAGCCACCCACCGCGTGCACCACCACCGAGCCGGCGAAGTCGTGAAAGCGCGCCCCGAACAGCGCTTCGAAGCTGTCCTGCAGCCCCAGGTTGTTGTTCCACATCAGGCCTTCGAAACAGGGATAGACGAAGGCCACGATTAGCGCCGTAGCGCACAGCTGCGGCACGAAGCGCGCCCGCTCGGCGATACCGCCGGAGATGATCGCCGGAATGGCCGCGGCGAAGGTCGCCAGGAAAAAGAACTTCACCAGTCCGTAGCCGCTGTCGGCGGTCAGCACCTGGGCCGGCGCGAAAAAGGTCACGCCATAGGCGATCCAGTAGCCGACGAAGAAGTACACCAGGGTGGAAATGGCGAAGTCGGCGAGGATCTTGGACAGGGCATTCACCTGGTTCTTGTGCCGCACGGTGCCGGCTTCGAGAAAGGCGAAGCCGGCGTGCATGGCCAGCACCATCACGGCGCCGAGCAGGAGAAAGAGGGTATTGGCACTGTGGACCAGGGTCGCCACGGTAGAAGGCAATTCGTTCATCAGGGCAGTCATCTGAAAGGGTTGCACCAAAAACATGCCTGACGGCTGCTTGATGCGCGCTTTTGGGGCGGGCTGCAGCTCTTGGCAGGTTCAGTCTTGCCGCCAGACAAGACACAACCCGGGTAGAGCACAGGAATGCGCCAGGGCGGTGCAAGTCGGAAAGGCATGCACCACTAGACAGCAAAGGTCGTGCCGCTAAAGCGAGCGTAGAACGATCCGACCACTGCTCAGATTGGTCAGCAAGGTCGCCACCTCGTCGCGACGCTGCGGTTCTACGGCGATCCGCAGGGCGATCTCCAGCGCCTGGTAGTCCTCTTCGAGCAGCACCACCGCCAGGGCGGCCAGGCGCGCCTTGATCAGCGGCCACTCCGCATAGGTACAGGCGAAGCCGTAGTCCTGCCGCACCACCAGCGGCTGCCTGTCCGCCTGCTGCAGGCAGCGCGCAGCGCAACCGCCATAGGCACGCACCAGTCCGCCGGTACCCAGCTTGATGCCGCCGTACCAGCGGATGACCACCACCACCACCTGGTCGCAATCCTGCCCCTCGATGGCAGCGAGGATGGGCCGGCCCGCGGTGCCGCCGGGCTCGCCGTCGTCATTGAAGCGGTATTGGTTGCCAAGCTTCCACGCCCAGCAGTTGTGGGTCGCGGTCGGTACGCTCACGCGCTCGATAAAGGTCATGGCCGCTTCCACCGTGGAAACGGGCGCGGCGAGGGCCAGAAAACGACTTTTGCGCACCTCTTCTTCAAAGGCGGCATCCCGGATCAGGGTGAAGGTCATGGCGCCTGGAGGCCCAGTCCCTTGAGGATGACATGGGTCAGGGTCCGCGCCGCTTCGTCGAAATCCTGCCGCGTCAGGCGGCTGCGTCCCGTCACCTGGCAGATCTGGCTGGCGAAGTCGGCATAGTGCTGGGTACTGCTCCACAGCAGAAAGATCAGGTGGACCGGATCCACCGGATCCATCTTGCCGGCCGCGATCCAGGCCTCGAACACCGCCGCCCGGCTGCGAAACCAGGTCTGGTAGTCCTGATCGAAGTATTCATACAGGCAGTGACCACCACCGATGATCTCCATGGCGAAGATCCGCGAGGCCAGCGGCTGGCGCCGCGAGAATTCCAGCTTGGCGCGGATGTAGCGGCTGAGGGCCTCGGCGGGGTCGTCTTCCACGGTCAGGTGGTTGAAGGTGCTGTCCCAGAGTTCGAGGATGTTGCCCAGCACCGCCATATAGAGGCCGAGCTTGTTGTTGAAGTAGTAGTGGAGATTGGCCTTGGGCAACCCGACGCGCTGGGCGATGGTGTTCATGCTGGTGCCCTTGAAGCCATGGCGGGCGAATTCTTCCTCCGCCGCGCTCAGGATCGACTCCTCATTCTTCTGCCGGATGCGTCCGGCCGGCTTGTCCTGGCCGGCGTGATGGGCGGGTACGAGAAGGGTCATGACAACGATAGGATCCAAAGGCGCGGCAGGCATCAATAGCGTACCCCCGGTCCCGGACACAAGGGCTCTTTTATGGGTGTGGCGCCGGCGAGCGGCATTCCGTCAGCGCTGCGCTGCGCTCTTCGGGCAGCAGCAGGTTGAGCAGGATGGCGGTGATGCCGCCGCTGGTGATCGCGGTATCGAACAGACTCTTCACCAGTGGCGGCAACTGATCCAGCAGTGTCGGCTGGCTGGCGACGCCGAGACCCACGCCAAGGGAAGTGGCGATGATCAGCAGGCTGCGGCGATCCAGCGTGCACTGCGCCAGCAGCCGTATTCCAGCCGCGGCGACACTGCCGAACAGCACCAGGGTCGCACCGCCCAGCACCGGCTTGGGAATCTGCTGCAGAACGGCGCCCAGGATGGGAAACAGGCCCAGCACCAGCAGGATGGCGCCTATCCAGTAGCCGACATGGCGGCTGGCCACGCCGGTCAGCTGGATCACCCCGTTGTTCTGCGCGAAGGTGGTGCTGGGAAAGGTATTGAAGGTGGCCGCGAGCAGGCAGGCGACGCCGTCACCCAGGACCCCGCCCCGCAACCGTCGCAGATAGCCGGGGCCTTCGATGGGTTGCCGCGAGATCAGGCAATTGGCGGTCAGGTCGCCCGTGGTCTCCAGGGTGCTGATCAGATAGATCAGCGCGACCGGCAAAAAGGCCGACCAGTCGAAGGCGAAGCCGAAACGAAAGGGGAGGGGGACGCTGATCAGGGGCAGATCCGGCAGCGCCTGGGGTTTCAGCAGGCCACAGCTCCAGGCGACCAGAGAGCCCACCAGCAATCCGATCATCACCGCCGACAGCCGCACCCAGGGTCGCCGTGACAGATTCAGGCCAATGATGACCACCAGGACCATGCCGCCGAGAGCCAGGTTGATCGGTGCGCCGAAGTTGGCGGCCTTTGCGCCCCCGCCGAGATCGGTGATGCCCACCCTGATCAGGCTGATGCCGATCAGGGTGATGACGATGCCGGTCACCAGCGGTGTGATCACTCGGCGCAACAGGCCCAGGCAGCGACTCAGGCCGATCTGGACGAAGGCGCCAAAGAAGCAGACGCCAAAGATCATCGCCAGGATGTCCTCCGGCGTCCCGCCGCGTTGCTTGACCAGCATCCCGGCTGCCAGCACCGCGGACAGAAAGGAGAAACTGGTGCCCTGCAGGCAGATCATGCCCGCCCCCAGTCCACCGGCACCGCGGGCCTGCAGAAAGGTGCCGACGCCCGACACCATCAGCCCCATGCTGATCAGATAGGGCAGGTGCTCGTGCAGACCCAGGGCCCCGGCAATGATCAGCGGTGGAGTAACGATCCCCACGAAGCTCGCCAGGACATGCTGCAGGGCAGCGCAAAAGGCAGCGAGCGGGGCGGGACGTTCGTCCAGGCCATAGAGCAGATCATCGTGTACGGGACTGGGCATGGTGATTACCTCGCAGTGGTGCGGCGGGCCGGGAAGGCGGCTACAGCACCGAAAGTGGGTCTGGCCGGACTAGAACTGATACTTCACCAGGAAGCTGAAAACGCTCTGGTCGGTACGGAATCCCTCGCTGTCCTTGATGCCGTACTTGTCCGACCAGTAGTCGTACTCGGTACCCACATAAAGGTGCTTGGCCTCATAACCCATGGCCTTGCCCAGGTCGTACTTGACCTGTGGATTGAAGTGCAGGTTGGCGTGGTAGCTACCCTTGTTGTTCATCACCCAGTCCAGGTAGCCATCGATGAGCAGATCCGAATTGCCCAGGGGCAGGGTATAGGCCCATACCGGCGTGAGCTGCCAGGCACCCGAGGGCGCATTGCCGCCATCCGGCTTGCGGTAGTAAAGGTTCAGCTGGAAGTAGTCGAAGCCCGGCACCTTGAGGTCGAAACCCGGACCGACCAAGTAGTTGCGCTGATCACGGCCGGCGCCCTCGCCATCGTTCTGGTCGTATTCCAGTGTGGTGGCGAGCAGCACATCGGTGATCGGGCCAAAGGAAAGATCCCGGCCGGACAGCTTGCCAAAGGACAGTCTTGGACTGAGTTCGCCGTAGAAGCCCTGATGGCCGTCGCTGGCATTGGTCGCGCCGTTGAACCAGATGCTGTCGACGAAGAGGAAGAGATCGCCCCACGTCCAGCTGCTGGCATGCTCGAAGGTGACGGTCTGCTGGATACGGGGATCGACCCGGAAATCCTTGCCATATAGATAGGTGAGGCTTTCACCATGCCACAGCAGTGGACTGTCTGCGGCGTTGGCGACACCGGCTGCGAGCAGGCTGGTGGTCAGCAGCGCGGTGGTTAGGGTCTTGCGCATGTAGGCTCCTGGAAGTGCTTTTTCGTTGTGTGTTGCGTCCGCCGTGCTCAGCAAGATCGACGCCAAACCCAAACGGGCGGAGAAAAATAGTTATTTTTCAACGCCTTGTATAAGGCTTCCGGGAAATTTCAGCTATTTGGCGGGGCACCAAACCTGACCACTTGCTCAGTTTTCGTGCCCTGAAGCGACGCCTGACGCGGCTCTGCTGCGAAACAGCACACGGGGGCCTGCGCAGTGCTAAGGTGCTTGTCGACCCCGCAGGAGATAGTCATGAAGTTGCTTATCGGTGTGCTGACGGCCTTGCTCTGCAGCTCTTTCGCCTCGGCTCAGGTCCCCCAGGGCGGGACGGGGCAGCCGGGCATCCTCATGATCACCCGGGGCGATGCCTATTCCGGATCAGGATGCGATATAGGTCTGGTGATCCAGGGGCGACTGGCCGGTACCCTCATGGCGGGCCAGAGTGCTTCCTTCAATCTGCCGCCTGGCGAAATCGCCGTGAGTCTTACCTCTTCCGGTCCGGGTGGTTGCGCAGCACCCATGGCGAGCAGCATCTCCCAGTCCATTCTGCTGACTCCTGGCGAGATCAAGCAGTACCGGATCATCGCGACCGAAGCGGGTTATCGCCTGGCGCCCATCCCGCTTTATTGAAGTTTCTTGAAATAACCTGTTGACCTGTCCTGAAACTCCCCTATAATGCGCCCCACTTCCGGCGCAGACGCTGAAGCGGCTTGAAAATCAAGCACTTAGGTCTGAGCCGGGCGAGGGGTCCACGGA